>CAVCAW010000047.1:0-5659 GCA_963600315.1 Bacteroidaceae bacterium | reverse complement strand
CGTACACAAGCCAAGCCCCGTAAACAAAGCTTCACGATACTTTTCCTTTATTCCTCTCTTGAGCACCGCCCCCACAACGGTTCCAACCACAATGGTTGCCGTGTTCACTATCGTTCCAATCATCAGTTTTGCAATTATCAGTTGTCACAGTGCGCAAACTTACAAGCGTAACAATCCGCCTTGGGCACTTTTCGTCTGCAAAAATACCAATTTCTAGGGTAAAGTGAGTAACTTTGCACGTTGAAATACGAAAGCAAACAACATGCAGAAAAAGAAAGTTCAATTCAGTCTCGTCTACAGAGACATGTTCCAGTCCTCCGGCAAATTTCAGCCGCGCAAGGACCAGCTTGAACGCGTGGCACCCGCAATAATTGACATGGGGTGCTTTGCGAGAGTAGAAACCAACGGCGGAGCCTTTGAACAGGTAAATCTGCTTTACGGAGAGAACCCTAACAAGGCAGTGCGGGCATTTACCGCACCATTCAACAAAGTCGGTATCAAGACACACATGCTCGACCGCGGTCTCAATGCGCTCCGCATGTTCCCCGTGCCTGCCGATGTACGCAAACTAATGTATAAGGTAAAGCACGCACAAGGTGTTGACATCCCCCGCATCTTCTGCGGACTCAATGACGTGCGCAACATCATACCATCCATACAATATGCCAAGGATGGAGGTATGACTCCACAGGCCACCCTCTGCATCACCAACTCGCCTATCCACACTGCAGAATACTACTTCGGCATTGCGCAGCAGCTGATTGAGGCTGGTGCTCCCGAAATATGCCTCAAGGACATGGCGGGCATCGGACAACCTGCTATGCTCGGCAAGCTCACTGCCATGATTAAGCAGAAATACCCAAATATCATCATACAGTACCACGGCCACAGCGGCCCAGGTCTCTCCATGGCCTCCATTCTTGAGGTCTGCAAGGCTGGTGCCGATGTAATCGATACAGCCGTTGAGCCTCTGTCATGGGGCAAGGTGCACCCTGATGTCATTTCAGTACAATCCATGCTCAAGCATGCCGGTTTCGACGTGCCCGAAATCAACATGGACGCCTACATGGAAGTACGCAAACTCACACAAGAGTTCATCGACGACTTCCTTGGCTACTTCATGAGCCCGAGCAACAAGCTCATGTCATCACTCTTGCTCGGTTGTGGTCTTCCTGGCGGCATGATGGGCAGTATGATGGC
Organism: Bacteroidaceae bacterium; assembly: GCA_963600315.1. GTDB lineage: Bacteria > Bacteroidota > Bacteroidia > Bacteroidales > Bacteroidaceae > UBA6382. The sequence continues at coordinate 4,459 of CAVCAW010000047.1, read as the reverse complement.
TGACCTCAAGGGTGTAGAAAGTGCTATCAACTCCAACCGCAGCAAGAAGGGACTTGCTCCCTACACCGAAGACCAACTTCTTGTCAAGTTGTTCAACGAAGTAGCTTATGTATGGCCACGTGTAGGCTATCCCCCACTCGTTACCCCATTCAGCCAGTACGTCAAGAACATTGCACTGATGAACCTCCTTGCCGACTCCATGGGCAAACCTCGCTACTCGATGATGGATCAGTCTATCTGGGGCATGATTCTTGGCAAGAGCGGCAGGCTGCCAGGCAAGGTTGCACCCGAAATCGTAGAATTGGCCAAGAAGAAAGGCTTAGAATTCACTGATGTCAACCCACAAGACAACTACCCCGACGACCTACAGACCTACATCGATGAGATGGCAGCCAATGGCTGGGATCGTGGTCAGGACGACGAAGAGCTCTTCGAACTCGCCATGCACCCATCGCAGTATCGCGACTACAAGAGCGGTATAGCAAAAGAACGCTTTGAGGCAGACCTCGCCAAAGCCAAGGCCGCCGCAAGCGCTAAGGCTACGGCGCCAGCTACAGCGAGCACACCTAAACCTGCACCTGCAGCCAAGCCCAAAGGCGAAGTCAACGACGAAATTGCCACAGCCATTTCACTGGCAGTACAGAAGGCAACAAGCGGTGACCGCGAAAGCGGAGTCATCACCATCAAGCATTACAACAGTCCTTGGGCAACTAGAAGATTCTAAAACAATCATACGCACTTCAGTAGAAAACGGGTTTGCGCATTATCCTAGCGCAAGCCCGTTTTTTCGTTTCTACTATACCACACCATCACCACGCCATTACATCTCCACCTCTTGCCATAAAACAATTTTAGAACCACACCCCACTAGCATTTCGGCGGAAATTAATATCAAATTCCACCGAAATGCTAAAACATTCCGAAGGAAACGGCATTGAATTTCCGCCGAAACGCCATCACCGTATCAAGCTTCACAGCCAGCGAAGGACTCCTGCGGCAAGACTTCTATCTGCCAAAAGGATTTTTCAACATCATTCTGGGACTTTTATTGGCTTTTTCTATTCATTACATTAGTAATGTATGTCAACAGCTAGTCACTGGCACCTGATTTACTTGCACGGGTTGGTTTTTTATTGTAATTTTGCAAAAAGCCATAAACTAAAGCGACATTGCCCCCCAACCACGGACAAAGCCGCACAATATTAATCTAACATCTGTATTATGAATCTACAGAATTTGCAAACCGATTTCAAGGGTTCCAACTGGAAGAACGAAATCGACGTGAGAGACTTTATTCAATCTAACTACGAGCCCTACAATGGTGACGAGAGCTTTCTCTGTGGCCCCACTGAGCGCACCATGCACCTGTGGAAGCTGCTGTCGGAGATGTTTGAGATCGAACGACAAAAAGGCGTCTATGATGCCGAAACACGCCTGCCGCAGAGCATAGACACCTACGGAGCCGGCTACATTGACCGCGACAGCGAAGTCATCGTAGGACTGCAGACCGACGCACCGCTCAAGCGCGGAATCTTCCCTAAAGGCGGAATACGCATGGTGGAAAAGGCTCTACAGTCATACGGCTACGAGCTTGACCCTGCGACCAAGACTATTTTCACCAAGTATCGCAAGACTCACAATGAGGGTGTATTTTCTGCCTACAACGATGATATAAAGGCAGCACGCCACGCACATATCATCACTGGTCTGCCAGATGCCTACGGTCGCGGTCGTATCATCGGTGACTACCGCCGCATAGCACTCTATGGTACTGCAAACCTCATTGAAGAGAAAAAGCGCTACTTCAAGCGCATTGACATACAGGAGTTCACCGAGGAAATAGTACGTCACCGCGAGGAGGTTTCTGAGCAAATCAAGGCTCTCAAGCAGTTTGAGACCATGTGTGCCGCCTATGGATTTGACGTAACCAAGCCTGCACGCAATGCACGCGAAGCTGTCCAGTGGACTTACTTCGGCTATCTCGGAGCCGTAAAAGACCAAGACGGAGCTGCCATGTCGCTTGGACGCGTGTGTGCATTCCTGGACATCTACATACAGCGCGACCTCAAGAGCGGCGCAATCAGCGAGCAAGAAGCACAGGAGCTCATCGACCAGATGATAATGAAGCTACGCATCGTACGCTTCCTCCGCACGCCCGAATACAATGACCTTTTCTCGGGCGACCCCATCTGGGCTACAGCTTCACTCGGTGGCATGGCAATCGATGGTCGCTCAATGGTTACCAAGACCGACTATCGTTTCCTACACACCCTCTACAACATGGGTCCCTCACCCGAGCCTAACTTGACAGTGCTGTGGAGCGAGCGTCTGCCCGAAGCTTGGAAGAAATACTGCGCCAAGGTTAGCATCGACACCAGTGCTATTCAGTATGAAAACGATGACCTCATGCGTTCTGAACTTGGCGATGACTACGGCATAGCTTGCTGCGTTTCGCCTATGAAGATTGGCAAACAAATGCAGTTCTTCGGTGCCCGAGCAAACCTCGCCAAGTGTATGCTCTATGCCATCAACGGTGGACGCGACGAAATGCTCGACAAGCAGATTGCACCACCCTTCGCTCCTATCACTGGCGACTGGCTCACCTACGAAGAGTTCATTCCAAAATTCGAGCAGATGATGCGCTGGCTTGCCAAGACCTATGTCAACGCACTGAAGATTATACACTACATGCATGACAAGTATGACTATGAGGCTTTCGAGATGGCCCTGCATGATGGCGACGTTGAACGCACGCGCGCTACGGGCATCGCCGGATTGTCCATCGTAGCTGACTCCATAGCCGCCATGAAACACTGCCGCATACGCATCATACGCAACGAGACAGGACTTGCAGTAGACTATAAGATTGAAGAAGGCGACTATGTACCTTTCGGCAACAACTGCGACGAGACAGATGCCATTGCAGTGAACCTGACTGAGAAATTCATGGAATATCTGCGTCAGCACCGCACATACCGCGATGCCGTTCCAACACAGAGTCTGCTTACCATCACGTCCAACGTAGTATATGGTCGCAACACTGGTGCCACACCCGACGGCAGAGCTAAGGGCATACCTTTCGCACCAGGTGCCAACCCTATGAACTCACGCGACGTCAAGGGTGCCGTTGCTGCTTTGGCTTCAGTTGCCAAACTGCCGTTCCAGCACTCGCGCGACGGTATTTCATACACCTTTGCCATCGCTCCTGGCGCACTGGGCAAGACTAAAGAAACTCGCGCAGACAACCTCGTACACTTGCTTGACGGATACTTCACTCCTACAGGTGGACAACATATCAATGTCAACGTGTTTGACCGCGAACTGCTACTCGACGCTATGGATCACCCCGAAAAATATCCACAGCTTACTATCCGCGTGAGCGGCTATGCCGTTAATTTCGTGAAGCTCACACGCGAGCAACAACTCGACGTCTTGTCGCGCACCATCAATCAAGACATGTAAGAAGCAGCGCCCATCGCATGAAAGGACGCTTGCATTCCGTTGAATCATTTGGCACAGTGGACGGTCCTGGCATACGCTTCGTAGCGTTTATGCAGGGCTGTCCATTGCGATGCCAATATTGCCATAACCCTGACACGTGGAATCCGCACGCACCATGCCAGTATGAGTTGACACCCAGAGAGCTGACAGACGAAGTGGTGCGTTATCGCTCATTCATCAAAAGCGGTGGTGTAACCGTTTCGGGTGGAGAACCTCTCATGCAGTCTTCTTTCGTGGCAGAATTCTTCAGATTGTGCAAGGAAGAGGGTTTTCAGACAGCCCTAGATACTAGCGGAATATACACCACGCCAAGCGCACTTAGCGTACTCGACTATACAGACCTTGTGCTACTTGATATTAAGTCTATGGACCCGCAGCTGTTCAAGCGCTTAACGAAAATGCCACAGGAGCCGTGCCTTGATTTTTTGAACATTCTTGAAGAGCGAGATATCACGACATGGATACGCCATGTAGTAGTGCCAGGACTGACAGACAACGACAAATGGCTTGATCAACTTGGCAAGCACGTAGCAAACTACAAGTGCGTAGAACGCATAGAGATACTCCCCTACCACACATTGGGGGTTCCCAAATACCGCAAACTCGGATTAGAATATCCGCTTGAAGGGGTAAAACCGCTAACAGCGGAACGTGCAGAAGAAATAAGGAAACACCTCTCTGTCTACAAGCCATGTCAATAAGCAAAAGGCAACAACTGAAGATAGAATAGCATCAACAGAGCATCACAGTAATCAAATTATTGTTGTCTTGCGAAACTCAAAAGAGCACAAAACACCTGCCCGAAGCCTTTTATAATAGTTCTTCGGGCTTTCTTTTTTTTTAAAGCAAGCCCCCTTAATCGAAAAGAGTTGGTCCTGGCAAAAATTTCACTTTTTGCCGATTCATTCAAAATTAGAGGCATTTATGGAAAAACTTCAATCCCGGTACTCTGTTGGAT
>CAVCAW010000046.1:18420-45887 GCA_963600315.1 Bacteroidaceae bacterium | reverse complement strand
CACCCGACGGACGTGTGCTGAAGTCGGATGTCAGCATCGCAAAGAACTATCTGCAGGAGAAGGAAATCCGCCAGCTGGAGCGTGCTGTGACAGGCTTCTTCGACTACATAGAAGACCTCATAGAGCGAGAGAACACGTTCAACATGTCACAGTTTTCGGCAAGCGTGAACGAGTTCCTCACCTTCCGTCGCTATCAGATACTGCCCGACAAAGGGAAAATATCTGCAGCCGAAGCAAAAGAGAAAGCCGAGGCAGAATACGACATTTTCAATCGCACCCAGCACATCGACTCTGACTTCGACAAGGAAATCAGAGGGTTGCTTGGAGATGAATAAATAATAAACATCACCGCTTATGCCACACGACTATTCAGAGGATACACTCATACAGAAAAGTACAGCGACTGCTTGCTCCCGAAGCTGATGTCGGGCGAGACAGAACTATAAAAAAAAGAAGATAATGGCACTACCTATAAACATAGAAGACCTGTTGCAGCAACGCAAAGTGGAATCTTCACGCATTGAATTTAAGGAAGGATGGAACCCTGTTTCTATCTACCACGCCATCTGTGCATTTGCCAATGATTTCGACAATATCGGCGGTGGATACATCCTTGTCGGTGTGGCAGAAAAGAACGGTGTGGCCGTGCGCCCAGTGAAAGGACTCCCAGACGAGCAGCTCGACAAGATACAGCGCGAGATGCTGCAATACAACCAGATGATGGAACCGCTCTATATGCCGCGAATATCTGTGGAGGAAATTGACGGACGCAATGTACTGGTGATATGGGTGCCATCGGGCATCAACCGCCCTTACGCCGTGCCCACCGACGTCAACGCCAAACTGAAGAAGCCTGCATACTATATCCGCTATGGCACATCCTCCATACAGGCGAAGGGAGAGCAGCTGGACGAACTGCGCGACATGGCAAACCGGGTGCCTTTCGATGACAGAGGCAATCCGGATATCAAAATTTCCGACATCTCGCCGCTGCTCGTAAAAGACTATCTGAGAAAAGTGGGCAGCAAGCTGCAGGATGCTGACCTGGTGAACAACCTGCCCATGGTGCTGGAACAAATGGACTTGATGGAGGGACCGGCAGAAAGACGCTACATAAAGAATGTGGCAGCCATGATGTTCTGCGAGCAACCCGAGAAATTCTTTCGTACAACACAGGTGGATATCGTGGTCTTTCCCAAAGGCCGAGACAATGACCCCGACAACATGATAGAACTACCCACTATCAAGGGACCTGTACCGCAGATGATACAAGAGGCCATGACTTATCTCCGCACCAATGTGGTGAAGGAATTGATAAGAAAGCAGACGCACGATGAACACTCCCTGCGTTTCTTCAACTATCCTTACCAAGCATTGGAGGAAGCCGTGGTCAACTCGCTCTATCACAGAGACTACAGAGAGCGTGAACCTGTTGAGATAACCATCGAGCCCGATCGCATTTCTATTTTGAATCATGGAGGCCCCGACCGCTCTATCCCAATGGAGCAGATAAAAGAGGCAAAAACACTGCGTTGTCGAAAATACCGCAACCGTCGTCTGGGAGAATTCCTGAAAGAGCTGGAGTTGACAGAAGGACGTGCTACCGGTGTGCCTACTATACAGAAGAAACTTAAGGAGAACGGTTCGCCGCAAGCAATTATCGAGACTGATGAAAGCCGGTCTTATTTCCTCATCGATATATTGTGCCATCGTGACTTCCCAAGTGACAAGTTGGTATTAGGTGACCCTATAAATGACCCTATAAATGACCCTATAAATGAATTGACAAAACGGCAAAAGACATTGGTCGCAATGTTTAAGGAAGCACCATCTATAACAAGGGAAGAACTTATAAAGAAACTTGGGATTTCTATGGCCACGTTACGGCGTGAAATTGCTTGTCTCCGCAAAGAAGGTTACATAGATCGTATCGGAAGCAGGAAATCCGGTACTTGGGTAGTATTAAAGAAATAGAAACATCACCGCTTATGCCACACGACTATTCGGAGGATACACTCATACAGAAGAGTACAGCCAAGCTGCTCGAAGAGGAACTGGGCTGGAAGAGCATCATGGCCTGGGATGCCGAGACGCTGGGCGCTGACGGCACGCTGGGCCGCCAGAGCTACGGCGAGGTGCTGCTCGTGCGCCATTTCAAGCAAGCTCTGCGCACCCTCAACCCCTGGCTCACCGAGGCGCAAACGGAAGAAGCCGTGGAGCGCATGACGGAGCACAAGAGTAGCCAGACGCTCATGCAGATAAACGAGGAGAAGTATGGCTACATACGCAACGGCGTACCCGTGAAGCGTAAGAAGCCCAACGGCGAAGAGGAGGAAGTGAAGGCAAAGGTCATCGACTTTCAATGCCCCGAAAAGAACGAGTTCATCTGCGTCAGGGAACTGCGGGTGCACGGAGCTACCTACCGCCGGCGTGCCGACGTGGTGGGCTATGTTAACGGCTTGCCACTGCTCTTCATGGAACTGAAGAACCACAACGTGGAGGTGGAAGACGCCTTCACGCAGAACTATCGCGACTACCTCGACACGGTGCCGAAACTGTTCTACCACAATGCCTTCATCATGTTTAGCAACGGACTGGAGGCACGCGTCGGAACGATAGACTCCAAGTGGGAGTTCTTCCACGAGTGGAAACGACTCAAGGAAGACGACAAAGGCAACATCGAACTGCCCACCATGCTGCGGGGCATCTGCCGCAAGGAGAACTTCATCGACCTGCTCGAAAACTTCTTGCTCTACGACCACAGCGATGGCCACACGGTGAAGATTATGGCACGCAACCACCAGTATCTCGGCGTAAACCAGGCCGTCGAGATGTACCGCAACCGCAAGTTCCTCAACGGCAAGCTCGGCGTGTTCTGGCACACGCAAGGCTCGGGCAAGAGCTACTCCATGCTCTTTCTGTCGCAGAAGATAAAGAGAAAGTTTGAAGGTTCGCCAACCATACTCGTGCTCACCGACCGTGACGAGCTTAACAAACAGATATCCGACCAGTTTGAGAACTGCGGACTGCTCGGAGCGCAAAAGGCCAAGCAGTTCGTAGCACAGAGCGGCAGCGACCTCTACGACAAGCTGAAGGCAAATCCGTCGTATGTCTTCTCGCTCATACAAAAGTTCAACGATGCAAACGCCGAGCCCATCTCCCCCGACCACGACATCATCGTGATGAGCGACGAGGCACACCGCACGCAGAACGGCATCTTTGCCGACAACATGATGCACGTGTTGCCTACTGCCCACCGCATAGGCTTCACCGGCACGCCGCTCTTCAGCAACGACAACATCACCGCCCGGACCTTCGGCGGATACATCAGCGTCTACGACTTCAAGCGGGCCGTGGACGACAAGGCGACAGTGCCGCTCTACTACGAAAACCGTGGCGAGAAACTGCAGGAGCTGCAGAACCCCGAGATAAACGAAGAGATTGCCGCCCTGCTCGACGAAGAAAACCTCGACCCATCGCAGCAAGCCAAGCTTGAACGGGAGTTCGCCCAGGAGGTGCACCTCCTGACGGCAGAGAAGCGGCTGCGCGTGGTGGCACACGACTTTGTGCGCCACTACAGCGACCTGTGGACGAGCGGCAAAGCCATGGTGGTGAGCTTCAACAAGGTGACGTGTGTGAGAATGTACAACTATGTGCAGGAGTATTGGAAGGAAGAAATCGCCGCACTGCGCAAACAGATAGAAGAAAACATCTACCAGCAGGAGACACAGGAACTGCGCCGCAAACTGCAGTGGATGGAGCAGACGGAGATGGCGGTGGTCATTTCGCAAGAGCAAAACGAGATACAGACGTTCAAGAAATGGCAACTCAACATCACGCCGCACCGCTCGAAGATGGAGAAACGCCAGCTCGACAAAGAGTTTAAAGATGCCAACAATCCCTTGCGCGTAGTGTTCGTCTGCGCCATGTGGCTCACGGGCTTCGACGTGAAGTCGCTCTCGTGCCTCTATATCGACAAACCCATGAAGGCACACACACTGATGCAGACCATAGCCCGCGCCAACCGAGTGGCAGAAGGCAAGACCAACGGACTGGTGGTGGACTACATCGGCATCGTCAAAGCACTGCGCCAGGCCCTCGCCGACTATACTGCCAACCCCGACGGCAATGCCAACGGGGCTGACCCTACGGTGGACAAAGCGGAACTCGTCAAGCACGTCATGGAGACCATGACGGCGGCTGAAGAATTCCTCCACGACCACAACTTCGACCTGCAACAACTCACAGATGCCACATATTTCGACAAACTCGCACTGCTCAAGCAAGCCGCCAACTCGGTGTGCGAGACGGTGGAGACAAGAAAAGCGTACTGCACCTTTGCCACCACGCTGCTCAAGCTGTGGAAATATCTCGACCGCGAGGAAATCTCAACGGAGATGAAGCATAAGAAAGACGGCATCGAAGCCATCTGGAAAGAACTGCAGAAGAAACGCAAACACTCCGACATCGCCGACCTGAGCAAGGCCATCAACGACATTGTCAACGAGCATCTGCAGGTCGACACCACCACGACGGTGGCTGAAGGCAAGCGCTTCAACATCAGCAGCATAGACTTCGAACTGCTTCGCACGGAGTTTGCCAGAAGCAGGGAGAAGAACCTCATCATGCGCGACATACAGGAACTGCTGCAGGAACGCATTGCACGCATGCTGGCACTTAATCCCTCACGCATCAACTTCTACCAGCGCTACCAGGAAATCATCAAGGCATACAACGAAGAGCAAAACCGGGCTTCAATAGAAAAGACCTTCGAGGAACTGATGAACCTATCACACGAGCTTACAGAGGAGCAGAAACGGTATGTGCGCGAAGGATTCAAGAGCGACGAAGAACTGACCATGTTCGAACTCCTCCAGAAAGACGATCTGTCGAAAGCTGACATCAAGCAGCTTAAAAGTGTGGCAGCAGAGCTGCTCAGGCGCATCAAGGAAGAACTGCACGGCATGAACCACCCCTTTGAAAAACCTTCGACCAAAGCCGCCATCATCGTGACCATACGCGACACGCTGTGGCAGCAACTGCCGGCAAGCTACTCCGCAGACAGCATAGGCTACTACCGCGACCAGGTCTACAACTACGTCAGCCTGCACTATGGCGACTACTCACAGCCGGCAAAGCCATAACCCCACGTGAGCAGAGCCATGACTCACTCCACCCCCACGGCTACTTGCGGTGAGCCACAATCTCGGCAAGGTGGGCTATAGCCCATTGAATCATGGGTTGGCAGGCAGCCATGAACGACTCACCACGCTCAAGCATGCGATATTCCACACGGGGCGGCACTTCGGCATAGACCATGCGCTCCACAAAAAGGTCCTCCTCCAGATGGCGCAGGGTCGTGGTGAGCACTTTTTGCGAAATGTCGGGCACAGCCCGGCGTATGGCAGAGAAACGCATGGGGGCTGAGTGTTCCATCAGCGTGGTCATCACCAGGAGCGACCATTTGTCGCCCACACGCGACAAGACGTTGCGTATGGGGCAGTTGGGGGCAAGCAAATCGCTTGAATCTACAGAGTTAAGCATACTTAGGTAGTGTGTGTGTATATATAGATTATCTACAAGGCAGACCAACACTGGTTGGCAATCCGCCTTGTAGATAACTAACGCTGCACTGCGGGTTTTATTGCCCACACACTAGCCTATGATGGCATCGTCGGCTACCGACTGCTCGAGCGAGCCATCCTTGGCCTGGATACAGATATAGCTGAAAGGCTCCTTGCCGGTGTTTTTGTTGCAACGGCTCACCTCGGGTGCTACTCTCACCACGCTGCCTGCCTCTACTGCCACGTCTTCGCCGTCGAGCGTAAAGATGCCCTTGCCGCTGACCACGATGTAGACCTCTTCGTTCTGCTTGTGCTTATGGAAAAACGGCACGGCAGCACCCTCTGGCAGCGAGCCGAAGCTTACCTCCATAGAGGTGAGACCCATCAGGTCCTTGATGAAAATCTTGCCCTCGGGCGCATTGATGTTGCCTACCGTGGCTACGCTGTAGCCCTTGCCTGTCTTCTGAAGTGTTGTTTCGCTCATGATTGTTTTAAGTTTAGTGGTTGATTACGCTGCAAAATTACTGTATGTCAGCGAGTTGTGCAAGAGGACACTTCAGAGAAAGATACTTACCCCCTGGTAACCATTGCTGACAGTCAGCAAGTTGCAGCACCACCCTTTATGATAGATTAACACTCACACAGCACCCCGAGGGGAGAGAGCACAGCCTTTTGCACAAGCCAGCCCAATGTTTTTCAGCAAAACGCAAAGTGCTCTTCGTTTTTATTAGTACCTTTGCTACCAAAACATCTATAATATATGAAAATCGGAATAGTAATAGCGATGGACAAAGAGTTCCAGCGCATCAAGCAGCTGCTCAGCGATGCGAGCGAGACGGCGGTGGGCGGCAAGTCGTTCGTGACCGGCACGATAGGCCACAACGAGATGGTGCTCTCGCAGTGTGGCATCGGCAAGGTGAACGCAGCGGTGGGCGCCGTTGAACTCATAGACCACTTTGCTCCCGATGCCGTCATCTCCACCGGAGTGGCTGGGGGCGCATCGGTAGCCCTCGAGACGCAGGAGGTGGTAGTGTCGACCGAGACCTGCTACCACGACGCCTACTGCGGCGAAGAGCAGCAGTATGGTCAGATTATCGGACTGCCGGCACGCTTCACTGCCGACAGCCGTCTGCTCGACAAAGCCAAGACCTTGGACTGCGGCACAAAGATAACACCCGGACTCATCGTCACCGGCGACTGGTTTGTCGACAGCCGCGAGAAGATGCAGTCCATTCTCGACAACTTCCCCGAGGCCATGGCGGTAGACATGGAGTCGGCAGCCATAGCCCACGTGTGCCACCAGCGCGCCGTGCCCTTCATCAGCTTCCGCATCATCAGCGACATTCCGCTCAAGGACAACAAGGCCTCACAATACTTTGACTTCTGGGAGCGCATAGCCGACGGCTCGTTTGGCGTGACCAAAGCCTTCCTGGAAAGCCTCGAACTGTCAAGCGACAAATAACCATACAACACACACACTCACAAAATAGAAAAATGGAAAAGATACCCAGTTTCACCATCGACCACGAACGGCTGCTACGCGGCATCTACGTGTCGAGAAAGGACAGCGTGGGCGGTGAGACCGTCACCACGTTCGACATACGCATGAAGGAACCCAACCGCGAACCCGCACTCCACCCCGGAGCCCTCCACACCATAGAGCACCTTGCAGCCACCTATCTGCGCAACGATGCCCAATGGAAAGACAAGATAGTATATTGGGGACCCATGGGCTGCCTCACAGGCAACTACCTGTTGCTGCGCGGCGACTATGAGAGCCGCGACATCGTTGAGCTAATGCAGCGCACATTCCGCTTCATCGCCCAATTTGACGGCGAAGTGCCAGGCACCGCTCCCCGCGACTGTGGCAACTGCCTGCTCCACGACCTACCCATGGCTCGCCTTGAGTCGCAGAAATACCTCACCGAGGTGCTCGAAAACATCACCGACGCCAACCTCACCTACCCACAATAGAGCCAGTCGCCCCCACGGGCTCCACACACACACCAACGGCTTGCCGCTTCATCAAGACGAAGCAGCAAGCCGTTGGTGCGTTTAAGCCCTACACCAGCACCAACCCACACACGCGCCCACCCCACATGACGCACGAAAAGGTTGAGCCGGCAATCAAATTTCGGCGGAAATTGACAACCATTTCCGCCGAAACAGACATCAATTTCCGCCGGAACGCTCAACAATTTCCGCGGAAACGCAATAGAGAAATCAACAAGAGCCTCGGCAGCGAAGGCTACCGGCGACATTGCGACGGAGCGAAATATGGGCTTCATGCAAGGCAGAGTGGGCATCGCCAAAAAGCCTGAAGGGGAGAGTTTTTCAGCCTTTCGCTTGGCACTTAGGCAAAAGAGCGGTAATTTTGCAAATTAAAGTGTACAGGTCGGGGCGCAGCACTGCGCCGGCGGTGCACTCGTTGTAAAACCCAAGCTACTAATATCCTTATGAATATAGAAGAACTCACACAGTCGGCTGTAGTCAAGGCAGTGGAGGCTCTCTATGGTGCTACCGTGGAGCCCAGCACAGTGCAGCTGCAGAAAACGAGAAAAGAATTTGAAGGCCACCTGACGCTGGTAGTATTTCCGTTGCTCAAGATTTCGCACAAGAAGCCTGAGGACACCGCCCGCGAGATTGGCACCTGGCTCGCAGACAACGAGCCTGCGATAGCTGCATTTAATGTCTTCAACGGTTTCCTTAACCTCAGCATCTCGCCATCATACTGGGTGACGGTGCTCAACAACATAGCTGCCACGCCCAAGTTTGGCACGGTCAAACCCAGCGAGGACTCACCGCTGGTGATGATAGAGTATTCATCGCCCAACACCAACAAGCCTCTACACCTTGGCCACGTGCGCAACAACCTGCTTGGCTGGGCTCTGGCACAAGTGCTCGAAGCTGCCGGCAACCGCGTGGTGAAGACCAACATTGTCAACGACCGCGGCATACACATCTGCAAGTCGATGCTGGCATGGCTCAAATGGGGCAACGGCGAGACTCCCGAAACGTCGGGCAAGAAGGGTGACCACCTCATTGGCGACTACTACGTGGCTTTCGACAAGCACTACCGCGAGGAGATAAAGCAACTGCAGGAGCAGGGCATGGACGAGGAGACTGCCAAGAAAGAGGCTCCGCTCATCAAGGAGGCTCACCAGATGCTGGTGAAGTGGGAACAGGGCGATGCTGAAGTGCGCGCACTGTGGAAGAAGATGAACAGCTGGGTCTACAAGGGCTTCGACGAGACCTACAAGGCCTTGGGAGTGTCGTTTGACAAGATATACTATGAGTCGGACACCTATCTCGCCGGCAAGCGTGAGGTAGAGAGGGGTCTCGAGGAGGGCATTTTCTGCCACCACGACGACGGGTCGGTGTGGGCTGACCTGCGCCCCGAAGGACTCGACGAGAAACTGCTGCTCCGCTCTGACGGCACTTCGGTCTACATGACCCAAGATATAGGTACCGCTAAACTGCGCTTCAACGACTATCCCATCGACAAGATGGTCTACGTGGTGGGCAACGAGCAGAACTATCACTTCAAGGTACTCTCCATATTGCTCGACAAGCTGGGATTTGCATGGGGCAAGGACCTCGTACACTTCTCCTACGGCATGGTGGAACTGCCCAACGGCAAGATGAAGAGCCGCGAGGGCACAGTGGTCGACGCCGACGACCTCATCAGCGAAATGGTCAACACGGCAAAGCAGACGAGCGAGGAGCTGGGCAAATTCAAGGACATGAGCCCAGAGGAGACGCAAGAGGTGGCACGCATCGTGGGACTCGGTGCCCTGAAGTACTTCCTGCTCAAGGTCGACGCACGCAAGAACATGCTGTTTAACCCAGCAGAGAGCATTGACTTCAACGGCAACACGGGTCCGTTCATACAATACACCTATGCACGCATACAGTCGGTATTGCGCAAGGCAGGAGCCGACACTCCCGACACTCTCGACACCGACACCGAGGTGAACGAAAAGGAGCAACGCCTCATACAGAAGCTCTCGGAATTCCCCACTACCATACAGCAGGCTGCCCGCGACTATAGCCCGAGCGACATAGCCAACTACTGCTATGACCTGGTGAAGGAGTACAACCAGTTCTACCACGACTACTCCATTCTGGGCGAGGAAGACCCCAAGAAGCGCAGCCTGAGACTCATGCTATCGAAGCAGACTGGCAATATCGTGCGCACGGGCATGGGAGTGCTCGGCATAGAGGTGCCGGAGCGCATGTAGCACACATACACCCGACTACAATCAAACTGCGACAAGATGGCAAACCCCAAAAGCAAGTTCTACGTGGTGTGGAGCGGCAAGAAGCCGGGTGTCTACCTCACGTGGGACGAATGCAAGGCGCAGGTCATTGGTGTAAAGGAGGCACGCTACAAGGCCTACCCCTCAATGGAAGAGGCGCAGCAAGCCTTCAACCATGGACCTGAACCACTGACACGAGGGCGCAAGCAAACGACCGATGCTACCCCCAAAAGAGCAGTGGGGGCTGCCATTCAGAATGCCTATGCCGTCGACGCAGCATGCAGCGGCAACCCCGGCATGATGGAGTATCAGGGAGTGGACGTGCAGAGCAAGGCACGGATATTTCACTTCGGCCCCATCTATGGCACCAACAACATCGGTGAGTTTCTCGCCATCGTGCACGCTCTGGCTCTCCAGAAGAAACTGGGCACCCGGCTGCCTATCTACAGCGACAGCCGCAACGCCCTGCTATGGATCAAAGCAAAGAAATGCAAGACCAAACTGGCACGCACACCAAAGAGCGCACAAGTATACGACCTCATAGAGAGGGCAGAGAAATGGCTCAACAGCAACCCTTGCAACGACATTAAGCTGCTCAAGTGGCACACCGACCAGTGGGGAGAGATTCCCGCTGACTTCGGGCGCAAATGAGCCTTGCGCCATCGCCCCACTCCGAAACAGCCTACGCAATACCTAAACAATCTCACATGAAGGAGTTCTTTCATCTTATGGGCAAATATTTCGCCCGGTACAAGCGATACATCGCCGGCACCTTCGCCATGAACATTCTGGCGGCCCTGTTCAACGTCTTTTCGTTTACCGTGCTGCTACCCATACTGCAGATTCTCTTCAAGGTGAACACCCAGGAATACCGCTTCATAGACTGGGGCTCGGGCGATTTTCTCGAAACAGCCAAAAACAACGGCTACTACTACTCGCAGCAGTTAATCGAAGTCTATGGCCCCGCCACGACCTTGCTGCTGCTGGGCATCATACTGGCTGTGCTCACCCTGCTGAAGACTGCTACCTATTTCGGCGGTTCGGCTTTCCTCATGCCTCTGCGCACGGGTGTGGTGAGAGACTTGCGCATAGACATCTACCGCAAGATTCTGCACCTGCCGCTGTCGTTCTTCTCCGAAGAGCGCAAGGGCGACATTCTGGCCCGAGTGAGCACCGACGTCAACGAGGTGGACGCCTCAGTGACATCGTCGCTCGACATGATTGTGAAAAACCCCATCTTCATAGTGATTTATCTCTCCACGCTGTTTGTCATCAGCTGGCAGCTGACTCTCTTCACTCTGCTCGTAGTACCGTTTCTCGCCTTGGGAATCGGACGAATTGGCAAGAAGCTGAAAGCCAAGTCACTCTATGCCCAGTCGAAGTGGAGCGACGGCATAAGCCAGATTGAAGAAACGCTGGGCGGACTGCGAGTAATCAAGGCATTCATCGCTGAGAGCAAGATGGACAAGCGATTTGCAAAGGTCAACGACGAATTTCGCCGCGCCTCGCTCAGAGTGGCAGTGAGACAGTCGGCAGCCCACCCCGTGAGCGAGTTTCTCGGCACCTGCATGATAGTGGTGGTGCTGTGGTTTGGCGGCTACCTGATCTTTTCGGGCAACTCGCCCATAGATGCCAGCACATTCATCTACTACCTGGTGATTCTCTACACCATTCTGCAGCCACTGAAAGACCTCTCGAAGGCTGGCTACAGCATACAAAAGGGAATGGCATCGATGGAGCGCATCAACAAGATTCTCTATGCAGAGAACAACATAAAGGAAGTGGACTCGCCCAAGACTATCAGCAATCTTGAGGACAGCATAGAGTTCAAGAACGTAGGCTTCAGCTACAACGAGTCACGCAAAATACTGACCGACATCAACCTCACCATTCACAAGGGGCAAACCATTGCACTCGTGGGACAGTCGGGCTCGGGCAAGTCGACCCTCGTAGACCTTATCCCACGCTACCACGACGTAGAGTCGGGACAGATTCTCATCGACGGACAAGACATACGCCAACTCTCCATCCACTCGCTGCGCTCCATGATAGGCAACGTGAACCAAGAGGCAATATTGTTTAACGACACTATATTCAACAACATAGCGTTCGGAGTGGACCACGCCACCATGGACCAAGTGGTTGAGGCTGCCAAGATAGCCAATGCCCATGAGTTCATCATGGAGACCGACCTCGGCTATGACACTTGTGTGGGCGACCGCGGTTGCCGCCTGTCTGGCGGACAGCGCCAACGCATCAGCATAGCGCGCGCCATACTCAAGAATCCGCCTATCCTCATTCTGGACGAAGCGACTTCGGCCCTCGACACCGAGAGCGAACGACTCGTACAGGAAGCCCTCGAACGACTCATGAAGACCCGCACCACTATAGCCATAGCCCACCGACTGTCGACTATCAAGAACGCTGACTGCATCTACGTGCTGCACGAAGGTCGCATAGTGGAGAGCGGCACTCACGACGAACTCATCAAACTTGGTAACTACTACAAACGGCTACACGACATGCAGCAGTTATAGGGACTCACGCCTAAGAACACCCTGAAGAATGAAACAGCGACTGCGCTTCTTAGCTTACTTCTACCTCACGTTGCTCGTGACCTTTGCCATCATGAAAGTGGCATTTATGGTCTACAACACTGACGGCAGACTCATCACCGCCAACGACTACTTCAACGTCTTGGCCAACGGACTGACGCAAGACCTGTCGACAACGTCCTACCTCGCCCTGCTGCCGTGGCTCTTGAGCATAGTGTCGGTGTGGACCACCAGCCGAAAGCTCAACATGGTGGTTTTTGCATATTGCTGCATCATCGCCCCTGTATTGTCTGCCATACTCATCAGCGACTGCATCTTGTATGACTTCTGGCAGTTCAAGATAGACTTCTCCATCTTCAACTACATGGGGCGCTCCAGCAACGTCACGGGCAACACCAGTACCTTATTTCTCGTTGTGGCAGTGGTCATTATGGTTGCCTTGAGTGCCGCCATGCTGTTTGCGCTCTACAAGGTCACCATGCGACGCTTCGAACCTTGCAAGAAGAAGGCATTGACGGCTGCTGCATTTGTAGTGGTAGGCGGACTGATGTTTCTCGCCATAAGAGGCGGTTTGGGGAGGTCCACCATGAACACGGGGCGCGCCTATTTCTCCTCTGACCAATTCCTCAATCACTCGGCTGTGAATCCGGCGTTTAGCCTCTTCTACTCCACGCTCAAGAGCGACAACTTTGACAACCTCTACAACTACTATAGCCAGAAAGAGTGTGACCACACTTTCAAGTCTCTGGAGTATTCAACGATGAGCGTCGGAGGCGACAGTCTCCTCACAACCCAAAGACCCAACGTGGTCATCGTGCTCATGGAAGGACTCGGGGCACCTTTTGTGGAGACTCTCGGAGGCAAAACCGATATCACGCCCAACATAAACAAACTGAGCCACGAGGGAGTGTTCTTCACACAATGCTATGCCAACAGCTACCGCACAGACCGCGGCACCGTATGCACCTTCAGCGGATATCCGGCATTCCCCGACTTCTCTGTGATGAAAATGACACGCAAAGCCAGCCACTTGCCGTCTATAGCCAGCGCCCTCCTGAAGCACGGATATTCTACTTCATGGCTCTACGGCGGCGACAAGAATTTCACCAACACCAACAGCTATCTGCTTGCTACGGGCTACGAAAAGGTGACGGACATAGAGCACTTCCCCTCGTCGGTCAGAAAGACTCATTCGTGGGGCGTTACTGACCACATAGTGCTCGACACCCTCTACAACCACATAATGCAGCTAAACAGTGCTAAAAAGCCATTCCTCATAACCTGCCAAACACTGGCAAGCCACGAGGACTGGACTGTGCCATACCATCGCTTTAAGAACGACCCTGAAGCAAACGCTATGGCTTATCTTGACAACAGCATTGGGACTCTCGTCAATCGCCTCAAGAAAACCAACGTGTGGGACAACCTGCTGCTGATTCTCGTTCCTGACCACGGCATAGCCTACCCAGAGGAAATGAGCGAAAGCAACCCCGAGAAATACCACATTCCACTGCTATGGACTGGAGGGGCGGTCAAGGCAGCACGAATGGAAAACCGCATCTGCAACCAGACCGACCTCGCAGCTACGCTACTGGGGCAGTTGGGCATCAGCCACAGCCAATTTAGGTTCAGCCGCGACGTATTCAGCCACTCCTACACCTATCCTTGCGCCATACACACGTTTAACCATGGCGTAAGTTTCATCGACTCCACAGGCGTAACGGTGGAAGACCTTACTTCAGGAAAGACAATTGCAGACTCCCCCACTCCTAGCCCACAGCGCATCAAGAAAGCTCACGCCTTCTTGCAGACCGCCATTATCGACTTCAGGAAGAAGTAGCCGCAGGATAACTCGACAGAGAACCTGCTGGCACACACGACAGACGAACCACAAGAGATAATCGTGGCGGAGCGGCTGCAGACTAAAAAACATAGGCGCACAAAAAAAGCGGCCACATCGAATTGATGTGACCGCTTTATTTATGTGCGTATAAAGAGAAACGGGGGTGTGAGACCGCCCGCCTCTAGATGGTCTTTATGCTTAGAGCTTCGGACCTGCCTCTACGAGAGCCTTGCCAGCCTCGTTGGTAGTATACTTGCCGAAGTTCTTGATGAAACGTGCAGCGAGGTCCTTAGCCTTCTCTTCCCACTTGCAAGCGCAGTCGTAGGTGTCGCGAGGATCGAGGATTGCAGGATCAACACCTGGGAGAGATGTAGGAACCTGGAAGTCGAAGATAGGAATGTTCTTGGTAGGAGCCTCGTTGATAGCGCCAGAAAGGATAGCGTCGATGATGCCACGTGTATCCTTGATAGAGATGCGCTTGCCAGTACCATTCCAACCTGTGTTGACGAGATAAGCCTTAGCACCAGACTTCTGCATCTTCTTAACGAGTTCCTCAGCGTACTTTGTTGGGTGCAACTCAAGGAATGCCTGACCGAAGCAAGCAGAGAAGGTAGGAGTCGGCTCGGTGATGCCGCGCTCTGTACCTGCAAGCTTAGCGGTGAAACCAGAGAGGAAGTAGTACTGAGTCTGCTCAGGAGTCAGGATAGACACTGGAGGAAGAACACCAAATGCATCAGCAGAAAGGAATATTACTTGCTTAGCAGCTGGAGCAGAAGAACCCGGCTGAATGTTGCTGATGTGGTTGATTGGATAAGAAACACGAGTGTTCTCAGTAGTTGACTTGTCAGCGAAGTCAATCTTGCCGTTGGCGTCAACAGTTACGTTCTCGAGAAGAGCGTTGCGCTTGATAGCGTTGTAGATATCGGGCTCAGACTCCTTGTCGAGGTTGATAACCTTAGCGTAGCAACCACCTTCGAAGTTGAAGACACCGTTGTCGTCCCATCCGTGCTCGTCATCACCGATAAGGCGACGCTTAGGATCGGTTGACAGAGTGGTCTTGCCAGTACCAGAGAGACCGAAGAAGATAGCGGTGTTTTCGCCATTCATGTCGCAGTTGGCAGAGCAGTGCATAGAAGCCATGCCCTTGAGTGGGAGGTAGTAGTTCATCATGGAGAACATACCCTTCTTCATCTCACCACCATACCAAGTGTTGATGATTACCTGCTCGCGGCTTGTAGTATTGAAAGCTACACAAGTCTCAGAGTTGAGACCCAGTTCCTTGTAGTTCTCAACCTTAGCCTTTGATGCGTTGTAGATAACAAAGTTAGGCTCGAAGTTTTCGAACTCCTCAGCTGTAGGCTGGATGAACATGTTGGTAACGAAGTGTGCCTGCCATGCTACCTCAACGATAAAGCGCACTGCCATGCGGGTATCCTTGTTGGCACCACAGAAAGCGTCGACTACATAGAGGTTCTTGTTGGAAAGCTCTTTTACTGCCAACTCTTTTACCTTGCCCCAAACATCTTCTGTCATCGGGTGGTTGTCGTTCTTGTAGCCTTCGGTTGTCCACCATACCTTGTCGTGGCTCTGAGCATCGTCAACGATATACTTATCTTTAGGAGAACGTCCTGTAAAGATACCAGTCATTACGTTAACAGCACCAAGTTCTGTTTCCTGACCTACTTCATAGCCTTGAAGACCTGCCTTTGTTTCCTCCTCGAAGAGAGTTTCGTAAGAAGGATTGTGAGCTATCACGGTTGAACCGGTGATGCCGTACTTAGTTAAATCTAATGTTGCCATTTGAATATAAAATTAAATAAGGTTTTCCTTGTTATAACTTAGCAAAGGCAAAGTTAGCGATAATCGCCCTTCGGGCGTGAGCCACAGCAAGGCAATTTTGTCCCGTTTTAACCATTCTTTAAAAAAGAGAGGCAGCGGCATATCACTTTTCAGCTATTTGCAAATCAATGATTGCATTTGTCGAAACCCAGACATTGCATTTGCCGAAGCCACTAGATTGCATTTGCCAGCCCCCAACATTGCACTGCCAGCCCCCAACATTGCACCGTCAGGCCCAAACATTACACTTGTCAGCCCCCACCACTGGCATTGCCCATGCCTCGTCCATCTAAACGGACGGATCCGCCAAACGCACTACATCACAGTCGACAAGACGTGCATTTTTATTAACTCTGCTATACAAAAGCCGCTCACCAATGCACTTTTTTGGCTTGACTGTGCATTTTTCTACTCAGTTTCTTGGTTGTAAAAAGATTATGTAATAATTTTGCACCCGAAATTAAACAATATTAACCAAAACAATTTCAACAAGACTATGTCAGACATTGAGAAAAAAGTAAAAGAGATTATCGCTGAGAAACTTGGCGTAGATGAAAGTGTAGTGAAGAACGAAGCATCTTTTGCCAACGATCTGGGTGCAGATTCTCTTGACACTGTAGAACTCATCATGGAATTTGAGAAAGAATTTGGCATTTCAATTCCTGACGACCAAGCTGAGAAGATTACTACTGTGAACGATGCTATCGAATACATCGAGAACAACAAAAAGTAATAAAGCTCTGATTTTGTTCCCATCCCAAAGCATATTGCGAATATGCCTTGAGGTGGGACTGTTTTCGTTAATACTTTCAATACCACAATAGCAATGGAACTCAAAAGAGTAGTTGTAACAGGTGTGGGTGCAATCACCCCGCTGGGACACAATGTAGCCGACACATGGTCGGCAATATTGGCCGGCAAGAGCGGTGCAGCTCCTATCACCCGCTTTGACACAGAAAAGTTCAAGACCCATTTCGCCTGCGAGGTAAAAGACTTTGACCCAAAGCAGTACCTCGACCGCAAAGAGGCGAACAAGATGGACCTCTACACCCAGTTTGCAATGGTTGCAGCCGCTGAGGCTGTAGGCGACGCAAGCCTTGACATGGAGGCTCTCAACAAGAATCGCGTAGGTGTTGTGCTCGGCGTAGGAATCGGCGGTATCAACAGTTTCGAGAAAGAGGTTACTCAGTATGCCCTCACAGGCTCTGAGCTCGGTCCAAAATACAGCCCGTTCTTCATCCCTAAGATGATTGCGGACATCGCTGCAGGTCAGGTATCCATCAAGTATGGCTTCCACGGTCCTAACTTTGCTACAACATCGGCTTGTGCATCTTCAACCCACGCCATCGCCGTAGCAACCGACCTCATCCGCATGGGCAAGGCTGACGCTATCCTCAGCGGTGGTGCCGAAGCTGCCATCTGGCCGACTGGCTTGGGCGGTTTCAATGCCATGCACGCTCTCTCCACACGCAACGATTCACCCGAGACTGCAAGCCGTCCGTTCAGCGCAAGTCGCGATGGTTTCGTAATGGCCGAAGGTTCAGCATGCCTCTTCCTTGAGGAACTGGAACACGCTAAGGCACGCGGCGCCAAGATTTATGGCGAAATCGCTGGTACTGGCATGAGCGCTGATGCTTATCACATCACAGCATCTCACCCCGAAGGACTCGGTGCAAACCTCGTTATGCAGTCAGCTCTTGACGATGCTGGCATGAAGCCCGAAGACATTGACTACATCAATGTTCACGGAACTTCCACACACGTGGGCGACATCTCTGAGGTTAAGGCCATCAAGCAGCTCTTCGGCGAACACGCTTACAAGCTCAACATCAGTTCTACCAAGTCAATGACCGGCCACATGCTGGGTGCTGCAGGTGCCGCTGAGGCTCTGTTCAGCCTGCTCGCCGTTCAGAATGACATTGTGCCACCTACAATCAACCACGAAGAAGGTGACGAGGATCCTGAACTTGACTACAACCTCAACTTCACTTTCAACAAGGCACAGAAGCGCACTGTCAATGCCGCACTGAGCAACACGTTCGGCTTCGGCGGACACAATGCTTGCGTAATCATAAAGAAATACGCAGAGTAGCACTGACCAAGTGTAGTCTATATGATTTCACTTATATACAGAATAAAGTTCTCCCTTGCAAACAAGGGGGAACTTTATTCGTATATAAAGAACACTCTAGGCTTCACACCACACCGGGCTGACTTCTACGAATTGGCCCTGACGCACCGTTCTGCTTCGTTCAAGACCAAAGAGAACAAGCACAACAACAACGAGCGACTGGAATTTCTGGGTGACGCCGTCATCGAGACGGTCATCAGCAATGTGCTGTATCACACCTACCCTACCCGCGACGAAGGTTTCCTCAGTACGATGCGCAGCAAACTCGTAGAACGCAAAAACTTGGGCAAGCTGGCTAAGTCCATCCATCTGAACGAACATATCAAGGTCGAACAGAAATTTCCACGTTCAGAAAGCCACAACAGCTACATTGGCGGCAATGCGTTTGAGGCTCTTGTGGGTGCCATCTACCTTGACCGGGGCTACAAGACGTGCCAGCACTTTATTGCCCGTCTCATCAAGCTGGGGCATATTAACATGGCGAAAACGGCACGGGTGGAAGAGAACTTCAAAAGCGTCATCCTTGAGTGGTGTCAGAAGCACCATGTTGACATAAAGATTGTCAGCGTGTGGGAAGACTCCCCAGCGAAAAGCGACAGACCGCCATTCTGTAGCGCTGTCATGATAGAGGGGAGAGTTGCTGCCAAGGGCAAGGGATATTCCAAAAAGGAGAGCCACCAGACCGCTGCACGCAAAGCGATGCTCTCCATACGACGCACACCAGCCTTTGAGCGCTCACTGCTTCAAATGCGCCTCATACGCAACGTGGTAGAAGACCTCTTGCCCGACGTGAGGCTCAAAAGCAAGCTGTCGCAGCAGGACTAACGTCAACGATTCCTGCCCCGCTGCAAAGACACAGCATTCCTCCGTCTTTCCGTCGCAAATGCGATTATTGCTGTCCGCTAAAACCCAAAACGGCGTAATAAGACCAATATTCGAAACTCCAAACTCCAACAAGCTTATATCCGAAGCTCCAGCAAACTGGCGCTGCGATTTTTTCTGCGTTTTATTTGGAGGTTATGAATTTTGGGGGCTAATTTTGCAATGAGGATTCCGTAGCTTATGACTACCGATTCCTCGATTGCAGGGGCTGGCAATAATGTCAGCCGTCTGTTTTTTATAGAGTTAGTGAACTATCTTTTCTCTTAGCCTTCCTTCACCATTTTCTGGATTTCGTTGAGCATGTTGAGCGCCTCGATAGGGGTGAGGGTATTGATGTCTACGTGCACAAGGCTGTCACGGATTTGCCGGAGCACGGGGTCGTCGAGTTGGAAGAAAGTGAGTTGCGTGCCTTCCTTGGTGCTATTGATATCAGCGGCATTGGGGCGTGACACTTCCTTCTCATTGTTATTTTCCAGCTCCTTGAGTATCTGGTTCGCCCGCTTGATGATTACTGGCGGCATGCCCGCCAATTTTGCCACATGGATACCGAAGGAATGCTCGCTACCGCCAGCCACGAGTTTGCGCAGAAAGACTATGCGGTTGTCCACCTCTTTGACCGAGACATTATAATTGTGGATACGGTCCATCGTCTTGGCCATCTCATTGAGCTCGTGATAGTGGGTGGCAAAGAGGGTGCGAGGGTGACCCTTGGCATTGTCGTGGAGGTACTCCACTATCGCCCAAGCTATGGAGATGCCGTCGTAGGTAGAGGTGCCGCGCCCAAGTTCGTCAAACAGCACGAGGCTACGTTCGGTGAACGAGTTCATGATGCTTGCCGCCTCGGTCATCTCTACCATAAACGTAGACTCTCCTGCCGAGATATTGTCGCTGGCGCCGACACGTGTAAAGACTTTGTCCACAAGACCTATCCTGGCTTTGTCAGCGGGCACAAAACTACCTGTTTGGGCTAGTAGCACGATGAGAGCTGTCTGTCGCAACAGAGCCGATTTACCCGCCATGTTAGGACCGGTTATGATAATTATCTGTTGTTTTTCGGTATCGAGCCTTACGTCGTTGGGCACATAGTGTTCGCCGGCTTTCATCTCGTTCTCTATGACAGGATGACGCCCCTGAACGATTTCCAGCTGTGTGCTTTCGTCCACCGTAGGTCTCACATATCTATTTTCTCTCGCCATCACGGCAAAGGAAAGCAGGCAGTCGAGTACTGCAATCTGGTTTGCATTAGTCTGAATCTTGGTGATATAGTCTTGTGCGAACTTCACCAGTTGCGAATAGATTTGCGCTTCGAGAGCGAGGATTTTCTCCTCTGCGCCGAGTATCTCCTCCTCATACTTCTTCAGTTCCTCAGTGATATAGCGCTCAGCCTGCGCAAGCGTCTGTTTCCTTATCCACTCGGGCGGCACCATCTCTTTATATGTATTGCGCACTTCCAGATAGTAGCCAAAGACGTTGTTGAAGCCTACTTTGAGACTTTGTATGCCCGTACGCTCCGTTTCGCGCTGTTGCAGCTCAAGGAGGTATTGTTTGCCCGACGACGACATGTTGCGCAGCCGGTCGAGTTCCTCGTTCACCCCTTGGGCGATATAGCCGCCCTTGGCAGTCAGCACTGGCGGGTCGGCTTTTAGTGTCGACGCTATGCGTTGGCGCAGTTCTTCGCAATCGTCCATCTTGTCCGCCAACTCGCGCAGCGATGATTGGGGCACATCGCAGAGTGCTTTGCAAGCGGGCACCATCGATTCGAGGTCAAACCTCAACTGTTCCATCTCCCTTGGGTTGATACGCTGGGCTGCGAGTTTTGCCACAAGTCGCTCTGTGTCGCCTATCTGGCGCAGATTGTTCGTAAGCAGGTCGCACGTTTCAGTTTCCTGATAGAGGTAGTCAACGCAGTTCTGACGCTTGTTTATAGCACCGGCATTGCACAGGGGGAATGCCAGCCATCGTTTCATCATTCTCGAGCCCATGGGCGTCGATGTTCGGTCTATCGTCTGCAGCAGACTCTTGCCGTCTGGGTGCATCGACTGCAGAATCTCCAGGTTGCGCATCGTGAAATTGTCCAGTCTCACATAGTTATCCTCGTCTATGCGCCTGACAGACGTGATATGGCTCACATGGGTATGCTTGGTGTCGTCAAGATAGAAGAGCACAGCTCCGGCCGCCGTCAATGCCGTAGTCATATGGGCCACGCCAAAGCCTTTCATGTTGCGCACATGAAAATGCTTATGGAGGCGTTCCAAGCAGTTGCGCTCGGAGAAATTCCAGTCGTCGAGTTCAAAGGTGAAGTAGCCAGTGCCGAAATGTTTCTGGAAGCGGTCGCGTGAGCCACGCTCTATGAGCACCTCCTTAGGACCGAAGTTCGCCAAAAGTTTGTTTACATATTCTGCCGTACCTTCGGCCACGGCAAATTCGCCCGTGGTTATGTCGAGTAGCGCAATGCCGCAAGCCCCCTTGGTTACACACACTGCCGAGACGAAATTGTTTTCTTTGGCAGCCAGCACGTTGTCGGTCAGTGCCACTCCTGGTGTCACGAGTTCCGTCACTCCCCTTTTTACCAATTTTTTGGTAAGTTTAGGGTCTTCCAACTGGTCGCATATTGCCACACGGTGACCAGCCCTTATGAGTCGCGGAAGATAGGTGTCGAGAGCGTGATAGGGAAATCCAGCCATCTCCGTAAGCGACTGTGACCCCTTGTTGTTGCGATGGGTAAGGGTGATACCCAGCACTTGGGCAGCGACTATGGCATCTTCGCAGTATGTTTCATAGAAGTCTCCGCATCTGAAGAGCATCAATGCGTCGGGATGCTTCTTCTTGAGGTCGCGAAACTGAGCCATCATTGGAGTCAACTGTTCTTCTGCCATAAGTCTTACTTGTTGTGTCGTGTGTAGTGTCTACAAAGATACGACAATTTTGCAGTAATCTCACTGATTGCCGGCCACAAAAAAGTCCCGCACAGAATCTCCGTAAGGTTCTGTGCGGGATTTTTTTTGTATCAAGTGGTTTGCTCCGCCGTCAGCATAGCATTATGCCAAGAAGCGGCTAAGCCCCTTGAGCAAGTGGCGAGTACTGCTTATGAGCTGCTGGCTCTCTTGTACTATGTTGACAGCCACGAGCAGCGTGTTGATTTTGCACTGTTCGTTCTGCATCTGGTCAAGCATGGTCTTGTGGAAGGCACTGAGCTTAAGCTGTAGTTCATCGCCGTCCCTACGTAGCTTGTCAGCCTTGGCAGCGAAGTCGCCGTCAGTCAGCCCGGAGTTGACGAGCGAGAGGCTGTCCTCCATCAACTGCAGAATGTGCTCACGTATGTTGAGGAAGGAATCACAGATGTCAGACGGTGCTGGCGAGAAGCTGTTGCCCACGTGCTCCAAGCAAGGGTCACACGTGCGCTTGAGGCAGTAGAGCAACTGCATGAGTGAGTTGTTCTGCAAGAAGTACCACGTATTGCGCTCTATGGCCATTACAGGCTCTATGCGGCGCAGACCGATTATCTCACGGCGCCTCATCTGTTTCAAGTGGGCGCGTTCATCCTTGAACTTGCTGACGCATCGTCTCAGTTCCCTATAGTCGTTGTTGAAGAATCCGTCAGTCACCTCCTTGTAGATGTTTGCGGTAAATATCAATCCGTGAGACGCACTTTCCCTTACGTGTTCACTCAGCAGTGCCCACGCCTCTTGTTTGTCGGCAGTGTTGAGCATCTTGTGGAACGTGGGGTCTGCTTGTGCAGCCTTGCTCTTGTGTTTGTAGTGGCGATTGCTGACAATGAGCACTGCGACACCGAGTGCCACAACGAGCGCCATGGCCACATAGCCGCCGAAATAAACGATATTGGTCAGTATGAAGCACAAGGTGAAAGCCACACCGGCCGTAATGAACCAACCACCGATGACGCTAATGACGCCAGTGATGCGATACACGGCGCTCTCACGGCTCCAGGCCCTGTCAGCCAGCGAAGCACCCATCGCCACCATAAACGTCACGTAGGTTGTTGACAGTGGCAACTTGTGGCTCGTACCAAAAGCTACGAGGATACCGGCTACCATCAGGTTAGTAGAAGCTCTGACGAGGTCGTAGGCGGCTCCGTTCTCCAACTCATCACCTCTGCTGACAAATCTGCCGTTCACCCAGTTCTTCACCCTGTAGGGCACATAGGTTGACACGGTCTGCGACACGTTGGTAGCCATGCGCACCAACATGCGCGCCACTGCCGACGTGCCAAACATCTCGTCGCCTTCGTTGTGAGACGAAAGGCCAATCTCAGTCTTGGTCACATTGTGCGCCTTGCGTGAAAACACTAGGCTCAGCACCATTATCAAACCCGCCACAGAGAGTATCAATGCAGGAGTATGCGAACTCTCGCTGAGCGAAGTCATCATAAACGAAGTAGGACTGCCGGCACCGTTGCGGAAATAGTCCATAAATGACTCCAGGCCAGCAAGAGGCACACCGATGAAGTTGACCAAGTCGTTGCTGGCAAAGGCCATGGCCAGGGAGAAAGTGCCCATCAAGACCACCACCTTGAGTATATTGACCTTCAGGAAGTGCAACACAGTCATCAAGACAGCGAAGAAGGCAAGTCCCATGCCCAATATAGCCCACGTATTGCCGCTGATAAAGTCTTTGAGCTCATCGGTCATAAACGAAGACTGCTTCATTCCGTTGATGAGCAGAAACCACATCATCGACGTAGCCACCACGGTGCCGAAGACAATTGTTCTGCCGCCGGCATTGTGCTTATAGGTAAACGTGAAGAGTATTCGGGCAAGCCATTGTATTAACGACCCCAGCACGAAGGCAATGGCCACGCTGAGAAAGATACCTATTATCACGCTCAAAGCCTTTTCGGTGTTGAGCAGGTCACCAAATGTCAGCAGAGCTCCGCCTGCGTCGGTTGCGCCGTGAGCTATCTTGATGATAGCCATGCCAAAAGCTCCGCCAAGCAGCTCAAACACCATCGACACCGTCGTCGACGTGGGCAAGCCCAGCGTGTTGAAGATGTCAAGCAGAATCACGTCGGTGACCATCACCACGACAAACAGGCACATCACGTCGTAGAAGGAGTAATAGATAGGTGCAAATATGCCGTGGCGGGCTATGTCCATCATTCCGTTTGACACCGTTGCGCCAACGAATATACCCACAGCAGCAACTATCATTATCGTGCGGAAACGTGCAACTTTGCTTCCGATAGCCGAGTTCATAAAGTTTACGGCGTCGTTGCTCACACCGACCGACAAGTCGCAGATAGCAAGCAAGAGCAACACTGCCACGATTACAATAAAGAGAGCATCCATGTTATTTCGTTTTTGATTATTCTGTTACCTCTGTCTGTTGTACATCTCCCCCACCTCAGATGGCGAAAGAATGTCGTTACAATTGAAAATGTCGAGACACGGCTCTGGCGTGTCGGCTCCTGAGTCTCTGCGACCCACGATGAGCAGCGAAAATGGAAAAGGCAAATGCATACTTCCTGGTTTTTATTGTTAATTAATCGAATGCAAAATTATGCTGCCACGATTAAGAAACCGTAACCGTTGAAAGTCATTTGTGTTTAGATACAGTTACAAATGTGTTACGGCAAACAACAATGTCAGAAGAACTACCAACAGCAGCACTTGTGGCAACCACATCTGTCACAGCAACACTACGGCCATGCAACAGAAGCTTCATTATCAACAATCGAAACATGCGCCAAGCAAAGAGCCAACAGGCTATTTGCGCGACAGCGTAAACAAAAATTCCAGCCCACCGCCTTGCTTATTGTAGGCCTTGATATCACCACCGTGGAACACCACGGAATTCCTTACTATTGACAAGCCAAGGCCAGTACCGCCCTTCTCGTTTTTGCCGCCCCTCATGCGTCCTTCTTCCACTCTATAGAAACGCTCAAAAATTCTGGGCAAATGCTTGTCGGCAATACCTTTACCCGTGTCGTAATAGTCAAAATAATAGGAATCAGAGTCTTCCTTGGTCATCACGAGATGCATCTCCGTATCCACACCTGCATATTTCACACTATTCTCCACCAGGTTGCGGAAAACACTGTAGAGGAGGCTGTAATTGCCATTGACAATCATATTCTGCGGCAGGTCAACCACCAGCTTCATCTTGTTTTGCTCAATGGCAGACTTGAATTCCTCAGCTATATCGTCAACAATATTATTGATGCAGAGTGGTTCGCGCGGCACCAGCGACGGAGCATCTTCCATCTTGCTGATGAGCGACACATCGCGTATCAGTTCAGTGAGACGCTCGCTCTGCATGAGGGCATGGCGCAAGAAGTGAGCCTTGCGCTCTTCGCTGAGCTTTGGTTGCTTCAGTATGGTTTCAAGATACCCGTGGATTACGGTTATCGGCGTGCGCAATTCGTGGGCGATATTGCTCGTCATCTGCCGTTTCACGGCGATGGCCTTGGCGCGCTCCTTACTCTTCACCTTCGACACGGTGCGCCCGAACCTGTCGCTCATATATAGCAAGATAACGAACACTACGGCATAGGCCAACATCGTGACCCAGAGAAAGAGGTTGTTGTTGGACTGTATGAACTTCTGCACCGTGAGGTCAAATGGCTGCGCTACACGTATTATGCGATTGCTATAGAGCTTGGCAAAATAGAAGAACGACTCGTTGGTCGTGGCACTTCGGCGTATGTCATAGCCTGTGCCCTTGCGCAAGCAATTCTTCACCTCGGGGCGATTGATATGGTTCCCCATTTCGGCAGGCGACAATCCCTTTTCGCTCTCATAGAGCACTATGCCGTCAAGCCGCAACACCGTCACGCGCAAATGCGAGTTGGGCGCAGGCTCCACCACGCTGTCGCGCGATGCTATGATGTCGGCATAGGTCTGCAGGTGAGATTCCAACAACTCCTTGCGAAATTCGCGCTCGCGCTGCCACTGAAAGGCAATCACTATTATTGCGAACACCGCAAACAGCACGCTGAACTCAAAGAGAAGCTTCTTCTTGTACTTAGACATCGCCATACGCCTGCCAGTTGATTCTATGCCTCAAAGCTGTAGCCGTAGCCTTGGCGATTGGTGATATGGTCACCGTCCTTGCCCAACTTCTTGCGAATGCGAGTGATGTGGACATCTATGGTGCGACTCAACACGAAGCTCTCGCCGTGCCAAACAGCATCCAGTATCTCTTCGCGCGAAAAGACTCTGCCTGGATGGGTGCACAGGGTCACCAGAATCCCAAATTCCTTGGGCGACAATTTGAGCTCCTCACCTTGGGCTATCACTATCTTGCGGTTGCAGTCTACAGTGATGCCGCCAATATTGATTATGTCGCCGTCGGCCGCTTTGGCATCAGTCTGTTCATCGGCCTTGCGACGTCGCAGCACCGCCTTTATCCTCGCCAGCACCTCCTGTAGCGAAAACGGCTTGGTTATATAGTCATCGCCACCGCGGGCAAAACCTGTCAAAAGGTCATTTTCCTGGTCCTTAGCCGTCAGGAAGATAATGGGAATGTCAGACATGCGCTCTTTTCTCACCACTTCGGCCATGCGATAACCATTCATTCCCTCCATCATGATGTCTAGAAGAATCAGCGAAAAGGTATCGTCGAGCATTTCGAGTGCCTCCTCGGCGGAAGAGGCTTCAACAACCTCATATCCAGCTACCTCAAGATTACACACAAGGATTTCCCTAATATCGGCCTCGTCGTCAACAATCAAGATTTTTTCTGCCATAAGATGCCCAGTCGTTTGATGTTCGATATGCAAAGGTATGCATAAAACTTTTACTCAAACGACAAAACCTTGTTAAAAGTATGTTAAGGTTGTTTGTTACAGTGATTTATATCGCTCTCAAGACAGGGGTCCAGCTCAGCAACAAACTACAAAAAGACTTTGCAACACCGCCACCACTACCACCGAGACCAATGCGAAAACACGGCTCTTGATAGACCCCTCGCCTAGCGAGGCAAAACCGTAAGCATTGTCAGCCTTAGTCCCTTTCTTAAACAACAAGACCAACAGGTGAATCGGCACAATAACAAATCGTCCCGTGTGGCCAGTGTCGTGACAACGCTTCACTGACTGAGCTATCACCACATGAAACGAAACATATATCAACACAATCATCAACTTGTTGTAGGACGCCATAGCCTCATTCGCTACCAAGCAGTGTCTGCCCATCAACACCACAAGCCAAAGCCCATAGATTACCAACCAAGTGGAGAAAAACTGCAACCGCCCTATGCGTCCACTAAACGAAAACGGACGTACAGAATTACGTTTATAAATACCTGTGTGATATGTGGCCCCCTTCTTGCGCACGGCATCTTCGCCCTTGCCACGTTCCTCTTCGCACTTGATCCAACTGGAAATTTTGTAATACCCATAGCAAGCAATCGCCACCAAGACTGCAGCGAGCATCA
>CAVCAW010000046.1:0-18341 GCA_963600315.1 Bacteroidaceae bacterium | reverse complement strand
AGCAACAGGCAGTCATTCTCAAAAATAGCTCCGTTCATGCATAAAAATTTTCATGCGCCGCCACAAGGCGACGTCCAACCAATATTTTCGATTGGTTTTCTGAAAATTACCCCCCCCCCTCAAAAAGTAAAAGGTCGGACGAGAACAACCATACTCAAGCCTACGGCAGACGCAGCTTTCGCCACACGCCATGCAGCAAGCAAGGTCAGAAAACACTATTCCTATAATCTAATTTTTCTCCATATTCTCGTGAGCGCCATGCATCATCAGCAAGCTCCCGCTCAAATTGAGGTGCAAAAGTAATCATTATCTTTCGGTTAAGCCAACAAACAATGACAAAATTTTTAATATTTGTGAACAAAAATAAAATCCTTCGCCCTAATCTTGTAATCACCGGCAGCAGCCCGACAACCACATGCTAAAAACAAATGATGACCTAACTACCAAATTTCGGCGGAAACGAATATCAACTTCGGGGAAAAACGATATCAATTCCGGCGGAAATTGAATTGCGTTTCCGCCGAAACGCAATAGCCAGCTCAACAAGAGTTACGACGACAGTGTTGCTTGAAGCCACCCGACGGCTCACCGAAAATCTGACATGGATAAACAATAAGGGCTGACTGCTGTTTCGACCTTTCGGGTGAGAAACTGCGGTCAGCCCTTATTGCTAAATATCCAACCGCCTATCTTCTGATGAATTTAAAGGCGGTCTTGCCGGCTTTGATTATATACGTTCCGCGCGGAAGGTCGGCAGTGGAAAGCTGCAGCGAACCTTCGCCGTCGGTTTTAGCCTGCTTCACTATCATGCCGGCAGGAGTATAGACCCTTACTGGCGTGTTGGCAGCAAACTTGCTCAAGGTGACGGTGTTGTAGAAATTGTTAATTTCCTCACTGTCGGTGATGTCGTTGATGCCCGTCTCGTCGTCGGTGAAATAGACGCTCGCAATGTCTTTGAATCTGTAGACTTTGGTCGTTGAGGCCTGCACTATGACGAAAGTGCTCTTGAAAGTCATCTTGGGAGTCTCGATTAGTGGAAACTGAACCACCTCGCCCTTGGAGTTCTCTATGCAAAGGGTGGTAGCTCCCTTCACTCCCGCACTTGCGGCGACGGTGCAGAGGGCTAACAATATGAATGATAGAATTTTTTGTTTCATTGTTAGTGGGGTTTTAGGACGTTACGGTAGCAGAACCTGGTTGAAAGCCTCTACAAGGATGTTGGCCATGAGTTGGTAGCCGTTGTCGTTGGGGTGGAGAGCAGTGTCGATTGACAGATTTGCAAGGTTGCGCTGGCCACCGCAGTAGCGGAAGAAGTCAGCCACGGGCAGCGACTCATACTCGGCAATTTCGCGTATCACCTTGGCGTAGTCCTCGAGGTAGATGCCATTCTTGGCGTCATACCAGTGTGCGGGGAGGTAGTCTCCGAAGCCGTAGCCCTTGCGCGGAGTGCAGAGAATTACGATGGCCTTGGGGTTGGTGGAGTAGATTTTGTCGAGCAGTTCGCGGTAGGAGGCGGCGAAGGTGCCGTTTTTGGTATTATTCTTGTAGTCGTCGATGGTGCCTACTGCCACTGAGTTGCCCCAGTCGTTGATGCCGTGCTCGATGGTGTAGTAGTCGGCTTTGACCACATAGTTCTTAGCGCTGGAGAGGCAGCTGGCATTGGCTCCGTTGTTGGTGAACTGCTCAAAGGCGAGTTTCTCAAGCACTCGGGTCTGGTAGCCCTTGGTGAAGGCAGAGGAGACGTGGCTGTTGTACCATGAGATGGAGGTGCCGAGACTGAGCCAGTGTCCGCTGACCGGCTTGGTTTCGCTAGTGCCGGTATAGATATTGCCCGAAGCATTGTTGGAGCTGAATATGATGCTGTCGATTTCGCTTATGTTGAATCCTACCGAACTGGTACCCTGATGTATGTTGACACTTTGAGCTGCCGCATAGACTGTAGCGAAAAGCAGAGCTGTGAGAAATGTTATCTTTTTCATTGTTGTGTTGTTTATTTCGTTTGGTTTGATGTTGTATTTTTAGTAATTTGTTTTGGTGCCGTTGTATCTAGAAGTCATCCTCGGCAACCGGGTTGACGATTGGGTGTACAAGCACTTTGCGCATAGCCTTGACGAGCACGTCTGCCATGAGCTGATAGCCGTTGTCATTGGGGTGGAGTGCTGTGTCGATTGACAGATTCGCAAGGTTGCGCTGGTTGCCACACAGAGCGAAGAAGTCTGCCACCGGCAGTGACTCATATTCGGCTATCTCGCGTATAAGCTTGGCATAGTCTTCGAGATAGATGCCGTTGAGTGCATCGTTGCAGTTGTTGGGGAGGTATCCGCCGAAGCCGTAGGCCTTGCGCGGTGTGCAGAGCACCACCATGGCGTTGGGGTTGGTGGAGTAAATTTTGTCGAGCAGCACGCGGTAGGAGGCGGCGAAGGTGCCGTTGTTGGTGTTGTTCTTGTAATCATCGATGGTGCCGACGGGGGTGGAGTGTCCCCAGTCGTTGATGCCGTGCTCGATGGTGTAGTAGTTGGCGTAGGTCACCTGTCCGGCGCAACCAGAGATGCAGCTGGCGTTGACACCCTTATTGATGAACTTCTTGAAGGGCAGGACTTCGCGTACTCGAGTCTGGTAGCCCTTGGTGAAGGCTGAGGAGACATTGTTGTTGTACCAGGTGATGGAGGTGCCGAGGCTCTCCCAGCATGCGTCGATGTAGGC
Source organism: Bacteroidaceae bacterium (assembly GCA_963600315.1). Lineage (GTDB taxonomy): Bacteria > Bacteroidota > Bacteroidia > Bacteroidales > Bacteroidaceae > UBA6382. The sequence continues at coordinate 15,638 of CAVCAW010000046.1, read as the reverse complement.
CACGGAGTCCTTGGGCTGTTCGATGGTGTCGGGTATGGTGTCACCTGACACTCCGAAAGCTTCGAGCAGGTCAGCGCTGACGGGTACGAGTTCCCAGTCGTGATAGTTATAAGTGGTACTGAGGCCGGCGCCGCAGTTGACGTTGTTGCCGTTCCAGTTGTAGTAGGTCGACTGGTGGTTGTCCTTCCAGTGGTAGACGCTACCCTTGACGAGGTCGAATATCATATAGGTTCCATCTTCGGGCGCTTTGGCGAGCTCTACGCCGGTCGAGGAGCTATACTTGGTGATGTAGCGTCCAGTGCCGAGGTTTTGGGCGGAATATTGCTTGGTGCCTATCTGCTTGATGAGGAAGATATCCTTCTTCTCGTAACCGTTGTTATGGGTCTTGACACAGTCCTCTTCACTGGGGTCGTATGCCACCACGTCGCTGCCGACATACGGGCTGTCGTAGGCTGAACGGATAAAGTAGAAACCGTCGCTCACTACTTCTTTGTTCTCAACAGGTGGGGAGGGCAGAGTGGGCAGAGTGTCGATGGTGATGCCAAAGCTCGACATCTCGACCTTGGAAGCTGGCACGAGTTTCCAGTCGTGGTAGTTGTAGGCGGACGAGAGTTCGCGGGCATTTACGTTGGAGCCATTCCAGTTGTAGTAGTTCTCCGACTTGCTGTCCTTGAAGCGGAAGTTGTAGTCGTCGAGCAGGGTAAACTCTATGTAGGAATCCTCAGCAGGGAGCGAGTCGAGGCGTACGGCGTTTTGTCCCACATAGGTGGTGACGTATCGGCTGGTGGCGAGGTTCTTCATCACATATTGACCGTCGGCCTTAGGGTAGATGAAGAAGATGTCGTTCTTGCTGCCGGTAGCGGAGTGCACCTTCAGCACGGAGTCGGCTTCGTTGTCCCAGATGACAGCGTTGCTCTGCAGATCGGTGCCAGTATAGGCGCTGTAGATGTGGTAGTAGCCAGCAGGCACTAACTGGTCGGCCACGGCGGGCGCTTTGTCCTGGGTGAAGGTGGGCCAGTTGTAGCCAGAGGGGGCATCGGGTTCTCCCGACAGTCCAAGACTGGCGAGCACATCGTCAGACACGGGCTCAAAGGACCAGTCGTGGTAGTTATACTTGTCGCTAAGGCCTGCGCCGCAGTTCACTCCGGAGCCATTCCAGTTGTAGTAGCACGACTGGGTGTTGTCCTTCCAGCGGTAGATGCCGTCAACGTAGTCAATGATGATGTAGACGCCGTCTTCAAGCGTATTGCCCAGCAGCACACTGTTGGTCTTGACGAACTTGATAATGAAGCGTCCTGTCAGTGCGTTTTGCACTGAATACTTGCCCGTGGCGGTCTGCTTGATGTAGAATATGTCGGCCTCAGTGCCTTGGCAAGTGTGGACTTTCGCGTAGTCGGTGTACTGGGGGTCGTACACACTCTCGCTGGTGTGACCGGCATACGCACTCTTGATGTAGTAGTACCCGTCTGTCAGCGATTGGGCACCGGACTTCGTTGCTCCGAACAGCGACGCCACAATCAGCATGCAATAAAATAGTAGTTTTCTTTTCATTTATGTTTTGTTTTTGTTGATGGATATTCATTCTCAACCCTCCGTTAGGCAGCCGCACGGCGGAAACGCTCGGTCTGCTGACGAAAGGCCCCCGATTCGTTTGCAAAAATAATCAATTGACTCAGACAACGAAACAAACAGCGCTGACTTTCAACTGATTTTTCGTTCTTTTCACAAAAAGGGAAATAGTGATGCCATTATTAAATAAAACGGAAAGGGTGTTAAACGGCAAGAACATCAGCAACGACACGGGCGACGGAAAAACAGCGGGATGCGTAAACAAAAAGCCACGGGCTTCCTCATGCGGGAAATCCGTGGCTTGTTTGGGGGTTGTAATTGTAGTCAGTTTTTTTGCAGATGCTTGCCAGCGTAGTGCGGAGGTCGGTCCTGCTACTGCTCAGGCTGGAAGAGGGGGTCCCAGGCGGGCAACAGCACGGGCTTCTGCTTCATCATGCCAGCAAGTTTCTCCGGCACGTATTTCTTTGCCACCACGAGGCGGAAGAGATATTCGTCGAGCCAGCGGTCTGACATGATGATGTGACCTTTGAATCCTGATGAAGAACCCCAGGAGTTCTCCACCATCCATTTCTTCGCCTTGCCCTGCTCGTCGAGGTCTACAGCCATGAGCGTCATGGCGTGGGTGGAGCCTGAGGCGAAGGTGGCGATGCGGTCTTTCTTGTCCATCGGGAAGTCCACGCCGAAGATTTCGCCGTAGTTGTAGACGTCGGGGTCAGAGTAGCCGCGCTTGGAGTCGTTGCATTTGCCAACGTCGCACGACATATACATCATGGTGCTGTCCTTTATGGACGCCACCGCCATGTCCTTGATATCCTGCATGGGCACGTTGAGAAACACCCAGTTGTGACCGTCGTAGGAGTGGCGGTCAAGGTCTATCTCGTAGGTCTTGTAGTAGTCGCGCGAGGGGTCGTTCATAAACATGAAGTAGTTGTCGCAGAGGTCTATGCCCAAGTGCTCCTCGTAGAACGACTTGGGCGTATACTCCTTGGTGCTTATGACCTTGTTAGAAGCATCACGCAAGGTGTAGGTGAATTTCTGCGGCGGTGCGCCGAAACACCTCACGAGCATCTTGTAGACCACGCCCAGCATCTCCACTTTTCTCGCCAGGACCTGCTTGTCAGTCTTGCCGCCGGCTATCATTCTGCGCAATTCAAGCCCGTATTCGCGAAGCTTGGTCTTGAGCAGCATGGAGTAGGTGCCAGTGTTGTTGGACGAGAAGGTCTCGGGCATCACGGATGAGGGCACCAGTCCGTATTTGGACACCACGTCGGCCACACCGCAGAAGGTGCCGCCGTCGCTCAGCGGGTTGTGGAACAGCCAGTCGACGGTGCGGTCGTCCATGGGCTTCTTGCCGTTGTCGATGATGGCCTGCAGGAAGAGGTTAGACTTCTCCAGCTGGTCGTAGAAGAAGCAGAAGTTCTGCGAGAACTCCATCTCTCCGAGGTTGTACTTGGCTATCATCTGGGCGCGCAGCACGTTGAGGCCGCTGAAGAGCCAGCATCGGCCGGAGCTTTTCTGGTTGGTGATGCCCTTGGAGTTGACCTTATTGGAAAACTCGGTGTCGAACTGCGCCATAGTCTCGTTGTTGAGTGCGAGCACCTTGATGTCGTTGGCGGCTACGGCATTGTCGAGCGCCTTGTCGGCTCCGACTGACTTATAGCTGCTTTGGAACTGCTGCAGCATCTCAGGTGTTATCTCCTTCTGCGCCAGCGAGGGAGCCGCCGCTGCACACAGGGCAGCGGCCATGAGTGTGTATCTTTTCATCTTGTGGGTTGGTGTAAGCGTATACGGAGAAGGCTTGCTACTTGATGTATTCGCCAAAGTCGGTGAGGCGCATGTCGCCCTTGCGCAGGAAGGTGTCGTGCATGGCGAATGCTGCACTCAGGCAGTGGTGGGTGTGTCCGCCAAACTTCTCTGCGTGCTTGAGATATTCACGCAGCAAGGGGCGGTAGTCGGGGTGCGCTACATTGATGATGGCCTCGGCTTTCTGCATGGAGCTTTTGCCCCTGAGGTCAGCCACGCCATACTCGGTAATCACCGCATCGATGAAGTGACTCGTATGGTCAATGTGAGAGCAGAATGGTATGATGCTCGATATAGCACCACCCTTAGTAGTACTTCCGCAGGTGAAAATGGAGAGATAGGCATTATTGGTGAAATCAGCTGACCCGCCGATGCCATTCATCATCTTGGTTCCGCAAATTTTGGTGCTATTGACATGGCCATAGATGTCAGCCTCAATAGCAGTGTTGAGCGAGCATACACCAATGCGGGCTATCACCTCTGGACAGTTGGAGATTTCAGATGGACGGATTACCAGTTTGTCCTTGAAGAAGTCCATGTTGGAGTAGATGTCCTGCAGACACTCGTTGGTGACGGTCAGCGAGCAGGTCGAGGCGGAGAGCACGCGGCCCTGCTTCATCAGTCCTACGGGAGCATCTTGCAGCACCTCGGTATAGATGTTGAAGTTGGGTACTTCGGGGCACTGTCCCAAAGCGCCGAGCACAGCGTTGGCACCCGACCCCACTCCGCTCTGCAGGTTGAGGAACGATTTGGGTATGAGTCCCTTGCGCAGGTTGTGGAGAAGGAAGTCGGCCACGTTCTGACCTATCTGACTGGTGATGGGGTCTGGAGCCTTAAACGAGCGTGCCTCGTCGGGTATGTTACACTCCAACACGCCCAGTATTCTGTTCTTGTCAACCTCCACATAGGGTTTGCCGATGCGGTCGTTGGCCTTGGTGATCATCACTGGCTTGCGGTAAGGATGGTCTTCAATCTCGTAGACATCATGGATACCCATAGAGTCCTTGCTGTGGAAAGCGTTTAGCTCCACAAATATGCCATTTTTGGCAAGACGAGCCACCGTGGGACTGATACCACCCGCTGCCGTGAGGTAGATGCGGGCTTTGTCGCCCACCTCTTCTATCTCGCAAGCTTCAATGATGGCCCAGTTGACTTCGCCCAAATAGCCTTGGCGTATTTGGGTAGCCATATTGGAAAGGTTAAGGTCAGAGTAGGCCATTTCACCCGCATTGACGTGTTTGCGGAAGTCGCCGTTAGTAGTATAGGGCGCACGGAAATTGATGGCGTGCTGGTTGCTCAACTCGCCGTCGCAGCTCTGCCCCGTACTAGCTCCCGTGAAGATATTGATTTTGAATGAACGTCCGGCGGCATGTTCTGCCTCCGCTTTCTTTGCAATCTCGGCAGGTATGCTCTTAGGCGCACCTGCCGGAGTGAAACCACTAAGACCTACGGTCTGTCCATCTTGGATGAGAGCGGCAGCCTCAGCGGCGGTGATTCTTGTAAAAGACATATTTTCCGTGTGTTTTTGATTTTATTAATCTACGTTGCAAAAATACGGCTTTTATTCAAGACTTACCACTTTTCATCTTCCAAATCTGCACTTTTAAGACGAAAATGTGCGAAAGTCAACTCTTCGTCAGCTTACTTCAACCCTTTGCCACCTACAAAAAATGCTTTGGCAGAGCCAAAACGCAGAAACATGTCAAGGCGCACTGGAATATGTCTTGCATCGTCAGTGACATAGAAGGTAATGACCTCTCTTTCCTTATCATTCTTCTTGCCATAAAACTCTACAAATGACAATTTGAGACACGCATAGCTCTTGCGTTCTCCCCTCATCTTCACTTTCTGCTTGCCGCGGTAGATCAGCACTTGGTTGTCCACCCCATTGCCATCGGTCATAAGGAAGCGAATGCGCTTGCCGGGAGTCCAGCCCGAGGTGTTGAAATTGCGAGCTTTGAGCATAATGCTGAGCATATCATAGACCTGCGAGGAGAAGCTTTCGTTTTTCTCAGTGAGGCGTCCGTCTTTGTGGAGATAGCTCTGCTTGACCCGGCATTTACCATCGTTGTAGGAGTACCATACTTTCCTCGAACGATAAGACGAACCCTCCATGTCTTTCTTGGAGTAGAAGAGGGGGCGCAGATTGTCGCAAGCCGTATAGCTGAGCAGAGTGTCGCGCAACACGAAATAGTCATCGGCATCCTTGTTCCCCCTCATCAGCAGACGAGTGCGGTAGGCAGAATTGCCGCCATAGGTAGCAGCAGAAATAGTCATGGTGGCACTGCCTGCCTTAACCCACAGAAATTTCCAGTTGTAGTAGAGGCTGTACTGCAATACCTCGCCTGGCTGAAAAGCCGACTGCCCCCTTGCTGCAATGCCTACAAAAGCCAGCATGCACACCATGCACGCTGCAATGATGCGTTTCGACCGACTGACGACTGCCAGCCCACTTATGATGCAATTCATGTTGTCTGTATATTTGGAGTTTGAGCGGCTCTACTGGAACTATTTCTTCCATTTTTTGGCTCGTTCCTCATTGCGCTTCTGTATAGTTTTCTCCTTATCTGGCTTCTGCTTGGTGATTTGCAAGGGTTTCTGCTTGGTTATGTCAGTAGCCTCGAGATTCCACACCTGCTCGAGGTCCCACTTAGCTCGCATTGTGAGCTGCGATGGATAGTAGTAGACACTTTCCGCCTGTTCGCCCTTGGAATAGTTGCCCTCATCCCACTTGCCATTGCCATTGCGGTCAACAAAGGCGCGCATGTAGTAGGGACCGGGCTTCAGGAAGAAGAAGTCAGCTTTGCCCTCATTTGTGCGAGCGCTGCGAACCACCTTGTCGGAGTGGTTGAGCAATTCTACCACTACGGCAGAATCGCTGCGCCCGTCGATGACAGCAGTAAACGTGCAGTAGTTGTCGAGCGATGGAATGGAGAAGCGAAACTCTATCTTATCAGACACCTTGCCATAAATGCTCGTGAAAGCCGCTGAGTCAACAATCAGGGCATATTTTTGCTCCGGCCGCCACTCACCATAGAGCGTATAGCCCATAGAGCTGCCCTCGTTTTTCCGAACCAGACTCTGTGCAGGCACATATAGAGTGTCTTGCTTCAGGTAGAGATGGAACTTGGCGGTGTCGACACGCAGCAAGGGTTCGGGTGACTTGAACTTTATATTGTCATAGAGATCGAGCGATGAGCCTCCATTGTAGGAAACTTCGAGTACCGATGGTGGGCGTTCCGTGAGATAGGGCAACTTGCGCTTGCGCAGTTTCTCCTGTTCTTGGAGCCAATCCTTATAGGCTTGTTGCTCCATTTTGATTTGGCGCGAGCGCGGCAGTCGACTCACAAACTGCAACTCCTCAGTGCGCTCCACGAAATTGCCCAACGAGTCGTTCTCCTCATAAGTGAGATTTGCCGTGAGCGTGTCGGTATGCACCAGCGCTGTGTCGGCTATCCAATAGGTCAGCGTGTCGTTGTTAGCGGAACATTCAGCGATAATCTTGCTATCATCAAAATCCAAACCCTTTAAGACGGGGCGTTTGTTGGAAATTCCCGTAAAATAGACATCAAAATGTTCAGGCACTTTGCGTTCTGCCTTGAGTAGATGGCGATCTAGAGTAGACTCAGTGAAAGCCAGCAGTACCACGTTGTCGGGCACGAAGTGGGTGTAGGGCACAATCTTGACTGAGTCAAAATGAGTTGAGTCGCGCCACACCGTGTCGTTCCTCACGTCGGCATAAGAACTTGGTGCAATCACCTGGCGGCTGAAGCCTATCATCTCACTCTTTTGATTGAACATATAGTTGCCGTCGGCATCTTGAAGAGCATAGATGCGATAGTGACCTGGAGCAATGCCCTTAATAGTAAACTCACCGCTGCCGTTGGTGCGCGCCATGCGGTCGAAGGTCTTGGTGGTGAAAGCGGTGTCAGTGGTGTCGGAATGCAGGCCTACCACAATGCCCTTTATAGGCTCGAGGTTGCGTGCGTCAAGCACCTTGCCCGACACCTCCATGGTGTCGAGTCTCTCGCCCGTGGAAAAGGTGTAAGTATACTTGCCCATGGGGTTGCCCTCGTTGTAGTCCACAATGGCATCGCCGAAATCGATGGTGTAGGTAGTGTTATCCTTGAGGCTGTCGAGCAGTTTGACCTTAATCTTGCGCCCATCAGCACTGATTTCGGGCATATTGATCTGCGGCGGCGAAATCACCACCTTGTCAGCGGCCTTCTCAAGTGTCACAAACTCATCAAACGATATCTCTATGTTGCGGGGGCGGCTATTGATGGCTCCCTCAGCCGGGCTTGCGCTTACCACCCTCGGCGGAGTCTCGTCATAGGGACCTCCGTCGGGACTGCCGGGACGTGCACACCCCACCAGCGACAGGGCGGCGACCGCAAACGGCAATAACACTACTTGTAACTTCTTCATCAACATCTGTGGAAACCGTAAAACATGCACTCTGCTCAGTCGGTGGGCATCAGTGCGAGCACTTCTTCTATTATCTTGCGGTCGTTGCAAAGGCGCGGCACCTTGTGTTGTCCGCCCAGTTTGCCCTTGCTCTTGAGCCATTGGTCAAACAGCCCGCATGGAGCCTTCACCACCTGCAGCGGCTGCAGCGTGATATCCTTATAGCGTTTGGCTTCATAGTCAGAGTTTATCTTCTGCAAAGCCTCATCAAGCTCCTTCGCAAACTGCTCCACGTCGGCAGGCTCCTTGCGGAAGTCTATCACCCATTGGTGGCGGCATTTGCCGTGGGCATCCATAAACACAGGCGCAGCGGTATATTCAGCCACTTCAGCCCCCGTAGCCTCACAAGCCTGACGGATGCCATTCTCGGCATTGTCTACAATCAGCTCTTCGCCAAATGCGTTTATGAAGCTCTTGGTACGACCGCTTATGAAGAACTTGTAAGGATTCAGGTTGGTAAATTTCACAGTGTCGCCTATTTGATAGCGCCACAGTCCGCTCGTAGTGGTTATCACCATAGCATAGTTGCGACCAGTCTCCACCTTCCACAACGGCACCGCCACGGGATTTTCTTTGCCCACTTCTTCTAGCGGAATGAACTCATAGAACACGCCCAGATTGGTCAGCAGCAGCATAGCAGGGTCTGCCAAGTCATTCTGCACGCCAAAGAAACCCTCGCTAGCGTTGTAGGTCTCCATGTAGTGCATATTGGCAGAACTTACAATCTCCTTGTAGCGTTCACGATAAGGAGTGAATGCCACTCCGCCATGGAAGAATACCTCAAGGTTGGGCCACACAGCACTTATGTCGGTCTGTCCCGTTATTTCCTGCAACCTAGTCAGCACCGACAACATCCACGACGGCACTCCACTAATATTGGTAACATTCTTATTGCGAGCCTCTCTGGCTATGTGGTCACGCTTCACCTCGAAGTCGCTGAGCAGGGCTGTCTTCTTGCCTGGCACCCTGACGAGATTGACCAAAGGATTAATATTCTCTATCAGTATGGCACTCAAGTCACCCACAAGGCTCTCCTTAACATCGTAGTTCTGCTCATGGCTACCCCCAAGAATCAGCGAGCGTCCGTCGAAGAGGCGGCTCTGCGGATTGTTGTGCAGATAGTAGGTCACCACGCAGGCTCCACCAGCATAATGAGTATCGTGGAGTCCCTGACGGCTCACGGGTATAAACTTGCTCTTGTCGTTGGTAGTGCCCGACGATTTAGCGTACCATTTCACCCTGCCGGGCCACAACACGTCAGCCTCGCCATGGCGCATGCGGTCAATACAACCCTTCAACTCCTCATAGGTATTGACCGGCACACGCGTCACAAAGTCTTCATAGCTACTTGCCGACGCAAAGTCGTGCGCACGGCCATACTCGGTGTTTTGCGCCCTCCGCATCATGCCCTTCAACAGCTTCTTTTGTTCCTCTGCAGCATGTGTCTCGCTGTATTTCAGCTTCTCGTATCTCCTGTCAAATACAGGCAGCAACAGTCTGGTTATGCCCATGGTATGTTCGTTTTAGCGAGCAAAGTTAGCGTAAACCAAAGACAACGAAAAGGAAAAACGATTTTTTATTGGGTGGGCCGCACTTTCTTTGCCCTCTACCCCACCATTCTACCAAGGGTTGCTGAAACAAAACGAGGAGTTCCTTACCAATGTTTCGGATATGGGCGCAACTACGTTGGCATTGTCCGTGTGGTTTAGTAAATTTGCATCGCTAAATCGTGCAGAGCTGCAATATGACCACCACTTCAACAAAAGACCAACTCTTGGGCATGATACGCCAAGGCAAGCCCATGACTTTGGGCCAGGAGGTGCGCCTTGTGTTCTGCCTGTCGATTCCCGCCATCTTGGCACAGCTCACCACCACCATCATGCAGTACATAGACGCCTCAATGGTGGGCAGTCTCGGAGCCGAAGCCTCAGCCTCGATAGGACTGGTGGAGACAACCACATGGCTCATGGGCAGCCTATGTTCAGCAGCGGCAATGGGGTTCTACGTTCAGGTGAGCCACCAGCTTGGAGCCAACCGCAGCGACAGGGCGCGAAGCATAGTGCGCCAAGGCATGGTGTCGGTATTGATTGTGAGCGTTGTGGTAGGACTCACGGTCTTGTTGCTCAGCCCAATGTTGCCCTGGTGGCTTGGCGGAACAGATAGTGTCAACCATTCGGCATCGGTCTATCTGGCCACGATAGCTTTGGGCATGCCTGCATTCCAATTCTCGATATTCGGCTACGGCATGTTGCGCAGCAGCGGCGACATGGTCACCCCAGGCATTATGAGCGTAGCCATGATGACACTCAACATAGTGTTCAACTTTTTCCTCATTTATCCGTCGCGCACTATCGACTTGCTGGGTATGGAAATTTGGGTACCTGGCGCAGGGCTATCGGTTGCGGGAGCCGCCATAGCCACCGTGCTGGCCGAGCTGACTACAGCCGCCACAACCATCTACCTCCTGTGTTGCCGCAATGGTGAACTCAATTTACGTCAAGACAGGGGGAGCTTCCGCCCCCAACTCAAGACGGTCAAGCAAGCACTTCACATCAGCGTGCCATCGGGGCTGCAGCAGGTGGCCACGACCTCTGCCTATATCGCCACCACTACCATGATAGCACCACTGGGCACCGTGGCTCTTGCCGCAAACTCTTTCGGCATCATTGTGGAGAGCCTTTGCTACATGCCCGGACACGGCATTGCCGACGCTGCCACCACGCTGACGGGGCAAAGTCTCGGAGCCAACCGCAGCGGACTTGCCAAACGTTTCGCATGGATTTCGGTTGTCACCGGAGTGGCGGTAATGACTATAATGGGTGCGGTCATGTATATTGGTGCCCCTGCAGCACTGTCTATCATGACACCCGTCGACGACATACGCCAGCTTGGCACCGAAGTGCTGCGCATAGAAGCCTTCGCAGAGCCCATGTTTGCCGCAGCCATAGTGAGTTGTGGTGTCTTCATAGGCATAGCCCGCACCATAGTGCCCTGTGTCATCAACTTGGTGAGCCTTTGGGGCGTGCGCATAGTGCTCATCGCCGTGTTGACTCCATCAATGGGACTGCGAGGAGCCTGGCTGGCCATGTGTATTGAACTGTGCTTCAGAGGCACGGTGTTCCTCATCGAGCTGGCACGACACCGGTGGAGAAACACCAAGTGCCTTGAACCGCCAAGCGCACAAAACATCACTCAAGAATCATAAAAACCACACTGTCATGAATAAAATCACCAACAAAACCTTCGGTGGCGAACGTCCGCTCTTTGGCATCAACGACACCGAGCTTGACCACATTCACATAACCGCTGGCGAGTCAGCCATAAAGGAGTGTAGCAACATAGCGTGTCGCAACTGTCTCTTTGAGGGCAAATATCCCTTGTGGCACGTAGAGGGCTCCGACATTCGCAACTGCTATTTTGCCACGGGGTCACGCTCTGCCATCTGGTATTCCAACAACATGCACATGGAGGACTGCGTGATTGACGGACCCAAATTTTTCCGCGAGATGAACAATCTGTCGCTCAAAAACGTAGTCATCAACGATGCCGACGAAACATTTTGGGGCATCAAGGGGCTTACGCTCGACAACGTGGTGCTGCACGGTGGCACTTACCCCTTCATGCACTGCAGCGACATCAAAATCAACAACCTTGAGACCAACTCCCTCTATGTGTTTCAATACTGTCGGAACGTGGAAATCCACAATGCCCGCATCGACACCAAAGACGCCTTTTGGGAAGTGGACAATATCAGCATTTATGACTCTGAACTCAAGGGGGAATACATCGGGTGGCACTCCAGAGGCCTGCGTCTGGTCAACTGCCACATCATCGGTGAGCAGCCTCTATGCTATGCCACAGACCTGATTATCGACAACTGCACCTTCGATCCCGAATGCGACCGCGCCTTTGAATACTCCACCCTGCAAGCCGACATATGCGGCCACGTCAAGAGCATAAAGAATCCCACCTCCGGACACATCGTGGCAGACAGCTATGGCGAAATCATCATCGACAGCAACATCAAGGCTCCTGCCGATTGCCAGATAACCACCCGCAAACCATGAGCACCGATTTCAGTAAGCTGACCCAACGACACAGCACCAACTCCTACAAATGGGACTCCATCGCCGACACCAATGTCATTCCGATGTGGGTAGCCGACATGGACTTTGAAACTGCACCATGCATCATTGAAGCACTCAACAAGCGCGTTGCCCACGGCATATTTGGCTACACCGATGTGCCGCAAGAATACTATGATGCCGTTTGCCAATGGTTCCGCCACCGCCACCACTGGCAGATAGCCACCTGCGACATCATCTACACCACTGGAGTGGTGCCAGCCATCTCAGCTGTCATCAAGGCTCTGACCTTACCCGGCGACCAAGTCATAGTGCAAGGACCTGTCTACAACTGCTTCTACTCCTCCATACGCAACAACGGCTGCGAAGCAGTCAGCAATCCCCTCATCTATGACTGCCACACACGCAGCTACCGCATGAATCTCGACGACCTCGACAAAAAACTGTCGCACCCCCGAGCTCGACTCATGCTGCTGTGCAATCCCCACAATCCCGGCGGCAGAGTGTGGACTCCCGAAGAACTCACAGCCGTTGCCACCCTCTGCAACCGTCACGGAGTGCGATTGATATCCGACGAAATCCACGGAGAACTGACGTTCCACAACAGCAGGTACACCCCCCTCGGCACACTGCCCGACCCACTGGCTGCAAACGCCATCGTGTGCTGTTCGCCCACCAAGGCATTCAACATAGCAGGACTACAAATCGCCAACATTGTGTGCAAGGACGCCGCGGTGCGTGAACGCATAGACAGAGCCATCAATATCAACGAGGTATGCGACGTCAATCCCTTTGGCATAGAAGCCCTCATCGCCGCCTACTCTACGCCGGGCGAGCAGTGGCTCGACGAGCTACGCAACTATCTCACAGCCAACTACGAAGAAACACTGTCGCGCCTTGCTGCCGAACTACCCTCATGTCCCATGACCAAGATGGAAGGCACCTATCTCGCTTGGGTTGACTGCTCGGCTCTGGGCATGCCCTCAGCAGAGATTGAAAAATTCCTGCTCGACAACTACAAGGTGTGGATAAACGCCGGCTCCATGTATGGTGCTGAAGGCGAAAACTTCCTGCGCATCAACATGGCTTGCCCACGCCCACGACTTACCGAAGGTCTCAACCGCATCATCCAAGGGCTGAAACATCTCATCTCATTGCAGGAAACCAACCGCTGACAAGAGATTTCCCCAACCACCCAAAGCATCCTAAAAACGTTGAGCAGACCATTGCGTTTCCGTGGAAACGGATATCAATTTCCGCGGAAACAGAATTGCGTCTCGCCCGAAATTGACAAACATTTCCGCGGAAACGCAATCGGCATGTCGACAAAATCCTCGGCGGAAAGGCTCGTTGCAAGCGCTAGAAGACTGGCAGCACAAGACTTGATAACCTAATTTTGCGATTTTTTACTATTTACCAGTCTTGCGACAATGATTTTCTGCGTACCTTTGCCCACATATCAACACATTTCCATTTTTAGCATCATGACAACAATCATCATTATCGCCATTGTCGCGATTCTCATCTTTTGGGTAATCGGACTGTACAACAGGCTCGTGCGCATGCGCAACAACCGCGAAAACGCTTTCGCCAATATCGATGTACAACTGAAGCAACGGCATGACCTCATCCCTCAACTCGTCGCTACCGTGAAAGGCTATGCCACTCACGAAAAGACCGTGCTTGAAAACGTCACGGCAGCACGCTCGGCAGCTATGAGTGCAAGCAATATCAACGACAAGATTCAGGCTGAAAACAAGCTAACATCAGCCCTTGCCAACTTGAAGGTTAGCCTGGAAGCCTATCCCGACTTGAAAGCCAACCAAAACTTCATGCAGCTGCAAACAGAGATAAGCGACATCGAAAACAAACTGGCAGCATCGCGCAGATTCTTCAACTCGGCAACCAAAGAGCTCAATAATGCCGTGCAGACATTCCCTGCCAATATCATCGCCGGAATGTTTGGGTTCCAAAAAGAGACCATGTTTGAAATTGCTGCAGCCGACAGAGAGTCGATGGACAAAGCTCCCGAAATAAATTTCTAACCATTTCAACGATAATTTTGCCCCAATGGCATACGTAGGACTCTACACTCAGCAGAGGCGCAACAACATGCGCTCCATAATGCTGCTGATACTCTTCCCCATTATAGTCATCGCCATGGTGGCCCTGTTCTGCTACGGACTGGCCTACGTGCAGCTTGCCGGCGTATACTACTGCGATGCCGAGAGGAACACCCTCGGCACACAGTATTTTGTAGACATTGCGCCGTGGGCACTGGCGATAGTCGGTGTGTGGTTCGTCATAGCCTACATGCTGAACAGCTCGATGATAAGGCACGCCACCCAGTCGCGACCGCTGGAGCGCAGGGAGAATCCACGCGTATACAACATAGTGGAGAACCTCACCATGACGTGCGGAATGCCCATGCCACAGGTCAACGTAATCGACTCTAACGAACTCAACGCTTTTGCTTCGGGCATCGACAACAAGACATACACAGTGACTGTGACAACTGGTCTGTGCGACATGCTTGACGATGACGAACTGGCAGGAGTGATAGCACACGAACTGACGCACATACGCAATCGCGACACCCGACTGCTGATTATTAGTATCGTCTTTGTAGGCATCATGGCTACAGTGATGTCCATAGCATTGCGCATCATGTGGAGCAACCTCATCTTTGGCGGAAGAAGCAACAGTCGCGACAAAAAAGACAGCGGCGCTATGGTATTGGTAGTCATGCTGCTTGCCGTAGTGCTGGCTGCCATAGGCTATTTCTTCACCATGCTCACACGCTTTGCCATCAGTCGCAAACGCGAATACATGGCCGACGCTGGAGGTGCAGAGATGTGTGGAAATCCACGTGCACTGGCCTCGGCTCTAAGAAAAATCAGCGGCAACCCCTACTCCGTCAACAACGGGCGCGAAGACGTGGAACAACTGTTTATCATCCACCCACAGGCTCTTACAAGCGATGGCATAAGCAGTTGGTTCAACAACCTGTTTAGCACTCACCCCTCCACCGAAAGCCGCATAAAATTCTTGGAACAACTATAAGCACATCTCTGTGCTTGGCTAACAAAAAAAAGCCGTTGACTGCTAGCAATAACCAGCAGCCCAACGGCTTTCTTCATATTAGGGTTCAACAAGTGCCAAAACAATGCGCAAAAGCTAGTCGCCCGCCATTCGTGGCAAAAAGGAAACCTGTTGTGCTGTTGACCAACAACTTTGACTTCAGCGTAGAGGACATTTCTGAAATTATTGCTGTCCGGCTGCAACAGCATGATGTCTTCTAAGGTGAAGAGGGCGCAGACGTCAGTGAACCAATGGAAGACTTCGCAGGAACTTATGTTTAAGTTGCTTTTTTCATAAGAAAATCCTTCAAACTTAAAATTCTTATACCATATTCATTGAAGCTCGACAAATATCTGTCTGCTGCAATGATTACCTTTTTAAATCCGTCTTTAATATGCATCAGTGAAGCCTGTTCCTGCTCTATTTTTTCTTTGTCGGGCAGTGCGTAGGCTGACTGAACGTATATTCGCTCAGCACCTCGGTTGCATACAAAATCAACCTCTAGCTGTACCTTTTGGCTGCGGCATTCCGCATCCTTTGTGTTGTACGTCACTACTCCAACGTCTACTGTATAACCACGCAGACGAAGTTCATTGTACACCATGTTCTCCATCAGATGCGTCTTTTCCACCT
>CAVCAW010000045.1:0-22107 GCA_963600315.1 Bacteroidaceae bacterium | reverse complement strand
GATTAAGCACAATATAATCATTACCGTTTGCCGATGAAAAATCCTTTTGGATTATATCCTTTACGTCTCCAAGGCTAACCAATCCTTTCACATTCTCTGCTATAAACATTTTAGGCTGAACAATATCAATGACTTGTTTCATCCACATATATAATTTACTGCGAGTTTCTTCTGATGGTTTGTTGTCTGTTCTTTTTGCACCATTGTGGTAAACAGAGGACTCAAATCCCTTTCTCTTGCCTGCCACACTGAAATCTTGACATATATCTTAGCCAAGTTAGCCTTGCCTCTTCCAAAATGTCGCAAGCGAAAACTGTGCGAAAAACATTTCGGCGAAGCATTACCCAATCTTCATTGACGGCATGATGAATATATTCTTCGTTAGTTACGGACTTCTTGTGGCAAATAAAACCGCCTTCAAGGCCTAAATCCATTCCTCCGCAACCAGAAAATAAGGATAGTACTCTGAGAGTGTCATCTTCTTGTCGCTCGTTTTGTCCATTGTTGAAGAATAAATCAAATTGTGGCTCACAAACCATATCAGAAAATTCTTGAGTAATTTCGTATGGTTTACTTGTATGTTTATTTCATTGGTCTTTCAGACGTAGTTAATCTATATTACGCAAAAGTACTTTTACATCAACCTCTAGTAGTTTTGCTGTTTTTATCAGACTCCCCAAGTCGGTTTGAGAAGTATTGGTACACCATTTCGAGATTGTCGTTTGGTCTTTGTCAAGTTGCTCTGCAAACCACTTGTTGGTTCGTTATTTGTCAGCGAGGACGACCTTTATACGGTTTATCTACTTAATAGTCATTTAGAATTAGAATCAGATAGACAAAGGTAATAATACCTAGCCGAAAAGGGCTAAAGCGAACGTCTTTTTTGAACACAGGGAGCACTAAAAATACTGATTTTGTGACTGACTTGAGGGTATACTTGTGTAATTTGTGAATTTCGTGGTTAATTTACATTGGTGCGGTTGTTAGTTTCAAACAGCTGATAAGCACGTTGTCGTTGCAATCACTTTTTGGACCACGGATAGATGAGGTGTTATTGTGGTTGGAAGATAGCGTTTCCCTTTGGTGGGAGGGTTGGGAGAAGCTGCATTGGTATGGTTGCTGTCTGGCTTGGAATCTGCCGAGAGCACCTCAACGGCTTGATGGAGAGATGATTGACGAATTATATAAAAACCGGTTTGGGGGGAGGCAGTACTTTTGCATCGCAAGCAAGGAGGAACAGCCAAATGGGCTGAGATGACTTGCGAGGGCAAAACAGGTAGTACATTATATTATTATTAAAGGAAACGACATGAGAACAAAGCAGAGAATGGGGACCGGACGGTTGAGAACTATTATGAGACAGGGCTGCGCCCGAGAGGTGTGGACATTGGTGAGTCTGCTGGAATACAAGTATCAGGCGTATCTCTATGATGCGGTGGTAGACTATGTGAAGAATGGCAGACGGGAGCAGTTTGGATCGAGAGTGATGCAGACGATTTTCGACCGTGTGGCATCGCTGGTGGACGACGGCAAAAGACGTGACGATGACCTCGCTGAGCAGTAATTTCAGTCTGGAAGAGATGACGAGGTCGCAGACGGCTGTGGCACTGGGCATTGACAACACTCCGAGCGAGGCAGTGACAACGAAGCTGAGGCTGCTGTGTGAAAAGATTCTGCAACCCCTTCGCGAGGCATGGGGCAAACCGATAAAGGTGAGTAGCGGCTATCGCTGCCCGACTCTCAACTCACAAGTGGGAGGGGTGAAGAACTCAGACCACCTGCATGGCTGCGCTGCCGACATAAAAGCCTATGGTGGCAGAGATGCCAACCGACAACTCTTTGACCTCGCTGTAGGGATGATGGGACGACAGGAACTGCAGGACGTGAAGCAGATAATAGACGAACACGGCTACCAGTGGATCCATATATCGCTGCAGGACGGCAGAACCAAGAAAAGAAATCAGGTGTTGCACCTGTAAGCTATAGTCAGCACGACTGACTACCAACAGAGAATAAAGAAAAGGTTGCAACCGGGTGCGCAATGCCGGCAAGACGCACCCCAGTGCAGCTGAAGCAAGAACCAATATCAATCATTATTAACCTTATTAAAACATCTAAAGAATTATGGGAACTCTACAAACTATCGTAACATCACGCACCACTCCTCAAGGAGTTACCAAGCTCTACCCTAACATCGTGAGCTATCGCAACATCAAGAGCGACGACCTCGTTGAGTATATGGTGGAAAACTCTAGCGTGAGCAAGACTACTGCCCTCGCTGCCATAGGCGCACTGCGACAGGTGTTCACCAACTATGCACTCAACGGCCACACGGTAAGAATACCACAGCTCGGGCTATTCGGAGTGTCAGCCAAGACCAGTGCTGTAGCCACCCTGAAGGAATGTGGGGCGGACTGCGTGAAGAACCTCAAGTTGCACTTCAAGCCCAACAAGACTCTACGCAACGCCTGCAAGGCTGTGAAATTCCAAGGCATAGTGAGGGACGACCAAACTCTTAACATTGTGACTGAGTAGTGACACCGGCGGCAACTCTCAGCGCAAGAAACAGAAAGACACATTAATTTATAAACCAACAAAAAACTAACAAATTATGGCAGAAATAGGATATTACAAGACCGAAGTAAAGAACCCCGTTAGCGGCGAGAAGATGTATAGCGTAAGGCTGGCAGCGTATAGCGTGATTGACAGCGAGCAGATAGTGGATTTGGCTGTGAAGGACTCCAACGTGAAGCGCCACGACATGGCAGTGGGATTCTCTGCCTTGTGCCAGGCGATAGAGGACTTCGTGTTGCAGGGACACTCAGTGACCCTGGAGGGATTGGGCAACTTCAGGCTTTCCGCCAAGAGCGGCGTGTGGGATTCGGAGAACAACAAGTGGACCTCTGCAGGCAAGGACAACAAGGAGGACGTGACATCGAAGGACATCAAGGGTGTGTACTTGCGCTTTCGCCCGTGCACGGCTCTGCGCACGGAGCTGAACAACGCCAGTCTGTTTGACGTGACCAAGACTCCGTTTGGCGGCGCAAAGGGCGGCTATGACCACAACAAACTGGGCGAGTCGACTGGCAGCGGTGAGCAGGAAGGACAGAATGAACAAGGAGCTTAAAACAGAAAGACTATGACGAATCAAAACAAATGGAGCGTGATAATCAACGCGATAATGACGGCAATAAGCACTATAATCGGAACGCTGTTTCTCGGTTCGTGTATGGGAGCGTAGACATGTGCCCATGACAACCTAAGAGAGAGAGAGAAGCCGGGGACCATCTGAATGGAAAACAGAGGTTTCCGGCTCTTGTTGGTTTGAGGCTGCGCCCGATGATGACACAGTTAAAAAACGTGTAGCACAAAACATCTTCAAACTTGTCTTGACCGACGAGGCTCAGAACTTCATTGAAGGATTACCCGAAACGGTATCCTACAGAATATTCTACACATCAAGCGTGTTGCAGGAGGTGAACGCAACAAGGATCTTTTCAAGAAGCTGGAGAACTCGGAGATATGGGAGTTCCGTACGCTTTACAACAGGACTATCGTCTATTTGCCTTTTGGGATAAGGACGAAGAAACTTTGGTGATTGCCACGCACGGCATCATAAAGAAAACTCAGAAGACCTCACCCAAGGAAATAGCAAAGGCATTGCCAGTTATTTGCGTCACATAGGTTTCCCCGCAGATTGGAGCAATTAACCGATATGGCAGCGGATTGCTCCTTCGAATGGTTTGTTTCATGAAGGCTAATATGCAGTTGTCGCCTTGTATGTTCTTCAAACATGGGCTATACAGCACGGCACAAGACTTGGGCAATGCAACTACACGTCTTTAAGAGCGCGAAAGTATTTGAGGTCTTGGGGTTGGGTGATTTTGAAATTGAGAATATCGCCTTGGGCTATGTAGAGGGGACCGTAGCCGAGTTCGCAGGCGAGGGTAAACAGCGACTGAGAGCAGGATATGCCTTGCTTGTCGGCCTCTGCCATGAGGTGGCGGAGAGCAGAAAGGCGGAATGTGTTGGGGGTCTGCGCACGCATGTAGTCTTCGCGCATGGCATAGCCAACGGCTTCGTTGCCGCCGGCAACGCGCATATAGGACTCGTTGCTATAGATGACTGTGATGGCATTGCCGTGTTCGCGACACGCAAGGATGTTGTTGGTGATGATGTCGTGAGAGACAAGCGGACGCACTGCGTCGTGGACCATGACCATGGCATCGTCGGGAAAACCGGACTGCACCAGTCCGCTGATGCCGCTACGCACTGAGAGGTAGGAGGAATCGCCCGAGGGCAAGCATTGGCGAAACTTGTCGAAATGCCACTGGGAGGCTTGGCGCTCTATGTAGTCATTCCACTCAGGCGAACAGACCACACAGATGTCGGTGACCATGGGGTGGGTCTGAAACTGCTTGATGGTAAACGAGATGACGGGCATGCCATCGACCTCGATATACTGCTTGGGGCGCATGGAGTTGAACCTCGTGCCCTTGCCACCTGCCAACAGCAGGGCTACACACTTGCCGTTCATGACCACGTGGTGTTAAGAGTTTTGCAGAACCGCTCATGACGCACATTGGTATAGATGCGCAGAGCTTCAAAAACAGTTATCTCGAGCAGGGGGTAGAGCCACGGCAGCCCCACCAGCAGCGAGGCGAAGAGCACCCCTACCCTAGCATCGAAGGTGAGCACCTGACACAGCGGCATGAGAGGTTTGCTCAAGTCACGGTAAGCAACACTGAGTTGTTGGGGGACAGTACCGCCCCACCTGAGGCGCAGCGATGCCAAGAGTTTCTGCAACTGGGGGGTTGGGTGCTCCTGTCCGCGTATGTAGCTGGCATAGCAGCACAGATAGAGCTTGCGAAACCATTGGGGGCTGTTCCACTTGAGGCTGCGAAATTCTTCCATGACAGTCCGGGAGCGGTCGAGTTCATTGGCGAGGCCAGTGAAAAGCATGTGAGCATTGCGATAGTAGTCGGCGAGCGAACATTGGCGAGCATGGCAATAGAAACCTGCCCACGACGCAAGGAGCCATATCCACACTCCAAATTGAGGAGTGAGCCGAAGGGCTATGCCTACATAGATAGAAAAAAACCAAAGATCGCCGGCAAAGCCGTCGAGAATGCGACCAATGAGAGTCTTCTTGCCAGTAAGTCGAGCGAGTTGGCCATCGGCGCAGTCGTACCAGTTGGCCCAAACGAGCAGCAGCATGCCAAGAACGTTGAGCTTGAGGTCAGCAAAGCTGAAAAGCACACCAGCTCCACAGCCGATGACAATAGAGAGCAGGGTGACGACTATGGGGTGAACGCCGAGCTTGCGGAACAACAATGCCCACAGATAGCCAGGAGTGCGAGTGACATAGAGTTCGAATGGTCCCTCGATGTCGCTAGACTTGATAGTTGACAGCACCTGTTGCTTGAGTGTAGACATTGCTATTTTTCCTTTTTGACTATATGATACTGCGCTTACATATAATATATATAGGCGCTACCATTGTTAACATGGGCAAAATTAGACAAAAACCAACACTCTCGACCGTGTAATGTAAACAAAAATCAACTTTTGGCTACCTAAACTAAAAAAAGTCGGGATTTTGCTTGCTGTTAAGAGTAAAAAAGCTAATTTTGCAGCGGTAAAACAAAAGTGTGCTGGCAACGGCACGACAAAACAAACACAATGACTAACAACGCACAGTTTTTTTACTTTTACTTTTACTACTTTACCTCCCCTAAGAAGTGAAGCAGAAGACTGTACGTGCAACAACGACACTGAACAAACAAAATAGAAATCCTGCTTCACTGCGAAGCGGGATTTTTTGTTAGGACAGACATCAGCAAACTAAAAAAGACAGACAACATGAGAAAGATTGCTATTCAAGGTATACACGGTTCGTTTCACGACATTGCTTCTCACCAGTATTTTGAGGGTGAGGAAATTGAACTTATTTGTTGTGATACCTTTGAGCAGGTGTTTGAAACGCTGAGGAAAGACCCCGAAATGCTGGCGCTTGTAGCCATAGAGAACACCATTGCCGGCAGCTTGCTGCACAACTATGAACTCCTGCGCAACAGCAACCTCACCATAGTGGGCGAACACAAGCTCCATATAGAACACAGCCTGCTCGTCATGCCAGAGGAAGAAGAGTGTGACATCACAGAAGTCAACTCTCACCCGGTGGCCCTGATGCAATGCCGCTCGTTTTTGGCAAGCCACCCCAGCTGGAAAGTAGTGGAAGTGGAAGACACGGCTGGAGCGGCTGCCGACATAAGCGGCAAGCAGCTGACGCACCACGCAGCCATCTGCTCTAAATATGCCGCTCCTATCTACAACATGAAGGTGCTGTTTGAGGGCATTGAGGACAACAAGCACAACTACACCCGTTTTCTCGTGCTGGCTGACCCCTACAACGCTGACCGCCTGCGCCGCAAGGAGCAGTCGAACAAGAGCAGTGTGGTCTTTGCGGTACCCCACGAGAGTGGCAGCCTGTCGCAGGTGCTCTCTATCTTCTCGTTCTACCACATCAACCTGACGAAGATACAGTCGCTACCCATCATAGGTCACGAATGGGAATACCTCTTCTATGTAGACTTGGCCTATGATGACTACAACCGCTACACGCAAAGCATAGAGGCAATACGCCCCCTCATAAAAAACATCAAGATACTCGGAGAATATGAAGCATTCAAATAGCATACAACCAGCCGAACGGCTCGGCCTGGTGGCAGAATACTACTTCAGCCGCAAACTCAAGGAGATAGCCCAACGCAATCGCCAAGGCGAAGACATACTGAGCCTGGCCATCGGCAGTCCTGACATGCCGCCCTCACCCGAAACGATAGAGACACTGTGTAGGGAAGCACGCAAGAGTGATGCCCACGGCTATCAACCCACAATGGGCATACCCGAGCTGCGCGAGGCTATGGCCCATTGGTATAAGCGCACCTACGGAGTGGAGCTCGATCCACAGTCGGAGATACAACCGCTTATTGGTTCAAAGGAAGGCATTCTGCACACCACCCTAGCCTTCGCCAATCCAGGCGACAAGGTGCTGGTGCCCAACCCAGGGTATCCTACATACACCTCGCTGACCAAGCTGCTAGGTTGTCAGATAGTAAACTACGACCTCAAGGAGGAGAACGACTACCAGCCCGACTTTGAGGCGCTTGAGAAGATGGACTTGAGCGGTGTCAAAATGATGTGGACCAACTATCCCAACATGCCCACGGGAGCTAATGCGCAGATGGAGACCTACGAGAAGTTGGTAGACTTTGCACACCGACACGGCATACTGGTGGTCAACGACAATCCATACAGCCTTATTCTCAACGACAAACCACTGAGCATACTGCAGGTGGAGGGAGCCAAGGATTGTTGCATAGAGTTTAACTCGATGAGCAAGAGCCACAACATGCCGGGCTGGCGCGTGGGAATGCTGGCGACCAACAGCACGTTTGTGTCGTGGGTGCTCAAGGTGAAGTCGAACATAGACTCGGGCACCTTCCGCCCCTTGCAACTAGCCGCTGCACAGGCCTACCACAACGAACCAGAATGGCACCGTCAAGCCAACATAGCTACCTATCGGGAGCGCCGCGAAGTAGCCGAAAAGATAATGGACGTCATGAAGTGCCGCTATAACCCTAACCAAGTGGGAATGTTCGTGTGGGGCAGGATTCCCGACTATTACTCCAACTGCGAGGAACTGACCGAGCGTGTACTGAACGATGCAAAGGTGTTCATTACACCTGGATTTATCTTTGGCTCCAACGGCAACCGCTATGTGCGCATATCGCTCTGCACCAGCAAGGAGAAAATGCAACAGGCCCTAGAGCGCATACAGCAGGCTCTGCGATAACCTTGGGCCAACAAACTACAAGAAGATACTATCAACGAAATAATAACAAAAAAAGAAATAAAAATTATGGAACTGGAATTACAACCACTGGGATTGCCTAGCGACAACGAACGCCCTATCGTCATTGCGGGCCCTTGCTCAGCCGAGACTGAAGAACAAGTGATGACCACCGCCCGACAGCTGGCCGGCAAAGGTTGCCACATATTTAGAGCCGGAGTGTGGAAACCGCGCACCAAGCCTGGGGGCTTTGAAGGCAACGGTGAAAAGGCTCTGCCGTGGATGAAACAAGTGAAAAACGAAACAGGCATGCTGACCGCAACCGAAGTGGCTACACCCGAACACGTGGAACTGGCCCTGAAATATGGCATTGACGTGTTGTGGGTAGGCGCACGCACCAGTGCGAACCCATTCGCCATGCAATCATTGGCAGACTCGCTACAGGGTGTAGACGTGCCGGTGTTGGTAAAAAACCCTGTCAACCCAGACCTGGAATTGTGGATTGGTGCACTGGAGCGCATCAACGGAGCCGGAATCAAGCGACTCGGTGCCATACACCGTGGTTTCTCAAGCTACGAGAAGAAGCTCTATCGCAACATGCCGATGTGGCAAATAGCCATCGAGTTGCACCGCCGCATTCCAAACCTGCCTATTCTCAATGACCCCAGCCACATAGGCGGTCGTCGCGACCTGATTGCACCGCTATGTCAGCAGGCTATGGACCTCGGCATGGATGGTCTCATCGTAGAGAGCCACTGCTCGCCCGACGAGGCTTGGAGTGACGCCAAGCAGCAGGTGACTCCAGACATTCTCGACTACATACTCAGCATGCTCGTGATACGCGACACCGTGGCACAGGGCGATACTCTCACCATGCTACGCAAGGACATCGACGAGCTTGACAATGAGCTGATAGACCTGCTTGCCAAGCGCATGGGCATAGCACGCAAGATTGGCGAATACAAGAAAGAGCACGACATGGCCATCGTGCAGACCAAGCGCTACTCTGAAATTCTAGACAAACGTGGGGCACAAGGTTCGCTCAAAGGCATCGAATCGGAGTGTATCAAGAACATCTTCGAACACATACACGAAGAGAGCGTACGCCAACAAATGGAAATCATCAACAAGCAGTAAAGAGCCCTGACGATGAAAATACTGATTCTCGGAGCAGGCAAGATGGGGTCGTTCTTTATAGACCTGCTCAGCTTTGAGCACGAAACGGCAGTCTATGACACTGACCCCAAACGACTGCGATTCATGTACAACACCATGCGTTTCACCTCGCTCGACGAAATCGATGCCTTCGAGCCCGACCTCGTTATCAACGCCGTGACGCTGAAGTATACCCTCGATGTCTTCCGCCAGATTGAGTCTCACGTGCCCCAGCACTGCATACTCAGCGACATAGCATCGGTCAAGACTGGGTTTCACGACTACTACAAACAATGCGGTCACCCGTATGTCTCCACACACCCCATGTTTGGCCCAACTTTCGCCAACCTCGGGGCTCTGAGCAACGAGAATGCCATAATCATTACAGACGGCGACTACATGGGGCGAATTTTCTTTAAGGACCTCTACCTAAAACTGGGGCTTCACGTATGCGAATACTCATTTGTGGAGCATGACGAAACAGTGGCTTACTCACTCAGCATTCCCTTTGTGAGCACATTTGTGTTTGCCGCCGTGATGAAACCACAGGACGCACCGGGTACAACCTTCAAGCGCCACATGTCCATAGCCAAGGGTGTGCTGAATGAAGACGAGACACTGCTACGCGAGATTCTCTTCAACCCCTACACAGCTGGACAAGTGGGCAAAATAAGCGACGAGCTAAAAACGCTGCTTGACATAATAGACCGCAAGGATGCCGAAGCCCTCTCACATTTCATAGCCAGAATCAAATCAAATGCACTTCGATAGCGACTACATGAATCTGTGCCACCCCGCCGTGCTAAAGCGCATGGCGGAGATTCAAGAACAAGCGTTTGGCGGCTATGGCACCGACGAGCTGACCAATGCTGCCCGACAGCAGATTTGCCGACTATGCAACTGTGCGAACGCCAAGGTGTTCTTTCTGGCAGGTGGCACTCAAACCAACATGGTGATGGTCGACAACTTGCTACGCTCATTTGAAGGGGTGTTGGCGGCTGATTCGGGACACATAGCAGTACACGAATCGGGGGCTATAGAGTTCACTGGGCACAAGGTGTTGCCTCTAGAACCAACTAACGGAAAAATCACTGCCAGCCAGGTGGACGAGTACGTAACAGCCTACTATAATGACCCCAACTGGGAACACATTGTGCCGCCCGGCATGGTATATATCACCCACCCTACGGAATATGGCACCCTATACACTCTAAAGGAACTTGAGGAAATGAGCGATGTGTGTCACCGCCACAACATACCGCTCTACCTAGACGGAGCACGCATGGGCTATGGGTTGGCAGCAGACGGAACGGACGTAACATTGAGTGACATCGCACACTTGTGTGATGCCTTCTATATTGGCGGCACCAAGTGCGGCACAATGTATGGCGAAGCGGTAGTTTTTTCAGACTCAAAACGAGCAGACCGCTTCTTCACCCATATTAAGCGCCATGGAGCCCTCATGGCCAAAGGCTGGGCGGTAGCGTTGCAATTTGACGCTCTCATGCGCAGTGCCGACAATCCGGAAGTCTACGCCGACGATATCAGCGACACTCTCTACTATGCCATCTGCCGTCATGCCGATGAGCAAGCTATGCGCATACGCGAGGCACTGCTACAAAAAGGCTATAGGCTCTATCTTGATTCGCCAACTAATCAGCAGTTCACCACGGTGACCCTGCAGCAAGCGGAACAACTGAGCCACCATCTCACCTATGGCCAGTGGGAACCTCCCTGTGGCAACAATGTCACCATACGTTTCGCTACGTCGTGGGCGACAGATCGCCATGATGTTGACAGGCTCATTGAATTGCTATAGATGTATTATAGGAGAACTTCTCCTAGCAATTTTCGGGCTAAAAAATATTACAAACGACTATCCGCAACGCCTATGGATTGGCATTGCGGATAGTGATTTATTATGTTGTATAGAGAGTTTTAGCGGACAGCGATTATTTTCGTTGAAAGCTCTCCTCTTCATTGTTGTCAACAATGCGTTTGAGAATAGCGGTAAACTTGCGGGCTCCATTCATATTGAGGTGGTCAGAGTCATAGAAATCGCTGATCTTAAACGTAGAGTCGGCACGGAAATCATGGTAGTCTACCAACGGATGACGCTTGAGTAGTTGCTTGAGTACTTGAGCGCGCACGGCAAGTTGGCGGGGTGAGCACCCCTGACGGAACGAAGGGGCAACGGGCATTGCCACTATGACGAGATGAATCTTGCGCCGCTCACACCAGGTGGATATGCTGTCGAGCATGGTGGTGCAGAACTTCAGCGAGCGCATCTCAGGGTATGTATTGTTGAGGGCGCGTTGCAGACCATTGTCAGTACCCTCAGCCAACAAGGAGCGAGTGCCGTAGGAGGTGCCATAGCCAAGACTATCCCAACTGAGGCTTGGGGGGCGCCACAAGCTAGAGAGTTTTTCCCTGAACGACTGAACGTGGAAAAACTCAAAACCATATTTGGACAACTTGCTGTGGAGGGGGCAGTCCATATAGAGACGATAGCGCACAGCCCAATACTGCATAGAGGGTTCGATTTCGAGGTCTTCAAACAAAGAGAAGTAGCTACACGTCAGCACCACGGTCTTGAGCCGGGGCATCGAATAGCGAGTGAGCAGCCAATAGTCATAGCGAAAGGTCTGAGACGGTTGAGCCAACGAGAAGCACCCCTTACCCATCATAGACGGGTTGATGCCATAGAAAGCGTGGCTGTCGCCCAACACAAGGGTCTCGACACTACGTGAATTGCGAAGCATCCACTGATGCTTATAGCGCGCAGGGTTGGGAATGCCACGCACGTAGATCTCTGCCGCAGCGATGATGGCAATTACCACCACCGAGAACACCAAGGTATTGAGAAGGAAGCGTTTCATCTCAGAACTGGAAATAAATGAACTGCAACTGTTGACCACCCAACAGCAAACAGCCAGTGAAACAAACGACATAAAGAGCATAGCGCAACGCACGGAAGCGCCACACTCCTCTATCGCCAAACACGAAGGGGTGAGCACTGCTGCGAGTGAGATACTCTATAATAAATAGGGCAGCAGCCAGCAACAGCGGAATGCGTGAAGCTGTGTTGGCAAAGTCACCGTTGAAGGCAAAAAGACCACCCAAGAACCTAAGCCCGTCCATGACGGTGGGATTTCGGAAAAACACCTTTGACAGGATGAAGACCATTATGGTGACAAACCAGCCGAAGACACGCGGCATGCGCAGATGCCTGGTGGCGACATTGAAGAAGCCGTTCCACGCTCCCCAGGCTACGAAGCTCCAATTGGGTCCGTGCCATAGTCCGCTGAGCATATAGATAGCGAGCACATTGAAATAGTGACGCACCGAACTGCACCTACTGCCGCCCAAGGGAAAATAGACATAATCGCGCAGCCAGGCCATGAGGGTCATGTGCCAACGGCGCCATAATTCGTATGTGGTGGTAGCTAAAAAGGGGTGATTGAAATTGGTTGACAGCCTTATGCCAAACAGCTTAGCGGAACCTATGGCCATGTCAGAATATCCCGAAAAATCGCAATAGAGCTGCACAGTGAAAGCCAATAGACCTATCCACAAATCAACCGAGGACAGATTGGCATAGTTGCCAAAGACATAGTCAGCCACCGGAGCGCAGTTGTCTGCCACTAGCATTTTCTTCATCAGTCCCCATAGGAACAGACGCATGCCGTCGACGGCAAAGGCGTAATTGAAGACACGCTTGGAAGCAAACTGAGGCAACAAGTTGGCACCGCGCTCAATGGGACCTGCCACCAACTGCGGAAAGAAGCAGATGAAACTCAGAAATAGCTCCAGCGAGCGGCATGCACGCAACTGACCACGATAGACATCGATCACATAGGCGGTGAGCTGGAACGTGTAGAAACTGATGCCGATGGGCAATATCAAGTGGAGAGTGGGGACGTCGGCGCTGATGCCAAACCATGAGAGCGTCGTCACAAGGTTGTCAGCGAAGAAATTGAAATACTTGAACAATGCCAACAAACCTATGTTGAACACAATAGCCAGCAGCAACCAACTCTTGCGACGATGCTTAGTTAGGCTTCGGCTTACAGCTTGTGCCCAATAGTAATTGAGCGTACAGGCGGCAAGCATGAGTAGCAAGAAACGCCAATCCCACCAACCATAGAAAAAGGCACTCGCCAACACCACTACCCTATTCTGCCATATAGCAGAACGAAACGCCCAATAGAGTGCGAAGACTATGGGCAAGAAGAGTAGAAATATCAGAGAATTAAACAGCATGTCGAGTAGTGTTTCTCATAACAAGAGTCAACCACAGACTATTATGTATATAGCCCAATCCATTTATTTTACTTGTCGAGCTTTGGCCTTGCACTTTTCGCAGTCGCCACCACTGCAGCAACCACGTCTCTTGTGCGACATGAAAGCCAAGCGAAAAGCCACAACGAAAGCTACTGCCACAAGGAGCAGCAAAATATAACTCAACAGATTCATATAATGATACAAATTAGGCTGTGCACCACGTATGCCACAAACCATGCCACGATGCACTGCATCACCACCACTGACACTGCATAGCGCGACCCCAACTCACGATTGACGGCCGCCACAGCAGCTACGCAGGGAGTATAGAGCAGGCAGAACACCAGTAACGACAAGACGGAAGGCAACGCAAGAACACCCTGCATAGCACTAGCAGAACCGAAGAGTACCAATAAAGTGGACACTACGCTCTCCTTGGCCATGAAGCCCGACAGCAATGATGTAGTGATGCGCCAGTCGGAAAAGCCAAGCGGACTAAAGATGGGCGACATAAAACCTGCCAACGATGCCAGCATACTGTCGTGGGAGTTGTCAACAGCCTGCAAGTGGAAGTCGAAGGTCTGCAAAAACCATATCACAATGCACGCCACAAAGATTACCGTAAAGGCACGCTGCAGGAAATCGCGCGACTTGTCCCACAACAGGTGAATGACGTTCTTCATGCCAGGCATGCGATAATTGGGCAGTTCCATCACAAACGGCACAGGCTCGCCCCGAAACAGGGTTTTCTTAAACGCCAAGGCTATCATGATTCCCACGACTATACCTATGATATATAGCGACACCATCACCCAAGCAGCCTTGTCTGGAAAAAATGCCATCGAGAAGAATGCATAGATGGGCAGTTTGGCAGTACAGCTCATGAAGGGGGTAAGCAATACGGTGAGACGCCTATCACGCTCAGAGGGCAGAGTGCGACTCGCCATAATGCTCGGCACACTGCAACCGAAGCCAATGAGCAACGGCACAATGCTTCGTCCCGAGAGACCTATCTTTCGGAGAAGCTTGTCCATCACGAAAGCGATGCGCGCCATGTAGCCGCTGTCTTCAAGCAACGAAAGGAAGAAGAAGAGCGTGACAATAATAGGCATGAAGCTCAACACACTTCCTACACCCTGGAAAGCTCCGTCAACCACCAACGAACGAACTATTGCATTGACGTTGGCAGCACCGAGCATGGCATCAACCTCACTGGTCACCCAATCGACACCTGCCGCAAGCAAGTCTTGCAGATAGAGTCCTATGACACTAAATGTGAGCCAGAACACTAACGACATTATCGCCAAGAAACACGGAATGGCAGTCCACTTGCCAGTCAACACACTGTCTATGCGGCGACTGCGGGCACGCTCTTTGCTCTCCTTGGGCTGTATCACGGTGTGGGCGGTCAAGCCTGTGATAAAAGAAAACCTCATGTCGGCCAAAGCCGCAGAGGGGTCAAGACCTCGTTCTTCTTCGAGTTGGCGCAATATATGATTAACGGTGGCTTGCTCGTTGTCAGACAGCTTGAGGTCAGCGCAAACCAAGGGGTCGCACTCTATCAGCTTGGACGCTGCGAAACGCACTGGTATTCCCACCTTAACGGCATGATCCTCTACCAAGTGCATGATGGCATGAAGACAGCGGTGGACGGCACCACCATGGTCGGTGGCCTTGCAAAAGTCCTGCCTCATAGGTCGTTCTTGATAGCGAGCGATGTGTACGGCGTGCTCTACGAGTTCGTCGACACCCTGATTCTTGCTTGCACTGATGGGTATCACTGGCACTCCGAGTAGCCGCTCCATCTCATTGATGTCAATGGAACCGCCATTATTGTCGACTTCGTCAATCATGTTGAGAGCCACTACCACGGGTATGTCGAGCTCAAGTAGCTGCATAGTGAGGTATAGGTTGCGCACTATGTTGGTAGCGTCAACAATATTGATGATGCACGACGGCTTGTGTTCCAATACGAAGCGACGCGACACAACCTCCTCGCTGGAATAGGGTGAAAGGCTATAGATGCCTGGGAGGTCTACGACCAAGGTGTCGGGATGTCCCTTGATGGGACCGCTTTTCTGCTCGACGGTCACGCCAGGAAAATTGCCTACGTGTTGATTTGCACCCGTTAGCTGATTGAACAACGTGGTTTTTCCTGTATTTTGATTGCCAATGAGAGCAAACGACAGCTTCTCGGTCTTGGGCAAGGGGTGCTCGTCAGCCTTGCAATGGAAGCGACCTGGCTCGCCAAGTCCGGGGTGCTCAGTGTCGTGAAGCGTAACATCATCGGCGGCAGCTTCAATGCCACCCTCTGCAGTATCTTTATTTTTAGTCTCAGCCGGAACGATGTCAATCTTGGCAGCATCGTCAAGGCGAAGGGTCAGTTCATAGCCATGAATGAGCAGTTCAACGGGATCGCCCAACGGAGCATATTTCACCAGCGTCACCTCCGTGCCGGGAATAACTCCCATGTCAAGGAAGTGCTGGCGCAAAGCTCCGTCGCCGCCAACAGCGGTGATTACGGCGGAGTGTCCCAACTGCAATTCTTTAAGTGTCATAAATGAATTTGATATAGTCTCGTTCCAAACAGAATGTGGTCTGCTGTTGGTCGGGAGGAATTTTAGTCAGAATTTAGGTTTATCGGGGGCTGGGTCGCAGGACTTACTCTTGTGTGGGTTTTGTCACAGTCTTGTATTTGTCGGGCAGGGCAGAGTTGATTGCCTCATATGACAGCTGCGAAAGCTGCTTGA
This sequence comes from Bacteroidaceae bacterium, assembly GCA_963600315.1. Classification (GTDB taxonomy): domain Bacteria; phylum Bacteroidota; class Bacteroidia; order Bacteroidales; family Bacteroidaceae; genus UBA6382. Next base: position 6,063 of record CAVCAW010000045.1, on the reverse strand, counting down.
TATTGTCGTGTCCCTGACCTTGAGGATAGATGACGTCGTGGACGGTCAGTTTCATGCGATGGAAATTGACGAAGCTGACACCCTTGGTGCGCGGCAGCACGTCAAACGAGCCGTCAATCGTGACCGGAACGATTGGAAGCTGCAAAGCATCAGCAAGGAAAAATGCTCCATTTTTGAATGGTATCATCTTACCATCGAAAGTCCTCGAGCCTTCAGGAAATATCATTAGCGAAGTGCCGTCTTTTAGAATCTGCCTTGCGTTGACGATGGTTTCTTTGACTCGTTTGGGAGAACTGCGGTCAACGAAGATGAAGTCTGCCTTGTAGCACGCCTCCCCTACGAGCGGCACCTTGCGGAGCGATTTTTTCATCATCCACTTGAAGTTGTGCCCTAGCAGGGTGTAGACCAAGAATATGTCCATCGCACCCTGGTGGTTTGCTACAAACACGTAGGAGGCTTTCTTGTCAAGTTTGTCGCCGCCCTCAACCTTCAGCGGCAGCAGCAGTATGCGGCATAGCACCGTGCCCCACCACTTGGCAGGATAATAGCTCCATATTCTGGAGTGGGGAAACAGACTACAGAACACTATCGTCACCACGGCCGTGAGCAATGTGGCTATGATAATTATCGGGGCTGCTATACACAACTGGTATGCGCGGTAAAAGAATCTTAGTAATGTCATTATGCCATGTTGTTTGTGGGTGGAGATACTTATAGAAAGCCCACCTTTATTATTTTGTCTTTAGTGTTATGACGCAGACTTCGCTCCACGCTCCGAAGCGAAACGGCACGGCTCCAAGTCCAAGCCCTACCGTCACCACCAGACTGCGGTCACCCTCATAATACTGTCCGCCCCACTCCTTGTAGACCAGCGAGGCAGGACTCCACTTGCCGATTTTGAACTGCATGCCGTGGGTATGGCCCGAGAGGGTGAGCTGGGCATCGGTCTCGCCAAGCACACTGCGTCGCCAGTGGCTCGGGTCATGAGTCAGGAATATTTTGAATGGGCTGTTGCCATCTACTGCCGGGATGCCACTCATGGCTTTGGGAATGTCAGCTAAGCTGGGGAAGGGAGGATTGCCATCGTTCTCCACACCAACCACGTAGATGCTGTCGCCGTCTTTTTGCACCAGAGTGTTGGCATTGCGCAGCACAGTCCAACCACAACGCTGCTCAATGGAGACAAGTTTCTCTATGTCGGCAAGCTGTTCCTCCTTGGTGTCAAAGTTGCGATAGACACCATAATCGTGGTTACCCAAAATCGAGTAAACGCCACAAGGAGCCTTGAGGCGTGACAACTCACCGATGAAAGGCAAGGCTTCCTTTGACTCGAAATTGACCAGGTCGCCTGTGAATACAATCATATCGCCTTTTTGGTCGAGCACTTTGTCAACCAGTCCCGCCACCCTCGTAGTATCGTTGCCGTAGATGCCAAGATGGAGGTCGGAAATATGTACTACCCTGAAGCCGTCGAAGGCTTCGGGCAGTTCCTTGCTGCTGAATGTGTACTCTGCCACATCAATTCTTTTATTTCCGATTATAAAAGCCATAGCAACCATTATTATAGTGAGTAGAGCAAGCACCGTGCCGATACACAACACGGGCAGTCTATAACTTTTCTTCTTTGGGAAGACTCTCGCCAGCAATGCCATCACTCCCACCGCCATTTCGGCTCCCGCCACTGCCATGCAAGCGTGAAGGAGGAAACGCCATGAGGCAGACGAGGATCCACCGGCAAAGGCAAACGTCACGTAGCAGACCATGCCCACAAGCTCAAGTGTGGTAGCCACACACAGCGTCCATCTCCAATGCTTCAGCCCTGATTTGCCACGCAGACATTCCAGAAACACCATCAACGAGGGTAACAACACCATGAGGCTTAGGACCAAGCCTATTCTCAGAAAAAACATCATCTGTCCTCTGTGTCAGTCTATTTGTTTTTCACGCACCACCAGTGCGGGATATTTATTGTTATTGCAATTCGCTAAGGTTGGCTGCCAAAAACTGCCTCACCCGCTCTATGGGCAGGGCGCGCCGGGCTGCATAGTCTTCGAGCTGTTCGGTGTCAATCTGGCCCACAGCGAAATAGGACGCATCGGCATAGGCTATCATCAGTCCTGTCACCGTAGCATGGGGTCGCATCGCCCCATTTTCGGTCAGCATGATGCCCAACTGCTCCATGTTTATCAGGTCGTCCAATATGAAGTTGAGACTCTGGTCGGGCAGCGAGGGATAACCCACAGCCGGCCGTATGCCTTGGCAGCGTTCGTGGAGCAGGTCGGCGATAGACAAATGCTCGTCGGGGGCATAGCCCCATATCGTGCGACGCACCTCGAGATGCAGCACACAGGCGGCAGCCTCAGCAAGTCGGTCACACAAGGTCTGACCCAGCATCGTATTGTAGGGGTCGCCGGCAAAGACCTCATCAGGGTCAAACTTGACGGTCGTGGCGAAAACACCTATGCGGTCTGCCACACCCGTCTCGAGCGGGCGAACAAAGTCTGCCATGCAGCGATTGGGAGTTCCCTCGGCTACCACCTGCTGCCTGAGGCACGGAATGACCACATCGTGACCTTCATCGTCGACCACAACAATATCGTCACCTTTGGAGTTGGCTTCGAAGAGCCCTACCCTGCCGAGTACTTCAACCTCAGCCGACAGCTTGTCGAGCATGCGTAAGGCATCGCCAACGAGAGAAAGAGCCTCATGCGCCTGACTGCGCTTGTCGGCACCAAACTGCGACACCCAGGATTCACGACACGCGGGACACTGATGAAGAGTCGCCGCCGAAGCATACTTAGGCGGCATCTGCCATGCATGGAGAAAATAGGCCCAGTCGATGTAGGGCTGCAGTTGTTCTACGCTATAGTGTCGTATTGTCGTCATGATTAAACTCAATAGCTTCTCCGCGATATGCAGGCGAGGTGAACCCTTCGCCATGGCGGTAGACCAGCGTGCCGTTGCACATGGTGGCAGCTACTCGCCAGTTGAGCTTACGCCCGGCATAGGGTGTCCACCCACATTTGCTCACCACGTCGGCATCGCTGATGGCATAAGGCTCTGCCATGCGCTCCAACATGACAAGGTCAGCCTTGTATCCCTCACGAATGAAACCGCGATGCCTAACCCCGAAAAAGCGTGCCGGATTGTGGCACATCAGTTCTACAACTTGCTCAATGTCGGTAGCCCCGTTCTCAGTCAGCTGCAGCATCAGCGGCAGCGAGAATTGCACCGACGGCACACCTGAGGTTGCGGAGAACACACCTCCGCACTTGTCGCTGATAAGATGAGGGGCATGGTCGGTGGCTATCGTGAATACCTTGCCGTCGCGCAGGGCAGCTGTCAGCGCTGACTGCTGCTCGGCAGACTTGATGGCTGGGTTGCACTTGATGCGTGCGCCCAATTTGGCATAGTCATCATCGTTGAAGCAGAGGTATGCCACACACACCTCAGCCTTCACATTGTTGCCGCTGCAGCGGCTTATTTCTTCAATCTCCTCGCCCGTTGACACGTGCGCCACAAGCAACTGCGCACCACTGCTCATGGCAAGGTCGAGTGCCTTATGGGTAGAGTCGAGACATTCTTTGGCATTGCGGATTATGGGATGATATTCCACCCCAGCATTGTCGCCCACCGAAGCCTTGACGGCAGCTTCGTTGCACATGATTTGGGAGGTATCTTCGCAGTGAGCTACCAAGGGGAGGTTGCGGTTGTGGGCAAGTTGGAATATCCCGTCGAGTGTTTTTGCATCTTCTACGAGCATATTGCCCGTTGACGCACCCATAAAGACCTTTATACCAGGCACTAATGAGGCATCCACGCCCTCAAGTTCGACCATGTTGTCATTTGTGGCTCCTATGTAGAATGCATAGTTGACGAGGCTCTTGGCTTCGCCCAACTTCATCTTGTCTGCCAAGTCGTTGAGCGAAGTGGTCTGCGGCTTGGTGTTGGGCATATCGAAAAAAGAGGTGACACCACCGACTGCCGCTGCACGGCTCTCGCTGGCGATATCGGCTTTCTGCGTAAGCCCCGGATCACGGAAGTGTACGTGTTCGTCAATCACTCCGGGAATGACATAGCGTCCCGCCGCATCAATAATTTCGCCCTCAGGTTCAAAGGGGCTGCCCTCAGGAGCGACCTCTGCTATGACCGCGCCGTCAATCTTGAGACTACCCTTGAAGGTGCGGCCTTCGTTTACTATCTGTGCGTTGACTATGGATTTCACAGGCAGTTGGGTTAGCAGCTCTTTAGCAGATTGCGTTGTTTCATCTTGGTGAATTTGCCTGTAAGACTATCCCACTTGAGGCGCATCACCCCAAACATGGCCTCGCCAAAGATTCCACCGCTCATCTTGCTGGTGCCTTGCTGGCGGTTTACGAAGACCACGCTGACCTCCTTAATCTTGAAACCAAGTTTATAGGCGGTGAACTTCATCTCTATCTGGAAGGCATAGCCTTTGAAGCGAATATTATCGAGGTCGATAGCCTCGAGCACCTCGCGGCGGTAGCACTTGAAGCCGGCGGTAGTATCGTGAATCTTCAGCCCTGTAACCACACGCACATATTTGCTGGCATAATAACTCATAAGCACTCTGCCCATGGGCCAGTTGACCACGTTGACACCCGTCACGTAGCGGCTGCCAATGGCGAGGTCGTAGCCCTCGTCGTGGCAAGCGGCATAGAGGCGTGGCACGTCGGATGGAGCATGACTGAAATCGGCGTCCATCTCAAAGATGTACTTATATTCCGGGTGAGCCAAAGCCCACTTGAAGCCTGCGATGTAGGCGGTGCCGAGACCGAGCTTTCCACTACGCTCAATGATGTGGACACGGTCTGCAAAACGGCTCTCGCCCTGCATGCCCTTGACGATATCGGCAGTGCCGTCGGGCGAGCCGTCGTCGATTACCAGCACGTCATAAGGACCGTTGAGGTCGAAGATTGCCGTGATGATGTTACGGATGTTTTCTTTCTCGTTGTAGGTAGGAATGACGATAACGCTGTCTGGCTGCATGATGATATGATGTTTTTGTCAGCGGCCGACATTGCAGCCGCCATGTGATTACACTATTGGGCAAAGATACTGTTTTTTAGGCGAAACGTTGCTTAACGACAAAGTTTTTTATTGCCGTTTTTAACTTTTTTAGATATTTCGGCTTGTCCCAACTAAAAATGGGTATGTTGTGTCGGCTTGTGATATTGTTGGCAGGGCAACAAAAAGTATTGAGCTAACTTCTGAATTTCGGGGGAAACGGTTGTCGGTTTCCGCCGAAATTGATATCCGTTTCGGCGGAAATTGAGTATCGTTTCGGCGGAAACGCACTGGTCTGGTCAACAAGCAAACGACTGGTGTAGGCAAGAAAATCGGTGAGAAGGCTGTAGACGGAAAGGCACTGAGGGGTATTGCAACATTTTTTAGAGCTGCGGCTGGTGGCTTTTCGCACGCAAACCGCTAACTTTGCAGCAGACTGACTAAAGAAGTATCGTTATGAACGAAACGCTCAAGACTCTCGAGACACGGCGCAGTGTGCGCTGTTTTGACCCCGCTGCCATGCCCGACGAGGAGACGCTCAGGCAAATAGCAATAGCTGGCGAATATGCGCCCACGGGCATGGGCATGCAGTCGCCGCGCATAGTGGTGGTTACCGACAAGGCTACACGCGACATTCTGTCGCACCTCAACGCCCAGGTGATGGGCACGGAGCAGGACCCGTTCTACGGCGCACCGGCAATCATGGTTGTGCTGGCTGACCGCCAGCGCCCGACTCGCATCTACGACGGATCGCTCGTGATGGGCAACTTGATGAATGCGGCTCACTCGCTGGGGTTAGGCAGTTGCTGGATTCACCGGGCTCGCGAGGTGTTTGAGTCGCCCGAGGGGAAGCAACTGCTTGCCGACTGGGGCATAGAGGGCGACTATGAGGGCATTGGTCACGTGGCGCTGGGCTATGCGCTCAAGGAACCGCCTGCTCCCAAACCTCGCAAGGACGGCTATATTGTTTGGGTGAAATAGGGTTCAACGGGAGGTGGTGCACTGCAAACTGCAATGCTGTGTATCCTGTTGAGG
>CAVCAW010000044.1:0-25791 GCA_963600315.1 Bacteroidaceae bacterium | reverse complement strand
TTCGGCGGAAATTGATATCAATTTCCGCCGAAACAGACATTCGTTTCCGCCGAAACACATCAGTTAAATCAATATTATTTCGACTTTATTCAATAATTTTGGAGATAGGTTCAGTCTTCCGTTTGAGAATGGCTGAGCTGCATGCTTTGTGGAGACTCGCCCTATTTTTGTGATGACTACAGCTTGGGAAAACAGTCTTAATTTTAACCACAAAAACGGCGATTGTGAGCATACAAATACACAAAGCGGTACAAACGAACTGCATTGACGCAAAAATTAGGGTTGTTCTTTTGCCTGTGCTATAGAAAAATATTATTTTTGTAACTTAAAGTAATTGTGATGCCTGCAAACGCGACACTAGAAGTCAACGTAGAAAAGATCCTGCACGACAAGGCAGGGGCTAAAGCCAAATATGTCCCTAAGTTCGTGACAAGGTGGCTTGAACACATACTACACCAAGACGATCTCAACGCTTTCATACGCGAACACAGCGAAGAGGAGGGCATAGACTGGATTGAATCAGCACTAGACTACCTGGGTATCACCATCAAGGTCAGCGGACTGGAAAATGTTGACATCAACGACGAGAAGCGCTACACCTTTGTGAGCAATCACCCATTGGGCGGTGTCGACGGCATAGCCCTAGGCGTAGTGATTGGCAAGCACTGCAACGGCAACATACGCTATCTGCTCAACGACATTCTGATGAATCTGCCAGGACTGAGGCAGCTTGGAGTGCCGGTGAACAAGACTGGGCGACAAAACCGCAACACGGTGGGACTGGTGGAGGAGGCTTTTCACTCCCAAAACCACATTATAGTTTTTCCTGCCGGACTCTGTTCACGCATGATAGACGGTCGCGTTCAGGACTTACCATGGAAGAAGACGGCCCTGCACAAGAGTCTGCAGACCCACCGCGACATCGTGCCGGTATATTTCAGCGGACAAAACTCAAACCGATTCTATCGCATCGCCAACCTCTCGAAAATAATCAAGGTGAATCTCGCCATGCTCTTCCTAGCCGACGAAGCATTCAAGAGCAAAGGCAAGCAATTTGAGGTGCGCATAGGGAAACCCATTCCCTGGCAAACCTTCGACGACAGCCGCACAATGACGCAATGGGCGCAGTGGCTGCGACAAAAAGTATACGAACTATAACACATCCATTCCTAATCCACACTAAAGTATGGAGCAGATAATACAACCCGTAGACAAAGAACTGCTGAAGGCCGAACTGACGCCTGAGCGAAAACTACGCCACACCAACAAGAGCAACAACGACATCTACATCGTGACATGGCAAGACTCACCCAACGTGTTGCGCGAGATAGGACGCCTGCGCGAAATAGCGTTTAGAGAGGCTGGCGGCGGCACTGGCAAGAGCCTTGACCTCGACGAGTTTGATGTCTGCGAAAACCCCTACAAGCAACTCATAGTATGGAATCCTGAAGAAGAGGAAATCATAGGTGGCTACCGCTATCTGCCGGGCAACGAAGTGCAACTCAACGACGACGGACAACCCAAACTTGCCACATCTCACTTGTTCCACTTCTCCGACCGCTTCATGAAGGACTATATGCCGCAAGCCGTAGAGCTGGGTCGGTCGTTCGTGACAGTTGAATATCAAAACACACGACGCTCTGGAAGCAAGAGCCTCTTCGCCCTCGACAACCTCTGGGACGGACTGGGCGCACTGACAGTAGTGATGCCAAACGTGAAATATTTTCTCGGCAAGATGACCATGTACCCCAGCTTCAACCGCATGGGGCGCGACATGATACTATATTTCCTCAACAAGCATTTCGGCGACAAGGAGGGACTGATTACCACACTGAAGCCCATAAAGATAGAAGCCGACCCGAATTATCTGGCTACGCTGTTCACCGAAGACGGCTTTAAGGATGACTACAAGCTGCTCAATGCCGAGGTGCGCAAGTTGGGCTACAACATACCGCCACTGGTGAACGCCTACATGGGCCTAAGCCCCACAATGAAAGTCTTTGGCACCGCCATCAACGACGATTTTGGAGACGTAGAGGAAACGGGCATACTCATAGCCGTAGACGAAATCTTGGCAGAGAAGCGCATGCGCCACATCAACTCGTTTGTAGAGGAGCATCCCGAAACTCTTGGGGTGCTGAAAGACGTACTAACCCCTCCGGTAAAGAGATAAGCACACGGATATAAACAAAAAAAAGGGTTGCACAACCGATATTGTCGGCATGCAACCCTTTTTTGTATTCTCTACAATCTTATATCTTAAGAAACCACCTTATTATTAAGTATGTCGCCAGTGACACGTGGAGCACGACAATCACAGGAACGCCATACGTGAAAACAGGTTTGCGAGTCTTGTGACGGAAAAGGCTCATCGCCATCAATGCTCCTATAGCCCCGCCCACAATGGCAACGACAAGCAGCGTCATCTCTGAAATGCGCCACAATCCGCGCTTGGCATTCGACTTGTCAAAGCCATACATGCAGAAAGCCACAAGATTGAGCAACAACAAGCCATAGAAAGCAAAAAACTCCATCTGTCAGAATGTTTTACAAAGCCGCCAGGCAAGTCAGCAAATCGTTCAATCGTTTGTCTATTTAGACTGAGTGTAACCTAAGGTCTTGAGCAGCTCCACCACCCTGGCGCACACATTACCCTGAAGGATAATCTCGCCGTCTTTGACACTTCCGCCTATGCCCAGCTTCGACTTGAGCTGCCTGCCCAAGGTGGCGAGGTCAGACTCTTTTCCCTTGAAACCAGTGACAACAGTAGCAGTCTTGCCACCACGTCCCGCACGCTCAAAATGAGCACGCAATTTCTGCTGGCGCGCAGGCAAAGTCTCATCCTCGCATGGATCGTCAGTAGAATATTCAAAGTCTGGATTGGTGGAATAGACAATCCCCAACTTCGATTTCCAGTCGTTGTCTGTAGCCATATTCTCCGCAGGTGTGTGTGTGTAAGGTCGACGCTGTCAGCCGCCGTCAAAAGATGATGACGTTTGATTCTTCCTCAGCTCTGTCACCCATAGACTGCGGTGCAGGCTTGATGGACTGGGTGATACTGTTGATGCTGCGCAAGATGTCGTTGGTGCGCTTGTAGGTAGGAGTAGTCTCCACCATCGAAATTATCTCGTCGTTGTCGAGACTTTCAGACGAGAACTTGTAGACCCTATACGAGTGGCGCATGTGGCTGGAGTCAGTATCATCATAGTATCTGCCACGGCGCTCATCAAGTTCCTGGCGGCGCATCTCTTCTTCCTGTGAAGGCAGTTCTTTCTGTTGACCCGACACATCGCCTATCACGTCGTTGAGCATGAATCCAGTAGCAAGGATAGTTACCTTGACCATCTTGCCCAGACTCTCGTCGTTGGCAATGCCAAATTTGGTCTCCACATCGGGGTCGAAACGGCTCATGAAATCGTGAATCTCATTCATCTCGTCCATCATCAGCGACTCGCCCTCATTGTTCTTGCAGAAAGTGATATTGAGCAGGAGTCGTTTGGAACGATATATGTCGGAGTTATTGAGCAGAGGCGAGTGGAGAGCATTTTGTATGGCTTCGCTCACGCGGTTGTCGCCATCGCCATAGCCCGTACTCATGATGGCCACACCACCGTCCTTCATCACCGTGCAGACGTCGCGGAAGTCAAGATTGACGATGCCATGCACCGTGATTATCTCGGCTATGCTCTTGGCTGCCACGCTCAACGTGTCGTCGGCCTTGCCAAATGCGTCAAACACCGGCAAGTTAGGATATATCTCGCGCAAACGCTCATTGTTGACCACCAACAAGGCATCAACATATTTCGACATTTCGTCTACGCCGTCGAGCGCCTTGTCGATTTTCCTGATTCCTTCAAACTTAAACGGTATAGTGACAATGCCCACCGTGAGTATGCCCATATTGCGAGCTTCGCGCGCAATGACGGGAGCTGCGCCCGTACCAGTGCCACCACCCATACCGGCAGTTATAAATGCCATCTTGGTGCCATCATTCAGCATCTTGCGAATATCCTCAATACTCTCCTCTGCCGCTTGGCGTGCACGCTCAGGACGATTGCCCGCACCAAGACCCTCAGCGCCGAGCTGCAGGTGAGTGGGCACTGGACTGTCGCTCAAAGCCTGGCTGTCGGTGTTGCAAACTACGAAACTCACATCGTGGATTCCTTCATTATACATATGTTTCACAGCGTTACCGCCGCCGCCACCCACACCAATCACCTTGATGATGCAAGGCTTCTGCTTAGGCATCGCAAAATTCAGCACTTCTCCGTCTCTCATATCTGTCATAGCTTTTTCGTTCTATTCTTATGTGTGTTTATATATTGTATTGCTATGTGTTCGTAATATTGTATTGCCCTGTCAAAATTGTCAAATTCCGTCGGGCGACATATTGTCGTTGAATATTATTGTTTGCCGAGTGTTCTTCTCCTTGGCAATGTTTTTCTGTCTTATGGCATCAAACTTCATACGCAAATTGCCCACTGTCCGCGAAGAGCGCCCATAGGTCGGCGATGACTCTATAGCACTTATCACATCGTCGTCATCAAGCTCATCAGCATGAAACTCGTAGATATTCCACTTGAAAGCCGTCTCCGCCTCGCCATAGAAATGATCATACAAAGACTGCAGGCGTTTTCCCTGCGGTTCCTTATACATCTCTTCACCATAGACGTCAACATCATCGGGACCTTCCTCAATACCAAAGCCTGAGGCGAGGATAGTCACCTTAATCTGCTTTTTGAGGCTGTCGTCATAGCCTATAGCGTGCTTGCAGTCGATGCGCTCGTCAAAGCGCTGCATGAAAGTCGTTATCTCGTTGAGCTCCGTCATCATGAGAGGCTCACCATTGTCGGGATCGCTGCTGGTGAAGATGGTCATGAGCAACCGCTTGGAATTGTAGATATTGTTATTATTGAGTAGCGGTGTGTTAAGGGCAGCTGCGATAGCATTGTTCAGTCGGTCTACTCCCTCGGCGTAGGCGGTGGTTATGATAGCCACACCGCCATCTTTGAGCACCGTCTTGACATCTGCGAAATCAGGATTGAGTTCCCCGTGCACCTTGACGATGTCCACGATGCTCTTGGCAGCCACACTGAGAGTATCGTCGGCACGTTCAAAAGCCTCTTTAGCCGTCTTCGTGGGATACACCTGAAACATGCGTTCATTATTGATGACCATCAGCGAATCTACATTTTGCGAGATTTCCTTCAGCCCCAACAAAGCTTTGTCTATGCGATTCATGCCCTCATAGCGAAAAGGAATGGTCACGATACCCACCGTGAGGATTCCCATTTCCCTTGCCACGCGGGCAATGACTGGAGCACCGCCAGTGCCTGTGCCTCCGCCCAAGCCAGTAGTCACGAATATCATTTTGGTGCCATCGCTGAGAATCTCGCGAATGTCGTCCACGCTATTCTCCGTTGCCAACCTGCCCTTCTTTGGGTCGCCGCCCACACCCAGTCCGTCGTCGCCCAGTTGCACACGCTTTTCTACGGGCGAGTGACTCAGCGCATCAGCATCCGTGTTGCAGACAACGAAGGTGACGTCCGAGAAACCATGTTCATACATGTGCTTTACGGCATTACAACCGCCGCCACCCACACCAACCACCTTGATGATGCTGGGGCTGCGCTTGTCAAAGCCTTGAAAACCTATAAGATTGTTGTTGTCTGGCATAAGGCTGTGTAATTAGATTTTACTTTACTGTTCATGCGTCACTATAATGTTGTGAATAGCACGAGGCTATAGCGTATTTCGCTAAGTCATTGCGACTGTGCATACGTTTGCTACGATGCTTGCACCAGCTACACGGATGATTCATGCGTGCATGGCACTTCACTTATTCGTTTCGCTCCACCGCAGTGTTCATATTTGCGATTTCGCTTGCAGTTTCAACGTTGCCGCTGTGTGCGTGCTTGAACTTAGTATGATATTTTTAAGCAACGGCTGCTTAGTTTTTCAAGATATTACGGGCGGTTATGCCAAGATTTTCTTGACTGCTTCAGAGATTGCTCTGCCCTCCGCCCTGCCGGCCAGCTGTTTGGAGGCGAGTCCCATCACCTTGCCCATATCCTTCATTCCGGTAGCCCCAGTCTGCTCCACGATGGCCTTGACGGCCTCCTCGAGCTCCTCGGCTGTAAGCTGCTGGGGGAGATATTCTTCTATTACAGCCACCTGAGCAGCCTCTTCGGCTGCAAGATCTTCTCTGCCCTTCTCGCGATAGAGTGCGGCGGTGTCCTTGCCCTGCTTGGCTAGCTTGGCGAGAATCTTCAGTGCTGCCTCGTCGCTTAGTTCGTCGTTGGCGCCGGGAGCGGTTTTGGCTTCAATGAAATATTTCTTGATGTTGCGTAGAGCCTCGAGGCGCACTTTGTCTTTTGCCTTCATGGCTGCAACGATATCTTTGCTGACTTTTTCAAACATGCTCATGATGTTTTGTTTTTTCTTGTGTTGTTTGGATTGTTTCTTCTTATTATTCTTCCGTTATTTTCTTCACGCCTTCTGTAAAGCCATTTATGCACCGTTTCCAGAAACCAGGTTTCTTCGGTTTGCTAGGCTTCTCCTCAGGCTGCTCTTCAACCTTATCTTCAACAACCACGGGGGCTGGCTGTACATCGGGCTCAAAGATGTCGGTCTTGACAGCTTCGAAGTCTGCCGTGCAGTTTTGGTTTGCATTGGTGATCAGTCCCAGGGCGGCTATGTAGCGTGTCTCGCTGTTCTTGATGCCTGGGGGGAGAATGTAGTTGGCTGACTGCGAATTTTTGCGTATGGTCACTTTATCGATGCCCACCACTTCTTTGAACACATTGGTAATATTGGCCATGTTGGCTCCACCGCCAGTGAGGAATGCTCCTGCAATCAAGCTGTCACGCGCATATTTAGACTCGTTGATTTGCTGTTTGACATTGATGAGGATTTCTGTCAGGCGGGCGTCGATGACTGCGCTGAGGGTCTTGCGCTTTATCTCTATGCCGTCTGACGTAGTCTTGACTACGGCCTCGCCCTCTTCCTCGGAGAATGAGGCATAGGGTTCGCCGAACTTGCTCACCTTGAGTTCCTCTGCCTCGTCGTGTTCCATCTGCAGCGACATGATGTCCTTGGTGATATTTTCGCTGCCCAGCGGGATGACCGACAGGAAGCGCAGCAGTTTTGACTTGTAGATTGACACTGTGGTAGTGTCGGCTCCAATATCAACGAGGAGACAGCCTGAATTCTTCTGCGCCTCGTTGAGTAGTTGGTCAGCCATCACGAGTGGGGTCAGTCTGTATTCCACTACTCCCACGCCGCCTACGTTCTGGAAGCAGTTCTCGATGAAGGTGCGCAGTTTGGACTTGGCTATTATATTAAGGTAGCGTCCCTCAATGTTGTTGCCCATCACACCCACTGCGTCGAGCAACTTCTGGGTGCCAACGGTGTATTCTTGCGGCACGACGTCGAGGATGCTTTGTCCATCGTAGGTGATATTGGTGTTTTCGTCGTCAAGGTTGTCGATATCTTCTTTGAGGATTTTGTGGTCTTCTTCGCCGAAGTGTCGGCTCACCTCGTTGTGCACCGTGTGTATGCCTTGTCCCGAATAGCTTACATACACTTGGGTTATCTTTTTCTGGAGTTCTTCCTCTAGTTTTGCTTTGATTCCCTTTATGCATGTAGTGGCGAGGTCAGCATTGTTGATGATGCCTTTGCGCATGAACGTGGTGGCGTCTTGCTGCACGTGAGCCTTGACTTCAATCTTTCCGTCAAGCCGTTTGACACCAGCTACGCCGATAACTTTTGACGAACCTAGCTCAATGGCTATGATGTTTAACTCTTCTGTTGCCATATTATATTTCTTTTTTTTGTTTATTGCTTAGTATTTGGTGCACACAGCTTGATTGCTGTATTCCAGATTGATAGTGCGGTACTTGTTCCACCCCACGGTGTTGAGTACCTTTTCGTAGAATAACTTCAGTCTCGAGAGTTTCTTGGCCAGGTCGTTGGGTTTGCCCAGTTGCACCAGGTGGTTGCCCACGCGCGGTGTCAGTTCGACCTTGCCCTGAGGTGTGAAGTTTATCTGTTCTATCATGTCGTTCCAGAAAATGTCGGAGTGGAGTATTTGGCCGAATGTAGCCAGCACCCGTTTGGCTTTTTTATAGTTCACGTAGCCCGTGACCACCACCACATCGGCAGGATACTGCACATGGGGTATTTTGTTGCCCTTGATGTCAACGTAGTAGCCGTTGCCATTCACTGGCATCACGCGCATCACGGGGAGTTTCTGGTCCACTTCTATGATGACGTTGCCGCTTGGAGTGGTGTAGCACAGACTATTGAGCACGAACTGGTGGCCGTCAACAGCCTTCTTTATCTTGCTCAGGCTCACGTCGTCGAGTTTTTTGCCCACAGGGTTGAGCCGAGTGTCGTTGAGTATCTGCTTGATGTCGTCGACCGACACGAAGCTGGCTCGGTCGGCATCTGTCACGGTAATCTGGACTTGGCGGCACACTGCGCCCTGCTGCCTCTTGTTGAATCTGACGAACGCAAACACCAGATAGACAAGAAGTCCTACGAACAGCAACAGTTTCACAAAAGCCTTCATCCGTGCAAGATTTTATATCGTTTTCCTTTGCATTACAAGTTATTCACCATGCGCCCTGTCAGCACTAGCTGTTGCCGCCGTCCACTGTGTCGGCTATGCGCTGGGTATAGTCATCAAGGTCGCCGGCACCGAGCACTACGAGCACGTCAGTCGGGTGGGTCTCAACGAAGTCAAGCACCGTGTGCTTCTCTATCAAGTATTTCTCCACCCCAGGCTGCAGGTTGTCGAATATCAGATTGCTGCTCACTCCCTCTATAGGCTTTTCGCGAGCTGGGTAGATTTCGGTCAGCACCACCTCATCAAATAAAGAGAGACTGTCGGCAAAATCCTTATAGAAGTCGCGGGTGCGCGTGTAGAGGTGAGGTTGGAAGATGGCAGTTATCTTGCGTCCGCCAAACACCTCTTTGAGCGACTCCACACACTGTCGTATCTCAGCCGGGTGGTGAGCATAGTCACTCAGCACCACATGGTCGTTGTTCTTCACCTTGAAGTCAAAACGGCGCACCACTCCCGAGAAGCTTGCCATGGCACGGCGCAGTTCGTCGACATCAGCTCCTGCCAGTTGCGCCAGAGCCAATGCTGCAATGCCGTTCTCAATATTGATGCTCACTGGCACACCCAGTTTCACGTCGCTGATGCAACCGAGCGGAGACACGTAGTCAAACACTATCTCGCCGTTGCCTATCCTGACGTTATCTGCATGAAAGTCACCCTCCGTGCGACTATAGGTATATACCTTCACTCCTGCCGGCGCAGCGGGAGTCATCTTGAGCCCCGTGTGCATTATCAATGCGCCGCCGGGCTGAATGAGCGTAGTGTATTTGTTAAAACTCTCGAGGTAGGCCTCCTCGGTGCCATAGATGTCGAGATGATCGGCATCGGTGGCAGTTATGACGGTAGCCCACGGGGCAAGCTGATGAAACGAGCGGTCGAATTCGTCAGCCTCCACGACCACATATGGGCTTTGGGCGTCATAGAGGTAGTTGGTGCCGTAGTTCTTGGATATGCCACCGAGAAATGCGCTGCACTTCACGCTGCTCTGCTCCAGCAAATGGGCTGTCATGGTAGTGGTGGTAGTCTTGCCGTGAGTGCCAGCCACGCAGAGCGCTTTCTGGCTGCGCGAAATGATGCCCAGCACCTCAGCGCGCTTATGCACCATGAAGCCATTGGACACGAAGAAGTTCAGTTCTTCATGGTCAGCCGGAATGGCGGGAGTGTAGACCACAAGCGTCGTGGCCTTATCCTTAAAATCTTCGCCTATGAGTTCAACGGAGTCTTCATAGTGCAACTTGGCACCTTCGGATTCGAGGGTGCGTGTGAGTTCGGTCGACACACGGTCATAGCCGCCCACACTGATGCCCTTGGCGAGGAAATAGCGCTCCAGGGCGCTCATGCCTATGCCACCGGCACCTACAAAATATACTGATTTTATTTCGTTCAATTCCATAATTACGTCAGCTGTTATTATGCCGGAGATTGTTGATTGCCGGCAAGCTTGAGGATTTCGTCAACAATTTGCTCCGTAGCGCGAGGTTTGCCCATCTGGAGGATGTTCATGCCCAGCGTAGAGAGCGCCTCGGGATCGCCAACCACTTCGACAGCCTTAGGTATGAGGAACATGCGCGCCTGATTGTCCTTGACGCAGACGGCAGCCTTGCGTGTCTCGAGCGCCATGGCATTTTTGGTCTGGTGGTCTTCAGCCACGTTGGGCGACGGCACCAGTATGGCGGGCTTGCCGAGCATTTGCAGCTCTGAGATACTGCATGCTCCCGCACGGCTTATGACGAGGTCGGCAGCCTTATAGGCCTTAGCCATGCCCGTAATGAAGTCGCTGACATAGAGGTTGGCAGGCTTCACCTTCTCCTGCAGCGCAGCCTTTATCTCCTCGCTGTAGTACTTGCCGGTCTGCCAAATGAACTGCACGTCTTTCTGTTTGCGTATGAGGTCAAGATGGAGCAATACACTCTCATTGATAGTACGCGCACCAAGACTGCCGCCCACTATCAAGACCGTGCGTTTGGTCGAATCAAGCCCAAACGACTTGACCGCCAATTCGCGCGTCAGACCATTGGCTTTCAACTCCTGGCGCACAGGGTTGCCCGTGAGCACAACCTTGGTATTGGGGAAGAAACGCTCCATGCCTTCATAGGCCACACAGACCTCCGCAGCCTTCTTGCCAAGCATCTTGTTGGTCACGCCGGCATAGCTATTCTGCTCTTGCAAGAGCACCGGCACATGCAAGTCCTCTGCTGCGCCTACACACGGACCGCTGGCATAACCGCCCACGCCTATCACCACGTCGGGAGCAAATTCCTTGACAATCTTGTGACACTCAGCCTTGCTCTTGATGTAGAGGTACATCACCTTGATATTCTTGAGCAGATTCTTGCGATTCATGCCCATTATCTTCAGACCACGTATCTCATAGCCGGCCTGTGGCACACGTTCCATCTCCATGCGGCCCTCTGCGCCCACAAACAAAATCTCGGTTTGCGGTTCGCGCGCCTTCAGGGCATTGGCTATGGCTATAGCGGGAAACACGTGTCCACCCGTACCGCCACCAGCGATTATCACCTTGAGTTTCTTGTCCATACAAAAACTGTAACTAATTCATTTATTCGCGTTTGCAACATTCCATAGCTCAGCGCGCAACACCCTCGTGCCCACGTTGAGCTATCATAGCGCAAATTTAATAAAAAAACATATCTTGATTAAACGTTTTCGAACATTTTATTTATCATGGGCCACACTGCCGCCACTACCCCAAAAATCAGTGCCCCCAGTGCCATTGGCGGAGAACTCACCTGACAGCATTTCACGTTGATTTCACTACCGCATTTCGTCGGAAACAGACAAGCGTTTCCACCGAAAACGATATCCGTTTCCGCCGAAATTGACAACCGTTTCGGCGGAAATGTCACCGTCGGCTCAACCATAAATAAGGGCTAAAGATTCAAGCCGTTTGAAAAGAAAGGACTAACTTTGTGAACAATTAGGCGCAAGCAGCAAACAAAATGAAAATCTAATGAAACGACTCCTAATGGTTCTCTTCTGCGCAAGCACAATGGTGGCAGGGATTGCACGAGACCACGCAGTCTCATGCGACACTGTGTGGGGAGCCTATTGCTATCGCGAACTCAGAGGACAGATTTCTGGTGTGTCGCGCCAGAACACCCCCTTCTGCACCACTGGACTCAAGAGGGGCGAGGAAATGGTCTATTTCGTACTGGCCGACAAGTCGGAGGCGACGATTTCACTCGCTGCTGCTGGCAGCAAAGCGAACACTACGCTCCACATAAAGATAGCTGAGGTCAACACTGGCATGACCCTTTGCAACAAGACCGTCAAGACGAGAAACGACAGTGGCGAAAGGCCGCTCACAGTAGCCCGACACGTCAAATTGCCGTCGAAATCATGGTATCGCATATCCATTGCAGCCGCCGACTGGACGTTGGTCAAGAGCATCGACTATATTCTGATTGACAGCGACAGTCCCATAGGAGCAAAACCATCGCCCATATTCATGGCACCGTCAGTCCACCTCACAGGTTGGGAGTCGACCGACCCCGGCGCACCCAAGGGTGAAGCCTACGACTGGGCATATATGGAGGTGATGTTGCCCGAACAATACGAGCGCAAAAACACCTACGTCATGTCGCTCGGAGTGTTGAGCGGCTACATGGGCATTCAAACCGTTGACGATGAGGGATTCGGCAACTACAAGCACCGTGTCATCTTCTCCATGTGGGACAAGGGCGACACCGATGCCGACACCAACCTGCCAGACTATCTGTGCTCGGGGGCTCTCGACAGAGGCTACGACGTACTCACCAGGCGGTTTGGCGGCGAGGGTACCGGCACGCAAGCCATCATCATGGACTCGCACTGGCGTAGCGGCCATTGGGTGCAGTTCATCACCACATGCCGCCCCGAGAAAATTGAGCTAACCCTAAAGGGCTGCCATGGGCAAGACTCCACAGCGGAATACACCAACACCCTCGTTTCGGCATGGTACAAAGAGGCCGACGAAAAGGAGTGGAACTATCTCGCCACCTTGCGCGAGGCAGGACGCAACCACTACATGGCGGGGTGGTACTCGTTTCTGGAGAATTTCACCGACGACGGTGGCGAATTCTACCGGCGCGCCTACTACCGCAACGGCTATCTCCACTCGCTGGTCGATGGCAAGTGGTATAACCGCAACAAAGTTGACTTCGGACACACCCAGGGCAAACCCCAAGAGCCTCGCTACGACTATGGTCACGGAGCTACGAAGCTCTACCCCAACTGCTTCTACCTAGAACAGGGCGGATACAGCCTCAATGCCAACGACAGCGCACAAATCACGCCACTCTCTACCGACAACACCCCTGTAGACACCATAGACATCAACACTCTGTGGGGAAGAATGGAGCAAGCTATACGAAAGGAGAGCAGGCTCCACATGGACTTGATGATTGCACAGGCAGCCGAGCGCAACGACAAGCTAGACGCTTTCAAGGCTCTGGCTAAGCGCTTCATCGACAATGCCGGCAAGTTTGGCTACTACAGCGCAGAGGACATGACCGACCTCACAATCTGCTACAACGGAGGGCACACCGACGACGCAGCAGGACTGGCGCAGGAACTACACTTTCTGGCCCACACAGCCAATGCCCTCAAGTATGCCCAAGTAGCTAAGGTCGAGCACCTGGGCTGCACCCACGGCTATCAGATAATTACCGCCAAGGGGGCAGCAATGGCTAACGACAACTACACATTGGCTTTCGCCACCGACAGCATAGCCACCGACAATGGGCGCAACTGGCGCTTCGTGCGGCAAGGCGACAGCAACAGATTCATCATACGCAACATCGGCACAGGGCTATATCTTGACCCTGACTCACCCAAGGGGGTTAGTAGCAAGCCAGCCCAGATAGCCGTAACCAAACTCGACAGCGACGGAAACTTCGCCATCTCGGCAGGCAACAAGCACATAGAGTGTCAACTCATCGACAACTACTTCGTCAAATAAAGAACTTATGGAGAACATGAGTACAGGTGGAGACCACTAACAAATTGACAGCACGCAACTACCACAATTACAACGCAATAAATCAACAATACATAATTCCTTAAACTACACAATGAACAAGCTAAAAACATTCTTGGAACCTTCCACACGATTGTCGTGGTGGGCGGATTGGCTCGTCATCATACTAGGCTGCCTCTGCACTGCTGCGGGATACGTATTTTTCATCAACCCATACAACATCGTGCCTGGTGGCATATACGGCCTCAGCGTGGTGCTCCACAATCTCATACCATGGTTCCAAATCGGTACCATAAGTTATGCATTCGAGATTCCGCTGCTCATCTTCGCCGTGCTATTCCTTGGCAAGAGCATCGGCATACGCACCATCATCGCAGCCCTCATCACCCCGATGATAATGAACTCAATCTCGCTACTGGCCTACCCCACCACCGAAGCCCTGCGCAATCTTGACCCTGCGCTCATAGCCGGTGGGCACCTTGACCTAAGCAACCACCTCATGCTTACCACCATCATTGGCGGAGCACTCATCGGAACGGGATGCGGACTGGTAGCACGCAACCGCGCCACAGGTGGCGGCACCGACATCGTGGCAATGTTCATGCAGAAATACCTCCACATCAAGTTCTCCAAATCAATCTTCATAGCCGACGCCATCGTGGTGCTGTCGGGCTTCGTGGTGATAGGTCTCGGTGTGGGCACCGACAATGCGGGCACCAACGATTGCTACCTGTCGTTCTACTCCCTCATAGCCATCTACATTTCCTCGCGCGTCATCAGCATGGTAATCAATGGTTTCAAAAACGAGCAGATAATCTTCATCATCGGGCAAGGACGCATGGAAAAACTGCGCACCTACATACTCAACGACCTCGACCGCTCCGCCACATGCATCAAGAGCTCCGGACTCTACAGCGGTGAGGAGAAAGACATGCTCTTCCTCGTAGTGAAAGAGAAGGAAGTGACACGCGTCAAGCAGATGATTAAGAATGTGGAACCCGATGCCTTCATCGTCATCACCGATGCCTACGACACCTTCGGCGAGGGCTTCAGAGATTTGCCCAGCACCAACGACATCATGCCCGAGTAGCCCCCAATAACATATAGCCTATCCCCAAAAACCTTATATCCATGAACAAAAAACTACTGCCGGCCCTAGCACTTATGCCCCTGGCCATACAAGCACAACAGCAGCGCTGGAATATCGTCTACATAATGACCGACGACCACACCATGCAGATGATGTCGTGCTACGACAAAACTCACGTCAAAACCCCCAATCTCGACCGCATAGCAAACGACGGAGTGCGCTTCGTCAACTCATACGTAGCCAACTCGCTGTCGGGACCCAGCCGCGCCTGCATGCTCACCGGCAAGCACAGCCACAAGAACGGCTTCACCAACAACGAACACGGTGTCTTCGACGGCTCACAGCAAACAATGCCAAAGCTCTTGCAGAAAGCCGGCTACACCACTGCGCTCATAGGCAAGTGGCACCTAGTGAGCACACCCACCGGATTTGACCACTACGAGATTCTGCCGGGACAGGGCGACTACTACAACCCAACGTTTATCACCCAAGACGGCAACAATCACACAGAGAAAGGCTACCTCACCAATATCATTACCGACAAAGCCCTACACTGGATGGACGGGCAGCGCACCTCCGGCAAACCGTTCTGCCTCTTTATCCACGAGAAGGCATGCCACCGCGACTGGCTGCCAGAAATTAAATACCTGCGCGAATACGAAGACGTGACATTCAAGAAGCCCGACAATTTCAACGACGACTGGCAGGGCAGACTCGCCGCCCAAGAACAGGAGATGGACATTGCGTCAAACACCGATATGACGATGGACTACGACATCAAGATGTTTGACCCTAACGTAAAGACACGCCTCACCGACTCCTACCTCTCGTTTCTCGGCAGGCTCGACTCGCACGACCGCGCCGTCTATGATGCTTTCTACGACTCACTCGCCATAGACTTCCGCAGCCGCCACCTCACGGGACAGGCACTCAAGGAATTCAAATACCAGCGCTTCATGCGCGACTACGCCAAGGTCCTCAAGACGTTTGATGACAACGTAGGGCGAATTCTCGACTATCTCGACAGCACCGGACTATCCGAAAATACCCTTGTGGTCTACACCTCCGACCAAGGATTCTACATGGGCGAACACGGCTGGTTCGACAAGCGCTTCATGTACGAAGAGTCCTATACCACCCCACTCGTGATGCGCATGCCCCGCAACTACAACAAGCCCGTGGCCAAAGGCGACATCACTGAGATGGTGCAGAACATAGACTATGCCCCCACCTTCCTCGAACTGGCGGGAGCCGATGTGCCAAGCGACATACAGGGAGTGAGTCTGCTACCGTTGCTTGAGGGCAAGCACCCCAAAGACTGGCGTCAAAGCCTCTACTACCACTACTACGAATATCCCGCCGAACATTCCGTACGCCGCCACTACGGCGTGAGCACTGCCGACGGGTGGAAGCTCGTACACTTCTATCCCGCCCCAGGCGAAGACCCCAAGACTGCCATCGACTCTTGGGAACTCTATGACCTCAACGCAGACCCCAGCGAAATGAACAACCTCTATGGCAAGCCTGGCACCGAGAAGCAGACCAAACGACTCGTGAAGGAATTGCACCGGCTGCAAAAGCAATATGACGACCCTATCGAGGAACAGCTAAAAGCTAAGCAATAAGGAGAATAACCTCTGGCGAGATAAACAGCTGACGGTCACCCTAGAAACAGTTGCAAGCCACAAAGCAAACACTTGTGGAACACCAGACAAACAGCTATCCGTCACAACGAAGCAACCTCACAACCCACATATTAACACTCACCCATCATTATGCACAAGAAAATTCTGACTATCATCGCTGCGGCAATCCTTTCGCTCAGCGCCGCCAATGCAACCGATTTCAAGATTGAAAACGGCAAGTTCATTCTCAACGGCAAACCTGTCACGCTGTTCTGTGGTGAGATGCACTACCCGCGCATTCCTCAAGAATACTGGCGCGACCGACTGATGCGTGCCAAGGCCATGGGACTCAACTGCATCTCCACCTACGTCTTCTGGAACATCCACGAGCGCCAGCCGGGACAATTTGACTTCAGCGGCGAGGCCGACCTCGCCAAGTTCATACGCACGGCCCAAGAGGTGGGGCTCTACGTCGTGTTGCGCCCGGGACCTTACGTTTGTGCAGAGTGGGACTTCGGCGGTTTCCCCTACTGGCTCCAGAAAAACAAGCACATGAAGTGGCGCAGCGACGACCCTGACTTTCTCGCCGCCTGCAAGCGCTACCTCAACCGACTCGGCAAAGAGGTGGGCAAATACTGCGTGGGCAATGGCGGCAACGTCATCATGGTGCAGATAGAAAACGAATATGGGTCCTACGACAAAGACCGCGTCTACCTGGGCAAAATAAAGACGATGCTTGAAGAAGCAGGCTTCAACGCCCCCTTCATCACCTGCGACGGTGCAGGACAAATGCCCAACGGCTATATGAAGAACGTATTGCCTACCGTCAACGGCTCGGTGGGCGAAGAAGTCAAGCGCGCCATCAATCGCTTCCACCCCGGCGGACCATATTTTGTGGCAGAATTCTATCCTGCATGGTTCGACGTATGGGGACAAAACCACTCCAAGCGCGACTTCCACTCACCAGCCCAACAAATCGACTGGATGCTGGGCAACGACATCTCTGTGAACATCTACATGTTCCACGGTGGAACGAATTTTGCCTACACCAACGGAGCCAATACAGTAGGTAGCGGCTATGAGCCTCAGCCCACAAGCTATGACTATGATGCGCCGCTCGGCGAATACGGCAACCCCACACCCAAATACTATGCCTTCCGCGAAGTAGCACAGCGCCATCTGCCAGCAGGCGAGAGTCTACCCAACGTGCCGCCACTCAACCCAATAGCCACATTTGCGCCCATAGAGTTGAGCGACAGCGTAGCACTCAGTGCCGCCTTCGGTCGTCGCATCAAAGCCGACAACCCACTCACTATGGAGGACGTCGACCAAGACTTTGGATACATCCACTACGAAACGACGGTCAACAAGGGCGGCAAAGGCACACTCGTCATACGCAACGTGCGTGACTACGCCATAGTATTCGTCAACGGCAAGCGCATCGGCACTCTCGACCGCCGACACAACCAGACGAAGATTCACGCAGACATACCCGACAGCTCACGACTGGAAATCCTAGTGGAAAACGTAGGGCGCATCAACTATGGACCCGACCTGCTTGACAACCTCAAAGGAATAACCGACAGCGTGACATTCTGCGGCAAGAAGCTCGCAGGCTGGATCACCACGCCCCTGCCGCTCTATAGTCTGAAGAAGATGCCCAAGGCCACTACGCAGCGCACCAACGAGATGGAGGGCGTTGCATTCCATCGTGGCACGTTTACGCTCAACAAGCAAGGCGACATATTCCTCGACATGAGCCGTTGGGGCAAGGGAGCAGTGTGGATCAATGGACGCAGCATCGGCAAGTTCTGGCAGATAGGTCCTCAGCAGACCCTCTACGTTCCAGGCCCGTGGGTCAAGAAAGGCAAAAACGAAATAATAGTATTTGACATGGAATCGACCGGCAACTACACCATTGCCGGACTGCCTGCACCAATTCTCGACAGCGTCGGTACCGACCACAACAAACTGGTACTGAAAGGACGGGAGCAACCCACCGGACAGCCTATCATAGAGGAGGGAGACTGCGTGCTACAGGCTACGCTAAAAAATGCCAATGGCATACAGCATTTCGACCTCACCACTCCTGCCACCATGCGCCATATCTGCATCGAGGTGGAATCGTCCTACGACGGCAAGAACTCGTGTCTCGCCGAGCTGACCCTCTATGGCGAAGGCGGCAACGTCTTGTCTAAAGACAACTGGAACGTAAGCTACGTCAACTCAGAGCAAAGCGATGAAGGGCCAGCCGAATACCTCTTCGACGAGAGTGCCAAGCAATACTGGCACGCACAGTGGAACCCCAACACCACACCGTTCCCCCACCGCATCATCATCGACTTGGGTGAGATACAGACCGTCACCGCCATAGACCTCCAGCAGCGCGGTGCCAACAAGCCCGGCTGTGTCAAGGATGTCCGCATCTATGGACGCCCGCAGTTCTTCCTGTTCAAGAAATAGTGCTGACGAATGCGCACCAGAACCAACAAACAGGCAGCGCACACTATAACAACAGGCGGCGCATTCTATAGATGCTAACTAGTGGCACCAACTATAGCCAACAACTAGCAATGCCCGCCTTCCACTCTGTCTAGAGCCTTTCAACGCCCTGAAAATCTTGCTTACAATAAGTTTTTTAGGGCGTTTTTCGTATATTTGGCAAAATCCTTTTTGCATACCCGCTTAAGTAATTACTAAAGCAATTTGGCATTGACACAAAAAAAAGGCAGCGCAACCGATGAGGGATTGGTTGTACTGCCTTTTGGAGTTATTGTGTTAACAAGGGTTATTGCGTTGACAGGCTCAGCGTCGCAGTTGTCGCTCAGTATTGCAGGTACTCTCCGATGCTACTCTTGTAGAGGTTGCCGTAGAGGCGGTCGTTGAAGAGTGTGACGTGGGAGCCCACTGTGTTAATGAAGAGTTTGTAGTAGAGGTCGCGGAGACATATCTGCTGATCGTTGAACACGCTGTTTTGGAAGGTGCGGGTGAACTGGTTTGAGAGCCAGATGTCGAGGTCATAATCATAGACGTCAGCTTGGGAGGTTTCGTTGGCTCGGGCAGCTGTAAAGGCAAGCATGCCGGAGTAGCCCACAATTGCATCAAATACGCTGCCAGAGTGACACGCCTCTATCATAAAGAGTGCCTTGCGGTAGCACTTCTTCTTATACATAGCCTCGAAGGTTTCGGCGGCCAGTTCGCGGGTGAAGCCCTCGTGCTGCTTGAGCCACTCGAGCTGGCCAACTGAGCCGTGTCCGCTCCAGTAGACGAAGACGTTGTCGTCGGAGTCGGCGCTGATGACCTGCGGTAGCTTGTCGCTGCGTTCGCCGCACAAGATGGACTTGATGTCGGAGGGCGAGATGTCGGAGGGGTGGTAGTCGATGTGGACGTCATGGTAGAGATTTTCTCCTCCCAGTCGCACTGCGACGGTTCCGGGATTAGGGTTTTCGGGATTGTTAGCAATGTCGTCTTCGCTGATGAGCACTATGTGGTCGTCCTTGTATCCGCAGCCGCGCAGTATTTGGTAGATGCAGAGAATGTCAGCTTGGTGTCGGTAGTTGTTCCAGCCCGACGAAGCCGCCACAAGCAGGGCCCACTTTTCGTGGAGCTGCTGATAGGTGATGCCGCTCTGGTCGTCGTCTTCAAACTCCTGCATGGCAGTGGACTGCCAGCGCCAGTTGGCAAGTGACGACGAGGTATGGGCAGAGCCGTCGTTGGAGATATAGTCGAGGATTATGTATTTCCCGCCATACACCTTGTAGTGGTAGTATGTACTGGTGAGCACGTTGGTGTAGACGTGCTTGTCGAAATCGAGCGTGCCCGACATGCCTCGGAGGTCGGGGTTGTTGCCTGCCGCAAGTTGGGCGACGTAGTTGCGCATGCCCTGCTGAGTAGGCGAATAGATGTATTCGCCACGTCCGTCAACGAGTTTCTTGATGGCATCGTTGAACGACGAGATGTTGCGTGTGGCCTGCAGAAATAGCGCATAGCCTATCATCGTGGCGGCATCGTAGGCCTGAGCCTCGCTGCCAAGCGGGCACTCGCCGTAGGCCATCTCGTAGCGGGTGTCGAAGCCGCTGCTGGGATCGGCGCCCACGGCTACGCCCTCTATGCCTTCGGCATTGTCGGCCAGCTGGCAGAGCACGTCCTCGCCAAAGGCCACATCGGAATAAAGACATTCGGGAGCAGTGCCGACATTAGCGACGTGCTGAGTCATGGCACTTTGGATAGTGTCGATATCGGCAATGGTACTTGGGGCGCATATTACGTAGTCGGCTCCAGAAGTGGCAGCCCTGGCTGCCACTGAGCTCAGCGAGGTGTTGGCGTAGTCATAGATTCCCTTAAGCTGTATTCCCATTTCATCTGCCTGGAAGGATATCCAGTCTGCAAAAGTCTTGCCATAGACAGAGTTTGCATCGGCTATGAGCGCCACACTCCTGGCACCGCATGAGTAGGCAGTGAGCAGGAGCACCTCACACTGCGAGATGTCGGTTTCGGACATCGCCCACATGCAGCCCGCCTCAGAGTAGCCCCTGACGAGGCCCTCGGCTGTGGCGAGAGTGAAGAACGGTTTCTTGACAGAGGTGCGGCAGAGCTTGGAGGCCATGAGGCGGGCTTTGTCGGAGTAGAGTCCGCCGATAACGGCCACCACGTCTTCGCGTTTGCCGAGTTTCTCGCACAGCGCAGCGACGTCCTCAGTGCTCTCGTCGTACCACTCATAGTTGAGTTCGATGCCAATTTCCTGGCCGTCGAAGGCAGCCTTGAGATCCTCGGCGCACTTATTGAGGGTACGTTTCCAGTGGGCCTCCTGCCCGTTGTCCATAGGCAGGATGACGGCTACTGTCTTCTTGATCCACTGCGACTGGGTGGAACCGTTGGACCCGTCCTTGTCATCGGTGCACGACAAGGCGCAGAGCACTATGAGCAACGCTGCTGCCAAACGACTAAATGCCTTCATGTTCATTCTCTTTTATGATGGCTTGGGCCTTGATTTTATTCAGGTCTATAGGGTATTCCTTTATCTCAAAGGAGTTCTTCCACTCAGTGTAGCCGGTGCCAAGTCCGAAGGTGGCAGTGCGCGGCAGTGGTTCGCCCGCCGCCCACATCTCAAGATATTTTTTGAAGACGACGTCAATGTGTTTGAGCATGCTGCCCAAAATGTGGTGGCACAAATCGCTCTGGTCCACGTCGGTGCCTATGGTAAAGAGGTTTTGGGGATACTCGCGTATGTAACGGAAGACCCCCATAACGGAGCCGCCCATAACGGGGAAGATGAAATTGGAGCTTTTGCACCAGTCGAACATGCACACATAGGCAGAGTCGGCCATGTCGTAGCCTTCGTTGGAGTCAGAGAGGCTGACACGACCTATTAGGTAGTCGGTGGTGTCCGTGTCGGTAAAGCCGTCACAGAAGCCGGCGGCAGCCTTGGAGATGACTGAATCTAAGGAATTGCCCAACGCCACGACGGGCTCGAATCCCAATTCGCTCGCCAATACGCCCACCATGTATGAGACACCATACATGGAAATATTGAAAGTGTTCACGCCCTCCATGTTGACGTCGTCGCTTTCGAAGAATAGTATCTTTTGTCGCACCGTGTCTACTGGATAGTCAGAAAACATTTTGCGGAGCGTCTCGCGGTAGGAAGACGATGCCAGCACCAAGAGTTTCTTGCTGGTGGTCAGCGTGTCGGCCTTCCATTGCTTGATCACCTTCTCCGCCTCCTGCATGTTGGCGGGGTTGTAGTAGTTGACTTTGGTGCTCTGCAGTTTGCCGTCACTAAGGCAGCCTATCAGCCCTTTGTAGATTAAGTCATTGTAGCCGCCGTCTCCCCAGCCGCCTGGTTCAAAGAGGACAGTTATCTCCTTTTGGCTATTGGTGGGCAGGACACCGTTATAATCAGAATCCGTGCACGCCCAAAGGGCATGCACGAAAACTGCGATAACCGTTATGATTCTTAGCTGTTTCAACATATACAATGATGTATTATCAGTCGTCGGTTCCTACTAGACCGAAGGTTCTAACCTGTATGAAGGGTTTGTCGGACCAGTGGTAGACGATGTCGAGCCAGTCGATGTCGGAGTCGGAGAGGCGCACTGTATAGATTGCGCCCCAAAAGGGTATGCACGTTTCTTTTTGATTTAAACGTTGTTTGTCATGACGACTTTGACGTATGGCTTATTCAGCTTCTACCAAACCAAAGGACTCTACCTGGAGATAGGGCTTGCTTGGATTTCTGTACACGATGTCAAACCAGTCGATGTCTCCATCGGACAGTCTAATAGCATAGATACCACCTCCGAAACCAAAATACTTCCAGTCGTTTATCCAATAGTAGGTATTCTTTTCTAGCGTACGTCCAGCTGCCTTGAACTTTACTTCAAAATTAGTCCAATTCGCCTTAATAACTGTAGCCGCCGTCTTAGCAAGACTAGGACTTGCAAAATCAAGACATTTAAGTTTTCCCCAGTTACTGCGCTTGCTGCTGATATACACCAGCAATCCTGAAGTGCCTTGGGAGGCAGGTCTGATACAAACCCATTTCTGGTATCCTTCCTTAGCGGTAGGTTTATTTGCAATATCACCTTCATAGAACGGCGAAACTCCTGCGTTCTCCGGCCATGCATTGCTCTTGTAGAAGACCACCTTGGTGCAATACTGGCTGTTGAATGCGTCATCTTCATTGGCGAAAGTTATCTCGGCAACCGCCTTGCTCGGTTCTTCAACCTTCTTGAAGTAAACAGTGTTCTTCACCACGCCAGTACTATCCTTGAGCGACGCTTGTAGGTCGGTCGTTGAACCTGACAGCGGACTAACCTTGGTGTCGGGAGAAAGCCAGCTCTTAAATATGGAGTCGGCTGTAGCAAGGTCGGTTACGCCTACATACAATTTCTGTAGCTCCGATTTGTCCAATACGGCACCATTCACACGCTGCACCAAATTGCCGTCAGCGCCAATCTCCACAATGTTGTCCTGGAAGTATTTCAACTGGTTGTAAGAAGTTACATCGCCTGACTCCTGACCTTCGTTGTTTCCACCTTTGTTATCATCATCTGAGCAGGACGAAACAGACACCATGCCCACAAAAAGGGCCATCAAAAATACATAAAATTTCAAGTGTTTCATATCATGGTAAAAATTAGAATTGTTCTGTTATTTATTTGTTTACTATCGCTTTGAGAATATCCAGTGTTTTCTGGATGCTGCCAACGCCGTAGGGGTGCTTCACACCAACGCCGCTCTTGTTGCTAAGGTCGTTGATAGCGGTGCCATTCTTGCAATTAGCGGAATAATTCTGCAGAGCGCTATACTTGGCCTTGAGGCTGGCTGAGGATATAGACTTAACCTGAGGCAGGAATCGTTGCGAGAATATGAAGCTCTTTCCGTTGGACTTGAACGATACTGTCACCAGAACCACAAAGTCTGGCATCTGACCATTATTATAGAATGTGGCTTCGTCGGTCACGTTGTAGGGGAAATACACCTGCGGAGACATGATGAAGTCCTTACCGTCGGTGTTGACTTTCCTTCCGTAGTAATAATAGTTCGCACCTTCCTGCTTTACAACGCTGCAGTTTGCAGCGGTCTCCTCCAATGCGGCAGACATAAAGTTGGTGCGCGGCTGATACAGGTAGGTGGTTTTGGTTGAATTTGACAGCGACTGGTAAGTTGTTATCTTCTCGTTGTCCTTGACAATCTTCATGGTCGGCTGCTTTATACCCATCAGCGTGAGATATTTGGAAGTGTGGCCTGCCGCAACACTAGGATAGACACCATAGTCACACACCACCTTTACATCAGAAACATCGGGGAATACATCAGTGTTGATGTTCAGCTTGATACTTGTGGGGTCGAAGAACGTAACCATGCGCAAGTGGTTGGTCTCAGGGCTGGAGTTTCCGTAGGTGCCGTCATTGTTAACCGTAAGGGTAAGGCGGCGTGCGTCGCCCATCATCACGTCGTCAACAACATAAACAACAGGGTCATCGGCAAGGCTCCATACGCCCTGACCTATGTGGGAGTCGTAGTCAGCAAAATTCTTCACCGCCACAGTGAGCGGTGTGACGTTGTTGGCTGCGAGGCCCTTGATGTAGCCCGACAGGTTGATGTCGCCAGTCATGCTCATCTCTATCTTGCCGGGCATGGAGTCTATCACGTTCTCATGATAAGGATTGTCAATGATGAAGTCGTAGGCATAAGCGGCCAGATTGCACGCCGTGCCGAGGTAGCGACAATAAGTATTGAGAGAACTGCCGGTAAGCACCTGCTCTATGGCAGTAAGGGAACTGTTCTGTATATCGCCAATCACGCTACCTGCCTGCTGTAGCAAACTGCTTATACCGCTCGATGACGATGTGGTTTGGGCCTGAGCCGAGGAGTACTTGCCAGAGATATTGGCAGAGATGGCACCGTCGAGTGTGATGCTCTGCACCTGCTCGGTCTTACACCACATGCTCATCTCGTCGTCCGACGACAGCCAACTGCTGTTGGTGGGGCAATAGGCGGACATGTCGATGTCGAAAGCCGTCCAACCGCGAGTTAGTGTAGAGGCAGTGGTATAGGGCGTGAAGTACGACCTAAACGTGCAAGGATTGGGAACGTCCTCGCTCAAGAGGTTCATGGTGTTCTGCACCGACTTGTGGTTGTCGGGAATAGCGTATGCCAGCGAGTGGTAGAACGGGTATTTGTTTTTGGTGCCCGAAGTTCCCATGTTGACGGTGAACGAATATTTCGAGCCGTCGGTGTTGGAATTGGTCACATAGTGGAATATCCTAAGCGTGCCGAGGTACTTGTTGTAGAGAGCGAAGTAGTTGCAGTCTTCCAGTCCCTCATTGTTGAGCACACTGAAGGCCATCTCCCAGCCGTCCGTTTTCTTCATGTCGTGGCGTATCTCTTTCGGCAGGGTCGTTGCGCTCTTGTCTGCCCACGGCAGGTTAACCGTGTGGTGAGTACCTTCGTAAAAGACTTGCGTTGACTCCATGTTTTCCCAGTCTGTGAGGAAATCCCCGCTGTCATTGGTTTTGTTAGTAACATTGTATGCCCGGTTGAGCGACAGCGTTATCTGGTCGCCCTTGTCAGACGTCACGACGATTTTGCCGTTGTTGGTCTGGCTGGCGTCGCCGCGCTTGAGCGACAGGCGCAATACGGGGTGGCCGTTGACGGTGCTGTCGACATCGGTCACTGTGGCCCACTCGGGGCATACACCTATAGACTGGATACCCGACGAGATGCTGTCCAAAATAATTATAGCCTCGTCATTGGCATTCGGAACGTCCAGCCGGTAGAAGTAGCTGCTCGGAACATAGGCGCTCCCGCTGTCATCATCACTGCACGACGGCAACAACAAGCACGCCACAAAGAGCGCTGCCATCGCCACTACGCTTTTCCTTAATAAAGTGTTTTGCATATCGGTTAAGTATTAGATTAGTATATGATGTGTTATATTAGTAAAAAATCGTTTTCAGTCCTCTAC
>CAVCAW010000043.1:0-46982 GCA_963600315.1 Bacteroidaceae bacterium | reverse complement strand
TTGTTGCACCGTTATCATAGTGCAAAAGTATTAAATTTAACAAAGCAAACCACTGAGCGAAAGAATTTTTCTACACCTGTTCATACAAAAACATATGCGGGAGCCCAACAAATCCCACAACTTGATAAGAACTGAAAATTTCAGACTCTCGAAGATAAGGTTTAACTCACCGATGGCATACAGCGAGGAAGGGAATTGGTGCACGCTTCAAGCGTAATATCTGTCAGACCACCTTGCCATGACCTCAACGGTCATAGTAGCATTGCGAACGCCTGTCGTAACAATTGGCAAAGGGACTTTCGAAGGGCTTAGAAGAAATAGCCTACGTGAGCTTGGAAAGAATTGCTCTTCACCGACTGTCCCGAATTTTTGGTCTTTGCAAATTTGGAGAGAGCGATGTTGTAGCCTACACCCACCTCGACATGCTTGAGTACTTTCAAGCCCACACCTATGTTCCACGACAAGATAGAGTTCTTGATGCGGTATTCGTCAGCGTCCCAAAAGCTGCTGAAACTCTTTGACCCCACGTTGAAGCCAAACTGTGGGCCAGTGGCGACATATCCTGCCACAAGTGCAGGCACGCCAAACTGATATCTCAGATTGATAGGCACCTCCAAGGTTCTAAGGGCCTTGGTACGCTCACTCCCAAGCTCGTCGTCAGAGCCGTTGATATAGCGTTGGGAATATTGCACTGACGCATCAACGCCTATGCCAATGACGGGCACCGATAACTCAAGTTTGGGACCAACAAACCAGCCGCACCTATTGTCGGAACTGAAATTGCGACCTACCGGTTCGTGGAAGTTAGCCTTGCTGAGATTCATGCCGGCTACGACGCCAAAGTCGAGTTGTGCACGACTCTGCAGAGAGCCTACGATGGTAAAGATGCACAAGGCGACAGCGAAAATAGTCTTTTTCATAGTGAGGAAGAATGTTGTGTGTGTGTGTCGTTATTGTTAGAGTCTAAGCCGTCTGGGACTGTGCCCAGCTTAAAGAGACAACGGCAAAGGCATCGTTTTATTGTTGCTTTGTCAAGCAAAAATATTAAAAATATGCGGGTTGTCAAACTTTAATGACATTTTATTGTTCTTTCTGTAGCCGTTGTCGCTGAAATGGGTTATTTTCGCAGTACAAAATTAAAAAAAAGAGGAATGTCAGCGCAAGAGTTGTCAACCACGCAGGTCCAGAGGCAGACGGAGGAACAGAGGCAGGTCTTGAAACCCTTGACCCAAACCGAAATTAGACTGTTGCGACTGTCGCAGCAGGAGTTTGAGCAAGATGTGCATAACCAGCTTGACGCCAACCCCGCCCTGGAGGAATACGAGGACTACGACGACGGTGAGACCAAAGAGGAAACCGCCGCCGACACAGTCGATGACAGCGAATACACCAAGGAAGACTACGACAACGACAGCATCAACGACTATGCTCCCGACGACGTGCCCAGCTACTACGACCCCGACAACACCCGCGAAAAGACCGCTGTCGACGGACTGTCGTTCTACGACCTGCTCAAGGAACAGGCTTCAGGCGCAGACCTCACGGAGAAGGAGCAGCAAATAATGGAATACCTCATAGGATCGCTCGACGACGATGGATTCCTGCGCTGCTCGTTGCGCAAGCTTTGCGACGAGATGGAGGTCAACGAAGACCTGGAGGCAAGCGCTGCCGAGGCTGAAAAGGTACTCCGCGTGCTCCAGTCGTTTGAGCCCGTTGGCATAGGAGCCCGAAGCCTCCAAGAGAGCCTCGTGATTCAACTGAAAAACCTTGATGCCGGCACCCCCTTGAAGGCCACAGCCATCGATATTCTCACACGCGGATTCGACGACTACCGCAACAAACGCTTCGACAAGTTGTGCACCCGCTTCAAGATAGACCGTCAGGACCTCGACCGAGTCTACGAACTTGTGCGCCACCTCAACCCCCGCCCTGCCGGCTCAATGCTGCAAGAGACCGACAACCACGCCATGCAAGTCACACCCGACTTCATCGTCCGCGAGCACGATGGAGAGTTCTTCGTGTCGCTAAGCCAAGGACACATGCCCAAGATAAAGATGAGCTCATCATACTGCGACTATGCCATGTCGGGCAGCCAGTCGGGCGAGCAGATGGCAGTGAGACGTCAAGTGAACGAAGCCAAACTATATCTCACCGCTGTCAAACTGCGCCAAAACACACTGCTCGAAACGATGAAAGCCATTGTGAAGATACAGCCCGAATATTTCCGTACTGGCGAGCGGTCGGCGCTAGTGTCAATGACTCAAGCCGACATAGCCCGCATCGTAGGGCGCGACCCCAGCACCATATCAGGCGTAGTGTCCAACAAGTATGCCGACACACCCTTTGGCATCGTGCATTTGGGCGGACTGTTCACACAGACCTTCCTCAACAGCCAAGGCGACGAAGTGTCGCGCGAAAACGTGATGAAGAAGATGCGCCAACTCATTGACTCCGAGGACAAAGCAAACCCCATATCAGACGAACAACTCGCCGCTGAACTCAACGTAGCGCGGCGCACGGTAGCCAAATACCGCAAGATTATGAAGATTCCAGTTGCCCGCTTGCGCAGATGAAAAACAAAAAGCTGATACTCTTGGCGAAGATGTTGACAGTGCTCTTCGCCCCTCACTATTTCCCACTGCTCTGCTTGCTGGTGCTGATGGGTTTCAGCTATATGCGGTCGTTTCCGCTCAACTATAAAATCTTCGTACTGGCAGTAGTCTACGTCTTTACCGTGGCTGCACCGATGCTGCTCATTGCACTCTATCACCGCGCCATGAAGCACACAGTGAAGCAGAAACTGAAGCGCGAACTGCGCTTCGTGCCCTACTTCATCAGCCTCGTATGCTATTTCGCCTGCTACCACGTCATGTCGTTCTTCATCGTACCCCACTTCGTGGTCAGCGTGGTGGTAGCAGCCATCTGCGTACAACTGGTGTGTCTGCTGTGTAACAACTGGCACAAAGTGAGTACACACTCCGCAGCCGCAGGAGCCATGAACGGAGCCTTGATGGCTTTCTCCTTCATTTTCAATTTCAATCCAGTGTGGTGGCTGTGCCTCACCCTCATACTGGCAGGACTCGTAGGCTCCAGCCGTCTCGTGTTGCGCCGCCACAGCCAGGGCGAAGTGATGTCGGGGCTTGGGCTCGGTCTCGTGGTGGGATTCCTTGCCATATTGTTCTTCTAAACACCATTTAACATACTAAAACATTCTAAGCAAACATATATGAAACCATTAGTAAGCATTATCATGGGCAGCACCTCTGACCTGCCGGTCATGGAGAAAGCCGCCAAATTTCTGGAAGAGATGGGCATCTACTTCGAAATGAACGCCCTCTCTGCCCACCGCACCCCCTCCGAAGTCGAAACCTTTGCCCGCAATGCAGCGTCACGCGGCATCAAGGTGATTCTGGCGGGCGCAGGCATGGCAGCCGCCCTTCCCGGCGTCATTGCCGCCAACACCACCCTACCGGTGATAGGCGTGCCAATCAAAGGCATGCTTGACGGACTCGATGCCATGCTTTCGATTATACAGATGCCACCGGGCATTCCCGTTGCCACAGTAGGAGTCAACGGTGCCGCCAATGCTGCCATTCTCGCCGCCGAGATGTTGGCCCTGTCCGACGACCAGCTCGCCACTCGTCTGGCTCAATACAAAGAGAACCTGAAACAGAAGATTGTGAAGGCCAACCAAGAGCTGAGCGAAGTTAAATACAACTACAAGACCAACTAACCCCATCCCATATCTGCCAACTCACACAAGTTGCCAGAGCCAACTCACTCACTTTCACTTCATCAACATGTATTTCAACTATCAGCGCCGTCAAACCAACGAGGTCAACATAGGCGTCAAGCCTCTGGGTGGCGCCAATGCCATACGCCTACAGAGCATGACCACCACCCCCACAGCCGACGTGGAGGCTTCGGTGGCGCAGTGTTTGCGCATCATCAGAGCTGGGGCCGACTACGTGAGGCTCACTGCCCAGGGCATGCGCGAAGTCGAGGGCCTGAGGTCTATCCACGAAGGCTTGCGCCGCCAGTCGGTGCTCACTCCGCTAGTGGCAGATATCCACTTCAATCCACTGGTGGCAGACGCCGCAGCCGAAGTGGTTGAAAAGGTGCGCGTCAACCCCGGCAACTACGTTGACAGCGCACGCCGATTCAAGCAGATAGACTATACCGACGAAGAATATGCCGCCGAACTCCAGAAGTTGCGCCAGCGCTTCACCGCCTTCCTTGACATCTGCAAGGCTCACAACACAGCAGTGCGCATAGGCGTCAACCACGGGTCGCTCAGCGACCGCATCATGAGCCGCTATGGCGATACCCCCCACGGCATTGTGGAGAGCTGCATGGAGTTTCTGCGCGTGTGCCGCGACGAAGACTTCCACAACGTAGTGCTAAGCATCAAGGCCAGCAATCCCTCAGTAATGGTACGCTCCGTCAGACTCCTCGTAGACCAAATGAACCGCGAAGACATGCACTATCCCCTGCACCTCGGAGTGACCGAAGCCGGCGAAGGCTCCGACGGTCGCGTGACGAGCGCTGCAGGCATAGGCACCCTACTGGCCGACGGACTGGGCGACACCATCAGAGTTTCGCTGAGCGAAGAGCCCGAGAGCGAAATACCCGTAGCCCGCAAGTTGACAGAATATATCGCCAGGCGTCGCAAGCACAACCTCATCCATGCCGACATGGCTACTGACTTTGACTACCTCGACCCCCAACGACGCCCTACCCACGAAGTGGACAACATCGGCGGCAACAACGTGCCCGTAGTAATAAGCGATCGTCCCGTAGACTGCGGCTTGCGCAAGCCCGACTACACCTTCACTCAACTTTGTGCCACCCACGAAGTGGTCAGAATTGAGTTCGAACAACTCACCCCCGAGCTGACCGAACGCTTGCGCCTCAATCCCAATATCATCGTGGTGGGCGAAAGCCACCATCTCAACCCCGTGGGACATCTGCGCGCCCTCGCCCATACCATGTGGTCACGCGGACTGAAGAACCCACTGATTATCCACCTGGAGTACGACCACAACCCAAACACCATAGAAGACCACCTTATCGAAGCCTCTGCCGACGCAGCCCCACTACTCTTTGACGGACTTGTCGACGGGCTGTGGCTCAGCGACTTTGCAGTGCCCGAAGAGACGGTCGTGCAGACAGCCTTCTCCATACTCCAGGCAGTTGGGCAAAGGGTCACCTCAGTGCGCTACATCTCGTGTCCCGGTTGCGGACGCACCCTCTACGACCTCCAGTCAACAGTGGCACGCATCAAGGCCGCCACAAAGTCGCTGCCCCCAATGAAGATTGCTGTCATGGGCTGCATCGTCAACGGACCGGGCGAAATGGCAGATGCCGACTACGGCTACGTAGGGGCAGCACGCGGCAAGATAAGCCTCTACAAGGGCAAACTCTGCGTGGAGAAAAACATTCCTGAAGACCAAGCAGTAGAGCGGCTACTACAACTCATCGGCAGCCAACAGCAATAATTCCCCCGCTCAAAGTAAGTGGTCAACTAAAAGCGTCAAACCTAAGCCACACTACATACTTTTGTGTTGAGCAAACTACAGCATTTCCGCCGAAATTGATGTCAATTTCGGCGGAAATTGTTATTCGTTTGCCCCGAAGTTCAATTCAATTTCGGCGGAAATGCCCGCAACTGCTCAACCTACACTTGACGCAAGTGCAACTACTAATGCTTTATGAACTTTCGTCCGTTCATGATGTATATGCCGGGCTTTAGTGCATCAAGGGCTGCTCCTTCGGCCAGGCTCACGCGCTGGCCGTCGAGGGTGTAGATGCCGCTGGTGGTAGGGGTACTGGCGTGGTAGGTGCCCACGGTGGTTATTCCTGTAGTAGTGGAATAGTCGAATTTTGAGAGCATCGTAAGAGCCTGTATAGCGTAGGTGGCACCAGTAGACACATGGGTGCCGTTGTTATATTCTACCTTGTTGAGGTGAGCGTATCCATTATCCTGAAGATGCTTAACCATGCTGGTGCAGGCACTGAAAGGCACTATGTCGTCCTTTGTGGTGTGTATGAGTACCAAGCTGTCGGTATAGATAGGCGACCATTTTTCGTATACGAGAGACTGAGAGTCTATCCAGTTCCTCATCTTTTTCATGACGTCTGAGTTCTCATCGAAGAAGCAAGGGAGCAGTGTCTTGCTAACCGGCATTCCCGTCTTTGAACTGTACTGAATGGAGTCATTACTGTACATTCTGAAGATGCTGTCATTTACTTGGATAAATGAGAGGACCTTCGGGTCGTACATTCCTGAAATGTATGGCACGAAATCGGGCTGGAATATCTCCTCGTATTTCAAACTGTTATTGCCATATGCCACCATGTCGCAGAGTATCATGTGCATGGCAGCGGGATAGTGCGCATTGTCGTTGTCCTTTATGTCTTTGTAGCAAGCGTAGATGTCGTACGGTCCGCCGCCCGCCACACTCATGTGAATGCGTGGCAATTCGTCGTGGCGGTAGCCCTCGGCTACCATTCGGTCTACCCACACTGCGGTGTATCCGCCTTGTGAGTATCCCATGTTAAACACGGCGGTACCCGTATCGTATCCCTCCTTTTCCAGCAACTTTCGACCTTCGATGAATGCGTCAATGTCGTTACGCGCATTGACGCGTCCCATCAGGTAGCACTGATGGCGGTCTTTGGTGAGTCCGAAGCCAATGCCGTCACTCTCTATTATGAAACAATGAGAATTTTGCAGTATCCCCTCAAGCGAGGCCGCCTTGCTTGCGTTAGTAGGACGGTCGGCATCGGTAGTTATGCTGTAGTGGTTGAGCAGAATGCATCCTCTGGTAGTTTTCTTCCTGTTGTACAGAGTGTCACTCATGAAGATAGCCGCAGAAAGCTCAATTGGCGTTGTCCCGTCAACATCAACGGATGTGTAGTTGAAGTCGAAGCGCCATGCATTTATGCTTGTAATATGCGTGCGATTCACTATCTCGGCCGCATCGACAAACGAAACAGCACAGAGAATGATGGTCAATAGAACAAATAGTCTTCTATTCATAATTAATGTTGTCTTGTTGATAATTAGCATAACCACAAATGGTTTGCGACCGCAAAAGTACAAAAAACGCATAACTTCTTGTATCTGCAAGTAAACAAAAAAAACAAGATTGACTGAATCTGATTTTGCACGAAATTACTAGAAACAAAGTCAATGAGTCCTCAGAACCTCTTGATTGGGACGCAGAGACAAATGCTTCAAAAAGAAGTCTTGGGCATTAATCTAACAGAAATAATTTGTCGCTGACAGACTTATGAATAAAAAAAGGCATTTGCGGAGAGCACTGGTTGGCTCTCGGCAAATGCCGGACTTGGTGTGTATACTTCAATCGGTGTGTGTCGTGTGTGACTAGTGGCGCTGGCGGCGGGCGGAGAAGCGCGGTGTTGAGACAGAGTTAGACTTTTCGCGCTTGAGCTGCGAGCGGCTGGAGGTAGACTGCTCCTCAGTCTTGCTGGCTTTCTTGGTGCTACGCAAGGTGCGTGGAGCCGGTTTGGCTGCCTCTGTGGAATCCTTGGCGGCTTGGAGTTCGCGTGCTTTCTGCTGTGCGGCCTTTATCTTGACAGAGTCTTTGCCCCACACTCGATCCTGAAGGGTGGTTATCTCCTTCTCAATGCGGTTTTGCTCTTTCTTGAGGGCCGAGTCTGACTCGCAGTAGTTGGCCAACACTTTGCCCTGAAGATTGACTGTTTTGTAGATTTTGCCTTCATACTGGTTGAGCGCAAAGTAATCGTTGGCGGAAATCTGCGCTGCATTGTTGTAGTTAGAGTTCATGAGGGCTATCTTGGCCAAATAGGGGCTCACCTCAGCATAGTTAATCCAGAAGAGTGGTGTGGGAGCCTCTTCCTCAAGAAATTCGCCGATGGTCTTGCGCACAGGACAGATGGCGGTAATCTGTGTGTGGAACTGCGCTGTGTGCTGGTCGTAGTAGGTTGACTCCTTGATGTAGTAGCTCTTGACCTGCGACGAGGGAATGTCGGCGTCTTCTACGCGCACCTTGTCGCCGTTGGTCTGGTGGGGTATTTCGAAACGTGTAAGTATGTCGATTGGCTTCATGGCGTTTTTGTCGCTGAAGTTCTCATTGCCGTCCATGGTGTATTCATAGGCTTTAATCTGCTTGCGCATGACGAGCTTGAAGATGTAGGTAAAGAGGTTCATCTTGTCGCCCTGTGGCTCTTCGGGATAATAGAGCACGGCATTGTGGTCGTTGGTGAGGTCGAGCACTTTGTAGACATCTCTGCGCCATGCAGCATCCTTGGGCATTTCGCCTTGGGTGGGAAATTCGAGGGCTGCTCGCTCACTTGTTTTGATGGCAGTCTGCGCAGTTTTGGTGTTGTTGGTCTGCGATGCCTGCTGGCGCAAACGTGCGGGGGGTTGCGCTACAGAGGCTATGGTCATGAGTGTTATTGTAAGCAGAATGGCTGTGCGTTTCATACTTGTATGTATATTTTTGTTGTTTGTTTCGTTGGTTTGCCGAGAGCGGTGTGCTGGCATCGGCTTATCTTACTATCACTTCGAGAGCCTGCGGCAGATTGCGCTGTATGCCGTCGGGACCAATGGCTTTGACGCGGTTGATGTAGAAGCGTTTGCCAGGCGAGAGCTTGCGGAACATGTTGCGCTGGCGTTCGGAGAACTTGCTGCCGTCAGATTTTTCAGGAATGGCATTGCCCATATTGTCGAAGAATGTCGTTTCGAAGCTGAGCACCTGGAACGGAATGTCGAGCAGTCCGTCGTCGATGGCTGCGCCTATGCCCTGGGTGTTGAGCAGAGTGGCTTTGGGGAATGTGCGTCCGCCTACGAAGTGGCTTTCAGTGCCCTTGTCGTCCTTGTAGGGGATGAAGGCTGTTGGGTCAGGCAATTTGCGCACCTTGAAGGTGAAGGCGCCCATCTTTTGCGAGGTACCATTGACTACGCCAGTCACGTTGAACGTCACGTCGTGACCCACGGCTGAGGGGCGCGCAGTGTAGTGACCGTCGCTGCCGCGGGTCAGGGTTCCGCCCTCCATAGTGAGGGTTATCTTGTCGGGCGATATGCCGCTGGCAGAAACCGACACGGGGTTGTTATAGCCAGCGTAGAGCACATTCATCATGTCAGCAGCCACAGTGGCTCCTGATGGTGGCGCGATGACGTTATACTTCTGAATAAATTCTCGCTTGATAATCTCGCCAGCAGCATTGGGCATACTGATGAACCCCTTGAAGGAATATTCGCCCGGACCACCCACGCGGAAATTGTAGGTTCCGTTGGGGTTGACCTTATTGCCATTGACGTAGATTTCGGGGCGTTGGGTCGTGTCGATGGCTGCCATGAATATGCGGCTGCGGAATTCGTCGCCAGGGAAGAGCGTAGTCGCTTCAGGCAGACAGTAGGCTGCCAGTTCGTTGACGCGTATGTCCTTGATGTCGATGTTGGCAAGCAGTTCGTGGAGCACTTCCTTTTCTGCCTGGCGCACATCGGTCTGCAGCTTGGTC
Source organism: Bacteroidaceae bacterium (assembly GCA_963600315.1). Lineage (GTDB taxonomy): Bacteria > Bacteroidota > Bacteroidia > Bacteroidales > Bacteroidaceae > UBA6382. The sequence goes on along the minus strand of CAVCAW010000043.1, from coordinate 37,472 downwards.
AGCATCGTGGTGGCAGCAATGGCGGGCATTGACTCAAACATATACTGCTGCCAGTTTTTGCCGAGGTTGCCGGCAGTCTTAGGTACGTCGGTAGAGAGGTTGGACGAGATGATAGCCATCTGCCGCTTGTCGGGTGTCATCTTGATGATGAAGTTGCGGTAGTTGTTGATCATGTCGTAGAGTTTGCGTCCTTTGCCAGTGGCGGGAGCAAGCATTATCTGCGGTGCAGCCTCAAGGTCCTCTTTGTGGACGAGGTTGTCGGGGTTGGCATCTGAGCCGTCGGCTTCGCGAGCGATGGCAAGCTTGAGCTGCTGCGCAAAGTCAAAGAGCTCGTTGGTCTTCTTATGCACCTCCTGCGCCTTGTCATACCAAGGCTTTACCTTAGATGGGTTTTTGGCCATCTGCTCTTCAAAGCTCTTGTAGATGCTCTTTATCTCGGCCTGCGAGTTGTCGACAGAGCGTAGCAGGCTGTCGCTGACTAACTGCAATCCCTTGAGCACATCGTTGGACACGTTGAGCGCCAGCATTGCCATCAACACCACATACATGAGGTTGATCATCTTCTGGCGAGGCGATATCTGTTTCTTCTTTAGTGCCATACTGTAGTAAGTAGTTGTAGAATTAGTCAGCCGTAGTAGCGGCTGCATTCTTCATATTGACGGTTAGAGCCTTGACCATTCGTGAGTATACTCCGTTGAGCTCTTCAATCTGTGCGGCCATGCGGCGTGTCTGCTCGTTGATTGAGTCGATGGTACCTATCTGCTGGCTTACGCTCTTGAGTTGCAGTTCGTAGACGGTGTTGATGCCTGTCAGCGTGCGGTTGAGGTTAGTCATTTCCTCGCTGTCGGTGGTGAGTCGTGCTGATTGCTTCTCTACTCGGTCAAGAGTCTCGGTGAGTAGTTGCAGCTTCTCAACATACTGCTTGGAGGCTTCCTCCATCTCGGGAGTGAGCGATGACTGTGCGCGCTGAAGCAGTTCTTCGTTGGCAAGACGGATAATCTCGAGCAGGCTGCCACCGGTGAGTCCCTGAGCAGAGGCTGTAGCCTGTAGTTTTTCGGCAGTTTCGGCTGCGTCGTCCTGGCTGGTTTCGGTCGGTTCGGCAGTAACACCGGCATTGCCGCCGCCTGCTATCACGATAGTACCACCGCCCATCACGGCATTGCCACCAGCAGCGTTGTTTGCGGTCGCATTGCCACCAACTGAGGACACGGCAAATGGCGTGGTACTTTCTGCTTCTTCGGAGTTGGCGGTAGAGAGAGCAACACCAGTTGCAGGTATCACTGTACCGGCAACATGAGGCACAGCTTGGGGCTCGGAATTAGTCTGCGGCTCGTCGACGCCCTTTTCAAAGGGACGGTCGAATGCTGACAGGAAGAATACTACCACCTCGGTACCCATACCGATGAAAAGCATCAGGTTGGCTCCCGGCAAGTGCGTCAGCTTGAACAGGGTACCCAAGATTACGATTGACGCACCCCAGCTATATGCGTAGTTCAGAAAAGTTTGTCCGATTTTGCTGTCCATCCAGCGTTGCAGCATTGCTACTATATTCATAATTGTGTGTTTTTGTCGTGATGATTAGTTAAGGGGAGGTTTTCGACTGACAGAGCGAGAGACTACCGTCTGGTTTTGCGTACGGAGAGTCTGGAGGCAGAACTGCCGCTGCCGCCGGTGCTCTTGGCACCATTCATCTTGGTAGCGCGAGAATTGGTGGTGGAGGCCAGTGAGCGCACGCATCTGAATCCTATGAACGAGCGTGGCTGATTCTGGTATTCCTTCTGGCGCCATGCCGAGCGTATCATAGACTCGGGGTCTTTCCATGAACCACCCCTCACAACTTTCTGTTTCAGGAAATAGGGATCTTCTATGGCAGCTTTGTAGGTCAATTCAGGGTTGAGGTCGCTCATCATCTGCACACCCGCTTGAGTGTAGACGGTAGAGGTCCATTCAGCCACGTTGCCCGCCATGTCATAGAGTCCGTTGGAGTTGGCACCATAGATACCACATCTCGAGGTGATAAGATTACCGTCTTGCGTATAGTTGCCGCGGTCTGGCTTGAAGTTAGCATAATAGCAGCCCTTATCGTTGACCATCGTGGAGTCTGTCCAAGGGAAGGTGTTGCCGTTTTTGCCACGGGCAGCAAACTCCCATTCAATCTCGGTCGGCAGGCGGTAACGCTGCAGTTGGCGGGCCTCTTTGCCCAATCCCTTGAGCAGATATTCAGTGCGCCAAGCGCAGAAGGCCGTAGCCTGCTCCCAAGTCACTCCCACTACGGGATAGTCGTTGTAGTCACTCGACGAGAAGTAGAGTTTGGAGTATTTCTCGTTATTGGCGTTGGTGAAGTCGTTTATCCAACAAGTGGTGTCGGGATAGATGTTGACAATGTAGGTATTGAGGAAGTCATAATATGACGAAAGTGGACGCGTGATGGTCTCCCTGACGATTTGTCCGTCGTCGTTGATATAAGCGGTATCTTTGGAGATCATCACCACCTCCGTCGGATCAGCCTTGACATCGGTGTCGAGGTTGCGCTCTGCGGGATTGAGGCGATATTTTCTCATCGCAGCTTTCTGATAGTCGTAGATTTCGTAGCGATAGTTCATCTGCGAGGCATCAAGCATCTTTTCTCCCGTCACTGGATTTACGGTGTAAATGGAGTTGAGTGCAAGTTCTTCGCTCTCTGTGGGGTTTTTGTATGGGAGTCGCCTCGTCCAGTCAAGGTACGGCTTCTCCAGAGGGTTGCCCTCTTCGTCTTCCGTAATCTTGTAGGCCTCGATGCCACCATAGTTAGGATCGGCCAGACGTTCGCGCAGTATGGAGTCGCGCACCCACGCCACAAACTGACGGTATTGCGAGTTGGTTATTTCCTTCTGGTCCATCCAGAAACCATCGACAGAGATTTCCTTGCTAGGCACGTCAGCTCCCCACAGGGTGTCGTTTTCCGACAGTCCGACTTTAAGGAATCCCTTTTCCACTTTGACCATTCCGTATGGAGTGGGTTCAACGAAGGACCTGCCTGATACGCCAGTCACTTCGCCGCCTTGTTGCAGGCCGCTGCCACCAAAACATGAGCATGCGAGAACAATGCTGATGAATGCGATTGCCAAATTGCTAAGCTTTTTCATATATACTATGTATGTGTTTCTTAAATTGTTGTCTATGTTGATGTGCCACTGTGTTGATTGCTACATGGAGACGTCTGCAAACAGATGCCGCTGCATTTAGAGCAGGCGCACGCTTTTGTGGCGGTTGCGTCCTTTCTTGTAGATATTTAGCGGAGCCTGGTAAGACAACACAATTTCGTGGTTGCCATTGCCTACGCCCACTCCCGAGGTGAATGCCTCGTAGGAGTAGCTGAGCACTACCCCATGGAATTTTCCGCCTACGACCAGAGCCACCGAAGTAGAAGGACTGTAGCTCAGTCCTCCAAACAGCATTTTCCCGTCGTTGTCATATTGCAGGCGGGCATGGATATAGCCTTTATGGTCAACCCCGTCGTATGTCCAAAAGACATCGGGGTGTATGCTGAATAACGGATTTCTTAGCTTAATATTGTATCCTGCCGTGAAATAGTAGGAACGTTTGATTCTTATCTCGTTTTTTTCGCCAAGCAGAATGGTCGGTGCTGTGATATGCTTCACCGACAAGCCCACCTTGAGGTCTTTCCAGCGATAAGTGAGTCCGGCAGAGCCGTCAATCTTGGAGCCGTTGATGTTACTGGTGGAAAAAGCGGGGTCATTGCCGTCTTCGGTGTCTATCTTGGAACCGTCGAATGTTTCGTTGAGCAAGTCTATCTGCAGACCTATGCTGATGGTGCCACCTAGCAATTTGCGGTGGTGTGCATACTGCAGTGCGACGTTCTTCATTGAGAATGCGCCGGCTTCGTCATTCATGAAGTAGGCACCTATGCCGTGCTGCGGCCCCACGAAGAACAAGGGCAAGTCTACGGCAGCCACCATGGTGTTGGGCGCATTTTCATAACCAGTGAGTTGGGCGCTGTAGATGCCGGTAGCTCTCAGGTCTGTGGTGTTGCCCACCGCTGACGGATTAAACTGCGTCTCAATCATCCAAAAATGGGTGAACGATGGATCGTACTGCGCCTTGCCGGTGTGGACAAGAAGCAGTAGCAGCAGGGCGGCGATCAGCCTGGGTATGTTAAGCGTCGTAGTTTTCATAAAAATACTATAACAGATAACTCTATGCATTATTTTTTATTGTGTCGGCAGGTCGTTTTTTTGTGAACATGAAGAACAGCCACGCCAGGAGTATGCTGACAGCGAGATATATGACTATCGACAGATAGACGTCGAGGTCGCCGCCTGTTCGAGCCATCCTTATGGGATAGATCCTGACTATGGGATGGAGGGCAAACAGCCATGCCGAAATTTCTCCCAAGAACACGAGGATTCGCAGGGGCGTGATGCACCACCGCTCCCGGGTGCGCAGCCTTGAGTCGACATTATGGGCAAAGGTTGCGGCAATCATTACTATGCCCGCTGGGCTGATACACCAAATGCCCGCATTAAAGGCACCGATGATAATGAGCGAGAGTCCCACTAGGGGCGACCACCACTGCCTGAGCCAGTAGAGATTATAGCGCGCATGCGCCACTCCCAGACCGAAGGCTAGCATGGAGCATGGGAAGTTGTAATGGAGATAGCTCGTCAGGGTGTCGTATGACGCCAGATTGCCGCGTTCAATCCATGTGGCGGCTATCTGCGTTGCAAGACACAAACCTATCACTGTGTAGAGCATAGACTTGCCGTTGCGGTAGATGAACAGCCGCCACACGATGTAGAGCTGCATCATCAGGCTGAACCACCACCACGGACCCAATAAGAGGTCGCGCTCAGGCTGCAGGTTGCTGTAGAACCCCAAGAGCGGGAGCAGTCGTGTCCAGGGTCTGTTCCATGTGCCGTGATACAGTTGAGTTGCAACAAACAAAACCACGACCGGCACCATCAGCTTCCATAGTTTCAAGGCATGTCTGAAGACAAACGGCACGATTCCAATGCGGGGAGTTGCGTTCAGTTGGTTGCCAGACATCGGCTCATACTTCTTTGTGAGCCCATAGCCGCTGAGGAACAAGAATATGGCAACGCCGTAGTGGCCGAAATGACTGAGCAGGTTGAGCACCACATGGGGACCGCCTTGCCCGAGATACTCCACGAGTTTGTCGATTCGCTCTATGCTAAACGTATACTCGTTTTCGTCCACACAGTCCGGCAACCAGTGCATGTAGTTGTGCGTCACGATGAGCAGTATGCCCAAGCCTTTAAGCATTGTTACGGTTTGTCTGGACATGAGGTGAATGGGTTGGGGCGACTATTTCTTGCGTTTCATTATCTCGTCGTAGGTGACCGACAGATTCTTTACATAGCGTTTCTTCTGCTTGAACTGCGGCGACAGGATGTCACGCTGCGGATTGTAGTACTTACACTCTATGCCTGCCATATTGATGAGCGTGTGCCCCAAGTCGTCGATAGAGCACGGCTTGTTTTGAGCTGCGCGTACCGCCTCGACGAGTTGCGGCCGCTTCTCCATGAGCGCAGGAGTGAAGAATATCTCGAGGGGCACTTCAAATTCTGCCCACATTATCTGTGGTGACGGGCTGGCACTGTGGTTGCGCCCAAACATGCCGATATTGCCGTCATAGACCTCCTCTCCATGGTCTGCCACATAGACTATAACGGCTTCTTTGTCGGCAAAAATGTCGTAGACTTTCTCAATCACCCGATCGTTGATGAGCGTGGCATTGTCGTAGTCAGCCACAATTTGCTTCTCGTCGTCGTTGAGGTCAGACCGCTTGACATCGTTGACCTTGAACGTCGCCTGCCCTTTGGGAATGCGGTCAGAGTAGGGTTGGTGCTGCCCCAGCAGGTGCAGAATGATGAACTGGTTCTTTGGCATGGGTGATTTGGGCAGAGACATTACCAGTCCTGTGTCGTAGAGGTAGTGCTTGGCATTGCGCTCGTCAAAGCAAAGGCTGTCAAACGGCTGGCTATTCATGAAGAACGACCCGTTGAAGTTAGCCGTGTTCTGCCGATGCGACTTGTAGAACTGGTTGCTCAAGAAGCTCACCCTGTAGCCGCCCTTGCGCATGATGGCGGGAAAGAGCACTCCGTCTGCCCAGTTGGAGCCACTGTCGCCCGACCGTATGGACATCATCTGCTTGAACACCATCGAGGTTACATTCCACGGAGTCACTGCATTCTGCATGGCTACCATGAAACCTTCGTCTTGCGCCTTGCTCTGGAAAGGGGTCGTGGGCATGCTGTAGCCATAGACGGCAGAGTGGTGCTTATTGTAGCTCTCACCAATCACAAATACTATGTAAGGCACACCCTTGCCATTGCCCTCAACCTTGATATCGCTCATATTGTCGCCCAAGGTCTTGAGCTCGCGCTGTGTGAGCTGTGCAAATTTCAGTGAATAGACGATTCTCCACGGACTTGAATAGAAAGCAGAGAAATCGGTGCGTTCCGACTGCTCCGTGGTCTCCAGTCTCAAGAAGCGTACAGTCTCCACATAAGATGGTATTCGCCATGCCAGACACAGCAGTACCACTGCTAGCATTGTGTGCTTCAACCACCGGACTGTCACTTGGCGACGCACTGTCACGGCAAGGGCAATATGCACCACTGCCACACCGCCCCACCACGCCACCATAGGCAGCAGTTTGGACGACTCAAGACACAACCGCAGGAAGCCGCTGGACTCTTCAGGCGTAGTTTCGCACACCATCGATAGCACCTGCGGCATGAAGTGAGTATAATAGCGCTGATAGACAAAGCTCTCGGCAAAGAACATGATGTACATGATTGCGCTGACGACGCCCAAGACCCACTTGCGGCAGCCCTTGGGCAGAAGGCATACAAAAAATGCCAACACATAGAGGTCAGCAACCTGTGCCGGCAGCCACATCCACCAAGAGTCACTCGTCCATTGCGTGAGGTGATACAGCACCAGCCATGCCACCGCACCCATCAGCAGAAACTGCCAGCACTCTGCCACAGGCCGCACAAGATAGTCTGCGAACTGTCGTCTTTTCCGCACGTCCATCATTTATCCTTGTTTTCTCGCCGGCGACAGCCGGCACTACTCAAAGGGTACAAAGGAACAAAAAAATACGGAAAACGCAAAAATTTTTATCGTCAAACCGTTTGCCATATCGCGTAGCTTGTATGTTTGCTACTTTTTGTTCAGTCAAATGAGCATGTGGGCAGCAGGCGGCAAGCAAAAATGTTAACCATCTTAAAAAAGCCGCAAGAATGCTAGGGATAATCGTTGTTCACGATTGCAGGAAGCATCGGTTCTTGTTAAATTTGCAATGAAAAATCAGTATACTAACCAACTAATAACAAACAAACTTTATTACCAATGACTTTAGCAATCATAATTGCGTTCTTTTTGGGATACCTCTTCATCACTCTGGAGGGAAGCCTCAAGGTTAACAAGACCGCTACCGCATTGCTCATGAGTGCGGTCTTGTGGTCGCTCTACACATTCAATATCAGCGACTATCTGCAAGCTGGCGAGTCGTTCGACAGCATGTTTCTACGCCACGTAGGCGACACCAGTGAGATTATCTTCTTCTTGCTTGGCGCCATGACCATCGTAGAGGTGGTCGACATCAACGGCGGCTTCAACTTCGTGCGCAACAAGCTCGCCTCCAAGAGCAAGCGTTCACTGCTGTGGAAGATTATAGTCATCACTTTCTTCCTCTCAGCCATACTCGACAACCTCACCACGTCAATCGTAATGATCATGGTGTTGCGCAAGTTGGTCAAGAGCAAGCAGGTGCGCATGCTATATGCCGGAATGATAATCATTGCCGCCAATGCAGGCGGAGCCTTCTCACCCATCGGCGACGTCACCACCATTATGCTTTGGATCAAGGGCAATATCTCCACTATGGGTCCCATAAAGGAGCTGTTGCTCCCATCGCTCGCCACAGTGGTAGTTCCAGGCCTAATTGTCCACTTGAAGCTAAAAGGGAAACTTGAACCGCTGACCGACAAAGCCGAAGAAACCACCGTCCAATCCTATGACTTCTCGCTCACACAGCGCAACGTGGTGTTCTACGTGGGAGTGCTAGGACTCATGTTTGTGCCAGTGTTCCGCAGCATCACGGGCTTGCCCCCATTTATGGGAGTAGTCCTGATTCTCAGCATCCTGTGGATCATCACCGAATGCTTCTACAATGCCCGCAAGATTGAGAACAACCGCGAACAGCGCGTCAGCCGCATTCTGAAGAACATCGACATGTCGACCATACTCTTCTTCCTCGGCATACTGATGGCAGTAGCAGCCCTGGAGGAAACGGGCGCACTCCACACATTCGGCGTAGCTCTCGACTCGTTTACCCACGGCAACCACTATCTCGTAACCGGACTCATCGGTGTGGCATCGTCGGTGGTTGACAACGTACCATTGGTGGCCAGCTGCATGGGCATGTACGACTGCAACCCCGCCAATCTCGATTTCTGCCAAGACGGCATCTTCTGGCAGTTGCTAGCCTACTGCGCCGGCACGGGTGGCAGCATCCTCATCATCGGCTCTGCCGCCGGTGTGGTCGTCATGGGACTGGAGAAGATAAGCTTCGGGTGGTATCTCAAGCACTTCAGCCTATGGGCCCTCGTTGGTATGCTCAGCGGCATGCTCGTCTACTATTTCCAGCGACTGCTGTTCTTCTAGTCAGAAACACACGCCAAAAACAAACCACAATGTCCAGAAAAATCCCCGCCGGGCTACAAAATGCCGTCCCGGAGGGGATTTTTTCGCTGTAGAACGTAACTTTTTCCTCCACCAATCGTTTATACACTTAGAGAGACCAGACAATGATAGATTTCAACAAAGACGTGATGCCGCTCAAGAACAGGTTCTACAGACTTGCCTTGCGGGTATTGCAGGACAGTGCAGAGGCACAAGACATCACTCAGGAAACCCTCGTCAGGCTCTGGAAACGCACAGACTCGCTCCCAACCGTCGCAGAGGCAGAGGCACTGGGAATGACCATCTGCCGCAACCTCTCGCTCGATGCCCTCAAGAGAGCTGGCCGCAACAATGAGCGAATAGACTCTCTGGCAGAGTTAACAACGGCGACCGACACCATCGACTCACCCTTCGAAAACCTCACGCGCCAAGAGCAGAGCGCAATGTTGCTCAACAAAATCAACTCGCTCCCACCGCGCCAAAGAGCCGTACTGCAGCTGCGCGACATCGAGGGCTACAGCTACAAGGAAATCGTTGCGGCACTCAAGTTGAGCGAAGAGCAGGTCAAGGTGACCTTGTTCAGAGCCCGCCAAACTCTCAAACAAATGTTTAAGAAACAAGATGACTATGGACTATAAATACATCGAAAACCTGGTAGAGCGCTATTTCGACTGCCAGACAAACCTTCAGGAAGAAACGATTCTAAAAAGCTTCTTCACGCAGCAGGACATTCCCTCATCGCTCGAACAATACAGACCCCTCTTCAACACCCTTGCCGAAGAAGAACACGTGGAGCTGCCCGCCGATTTCGACACCAAGCTCATGGAGCGACTTCACCCTGCTGGCAAAGCAGCGACCCAACACCCCTCTTGGATTGTGCGCCTGAATCATTCGCTCGTACCGTTCTACAAGGCAGTAGCCTCCGTGGCACTGGTCATCACAGCGGGCGTAGCTGCTACAAGCTATTGGGACTCGCAAGACCCCGACCCTGTCAACTATAACTACGCTGGTTATCACGAAACCTATTCAGACCCCCAAGTGGCATACAGCCAGGTCAGCGACGCACTCAAGGATCTCAGCAACGTATTCAATGGAGACTCCATTGAGGGAACAAACTCCAAGGTCAAGTAAACACCACCCGCACCGCCCACGGTGCCGACAGCCAAAACACGTAAATGAAACATCTCTTCCACATACTTGTGTCCCTGGTAGTCACACTGGTACCGGCAGCGGCAGCACAGTCTTCCAACGACAACGACTTCATTGCACACATGATGAAGCGCATCGAGGCCAATGCCAACACCTACCCCGCCTCCGACTATCGGCAGATTACCGTAGGCCCATCTATGATGCGCGACGTAGTCGAGATGCTTGCCTCTACTGACAAGACCGCATCTGCCGAGGCAAGCGAATACAAGCAGACGGTGAGCGAACTGCTGCGCCGCATCATGAGCCTGCGCATACTGCTGGTGTCCAACAACTCCAGCGCCTATCGGTCGCTGGCCAACAAGGTGTTGCGCGACAACAAGAGAATCTACAAGAAATATGATCCTGACGTCGCCGACAAAGACCAATCGCAAGCAGGCGTGTGGACGCGGCGTGCGGGAAACAAGGTGGTGGAAATCATAGCCCTGCTCGACACAGGTGGAAACGCTGGACTGCGCATACTCAACCTCACCGGCGACTTCGACAACGACTTCATGGCACTGTTGTCCAAACTGTCCGACAAACAATAGCCGCTCAATCACTACAAATAGAGAACACTTATTAAAACCATCAATACGAACATCATAGGTTTCATTCTCTCAAACCTTCCGTCCTCCAACATATAGGAGGCACACTTAACAAATGTTTTTATGGGAGTCGGCAGCAATGCCGGCTCCCATTCTTCTTATGCCACAAGCCAGACTTGGGGAGCTTGCAGCTGTTGTAGCAACCGCCCGTCCGAAGCCATCTCTGAAGTGAGTTTCCGCCGAAACGCAATTGAATTTCCGCCGAAATGGTTGAGCGTTTTGGCGGAAACCGACAACCATTTCGGTGGAAACTCACCAGCCTGCTCAATCTCTGCGCAGCGGATTGCGCTGTTGGCGAATTTAGGGCCAAGCATTATTTCTTTGGCTCAAACAAGGTGAGAGTTAAAGAAATTTGTTTACTTTTGCGGTCGCTATTTTCGACCTTACATATATAAGGTGTAAGATTGTGGAGCACACTAACACAGAGAAACATTATTATCGATGAAAAATCTCGTTATAGTAGAGTCGCCCGCCAAGGCGAAGACTGTAGGCAAATTTCTCGGCGCGGACTACACCGTTATGTCGAGTCAAGGTCACATACGCGACCTCAAGTCGCGGTCGTTCAGTATTGACACAACAACGCTGATGCCGGAATATGTCATTCCCACCGACAAGCAGAGTCTCGTCAAGAGTCTCCGAGAGGAAGCCAAGAAGGCCGACAAGGTCTGGCTCGCATCGGATGAAGACCGCGAGGGAGAGGCCATTTCCTGGCATCTGGCAGAGGTGCTGGGACTTGACGTAGAGACTACCAACCGCATCGTGTTTCACGAAATCACCAAGCCAGCCATCCTCGCTGCCATTTCCACCCCACGCCATATCGACCGCAATCTGGTCAACGCTCAGCAGGCGCGCCGCGTGCTCGACCGCATCGTAGGTTTCGAGCTGTCGCCGGTGCTCTGGCGCAAGATTAAGCCAGGGCTTTCGGCTGGTCGTGTGCAGAGCGTGGTGGTGAGACTCGTGGTGGAACGCGAGCGCGAGATAGAGCATTTTGAACCCAAGACTGCCTATGTGGTCAACGCAGTGTTTGAACCTGCCGATGGCGGGACTCCTGTCAAGGCTGAACTCAACAAGCGCTTCGAGACAGCCCAAGAGGCTCAGGCTTTTCTGGAGAAATGCCACAACGTCACTTTCACTGTAGAAAATCTCGAGAAGAAACCAGTGAAGCGTTCGCCGGCACCTCCTTTCATGACCTCTACCCTCCAGCAGGAGGCGGCACGCAAGCTAAGCTATTCGGTGAGCCAGACCATGCGCATCGCCCAGGGGCTTTACGAAAAGGGATTTATCACTTATATGCGTACTGACTCGCTCAACCTGAGTTCGTTGTGCGTATCTGCCGCCAAGCAGGTCGTGACCGACGAGTTGGGTGCCAAATACTCCAAGACACGCAATTTCCACACTAAGGCCAAGGGAGCTCAAGAGGCTCACGAGGCTATACGTCCAACGCAGATGGACCAGCCCGAAATATCGGGCACTCCACAGGAGAAGCGTCTGTATCGACTCATCTATCTGCGCACTCTGGCATCGCAGATGGCCGACGCCTCTTATGAAAAGACGGTGGTGACCATCGGCATCGATGGGGTTGAAGAGAAGTTTATAGCCACGGGCGAAGTGATGACCTTCGACGGCTACACACGCATCTACCGCGAGTCGGTGGACGACGAGAGCGAAGACACAACGCCACTGTTGCCCAACCTCAGCCAAGGCGAGACGATGAGTCCCGCCAAGATATGCGCCACTCAAAAGTTCAGTCAACGCCCAGCGAGGTTCAGTGAAGGCATGCTCGTACACAAGATGGAGGAGTTGGGCATAGGCCGCCCCTCTACCTACGGGTCGACCATAAGCACCATCCAGCAGCGCGGTTATGTAGAGAAAGGCAACCGCGAGGGCACAAAGCGCACCTACACCTACATGGAACTGACCGATGCGGGTGTCAGCATTACCCAGAAGGAAGAGACGACCGGTGCAGAGAAGGGCAAGCTCTTCCCCACTGACACTGGCAAGATTGTCAACGACTATCTCATAGAGTGGTTCCCCAGCATTCTCGACATCGACTTTACAGCCCGTGTGGAGAAGGACTTCGACGCTGTGGCAGCCGGCAAGAAGGATTGGAACAAACTGACTCGTCAGTTCTACAACACCTTTACCCCAATGGTTACCAAGGCATCTGAAAAACAGACCGAGCTGCGCATCGGTGAGCGCCAGTTGGGCATAGACCCCAAGACGGGCCGCATGCTCAGCGTCAAGATAGGTCGCTATGGACCAGTGGCTCAGTTAGGCTTGGCCTCCGACGAGGAGAAACCGCAGTTTGCCCAGTTGCGCGAGGGTCAGAGCATTGACACCATCACCCTTGAGGAAGCTCTCGAACTGTTCAAGCTACCAAGGGTGCTCGGCCAACTTGAGAATGGCGATGTCGTGGCCAATATCAGTAGGTTTGGCCCCTACGTGAGCTACAACAAGCAGTATGTCTCCATCCCCAAGGACATCGACGTGATGAAGATTACCCTCGAGCAGGCCCAGCAATTGATTGACCAGAAAGCCGAGGCTGAGAAGAAGCGCGTAATCAACTCCTTTGAGGGTGGCATCGAGGTGATGAACGGTCGCTATGGCCCCTACATCGCCTTTGAGGGCAGAAACTACCGCCTGCCCAAGAATCTGGCGGCTGATCCTGCCACCATCACCGTGGAGCAGTGTCGCGAGGTGATAGCCAATGCCGGTGAGAGCGCACCGCGCAAAAGGCGCAAGAAGTAGCAGTCTGGTAATTAAAGACAGATAACAGATATTGTCGAGAATGAAAAGCGTGATGCTCATAGGCTATATGGGAGCTGGCAAGACCTCGGTAGGCAAAGTCCTGGCACAGAGGCTCGGCATGCAGTTCTACGACCTTGACTGGTATATTGAGGAGCGCTATCGCAAGAAGATTAGCGACATCTTTGCCGAAAGGGGCGAAGACGGTTTCAGGCAGATAGAGCGCACTATGCTCCATGAGGTAGCCGAATTTGAAAACATCGTGCTGGCACTCGGCGGGGGCACTCCGTGTTTTTTTGACAACATGGACTACCTTAACCAGTGTGGCACCACAGTGTTTTTCGATGCCTCACCGCAGACTATCGTGGAGCACCTGAAGCTTAGTCACACTGTGCGCCCTCTGCTACGCGACAAGCAAGGCGACGAGTTGCTCTCCTTCGTCGGGGAGCAGATAGCCAGCCGCATGCCCTATTACTCCAAGGCGCAGCTGACGGTCAACGTGGACATTCTGGACAGTTTTTCCAAGATTGATGTGCTCGTGGAGCGCATCGTTAATATTTTAGAACACTAAATTCTCGTTTAAGTACAAGAAATGGCAAAATGGCGAATAGAAGACTCTGAAGAGCTCTACAACATTGGAGGCTGGGGAGTAAATTTTTTCGGTATCAACAAGAAAGGTCACGTCTATGTCACACCTTTCAAGGACTCCAACCAGATTGACCTCAAGGAACTGGTCGACGACCTTGTGTCGCAGCGCACTGCAACGCCCATGTTGCTACGCTTTCCTGACATTCTCGACAGTCGCATAGAGAAGACTGCCGACTGTTTTGAGAAGGCGGCCAAGGAATACAACTTCAAGGCTGAGCACTTCATCATATTCCCCATCAAGGTAAACCAGATGAAACCCGTGGTGGACGAGATAACAAGCCACGGCAAACGCTACAACTTGGGACTGGAGGCTGGTTCGAAGCCAGAACTCCACGCCGTGATAGCCGCCAACATGGATTCCGACAGCCTCATCATCTGCAACGGCCACAAGGACCACAGCTTCATCGAGCTGGCACTGCTGGCGCAGAAGATGGGCAAGCGCATATTCCTCGTAGTGGAAAAGTATGAGGAATTGGAGGAAATCGTAGCCACAGCCAAGACCATGAACCTTCGCCCACAGTTGGGCATACGCATAAAGCTCGCCTCGTCGGGTGCAGGCAAATGGGAGGAAAGCGGCGGCGACGCCAGCAAGTTTGGACTCGACTCGTCGGATTTGCTCCGTGCCCTTGAGTTCTTGCGCACCAACGAGATGCAAGACTGCCTTAAGCTGATGCACTTCCACATAGGCAGCCAGATTACCAAGATACGCCGCATACAGTTTGCCTTGACCGAGGCGGCTCAATTCTACGTGGAACTCCACAAGCTGGGCTTCAACATAGAGTTTGTGGACTGCGGCGGCGGACTGGGTGTGGACTACGACGGCACACGGTCGTCACACAGCGAAAGTTCAGTCAACTACTCCATACAGGAGTATATCAACGACTGCGTCTACACCTTCGTGGAGGCTGCCGACCACAACGGCATACCCCACCCCAACATTATCTCCGAAGGCGGCCGCTCGCTGTCGGCTCACCACTCGGTGCTCATACTCGAAGCCTTCGACTCCACCTCGCAACCATCGATGGACGAGTCGTGGGAGGCATCGCCCGAAGACCACAAGCTCGTGCGCGACCTCTCCGAGATATGGGACAAGATTTCTGCACGCTCCATGCTGGAAGATTGGCACGACGCTGAGCAAATACGCGAGGAGGGGCTTGACCTCTTCCGCCATGGGCTGATTGACCTCAAGACCCGCGCCCAGATAGAGAGCGTCTACTGGAGCATCACCCGTGAGGTCAATGCCATCGCCCACACGCAGAAGCACATGCCCGACGAGCTGCGCAAACTCGACAAGATTCTGGCGGACAAGTACTACTGCAATTTCTCGCTGTTCCAGTCGTTGCCCGACTCGTGGGCCATCGACCAGTTGTTCCCCATAATGCCTATCCACCGGTTAGGCGAGAAGCCCGACCACAATGCCACTATACAGGACATCACCTGCGACAGCGACGGCAAGATAGACACCTTCGTCTACAATGGTCGCCAGATGAGCTACATCCCTCTCCACGGGCTGAAGAAGAACGAGCCTTACTATATCGGGGTGTTTCTCGTAGGTGCCTACCAAGAGATATTGGGCAACATGCATAACCTCTTTGGCGACACCAACGCAGTCCACGTGTCGGTGGCTGAAGACGGCTCCTACTCTATAGACCAGATTATCGACGGCGAGACCGTGGCCGATGTGCTCGACTACGTGCAGTATGACCCCAAGCAGCTTGTGCGCCACCTCGAGACGTGGGTCGACAAGGCTGTGAGCGAAGAGCGCATCACGCCGCGTGAGGGCAAAGACTTTATATCCTACTTCCAGAGCGACCTCTACGACTACACCTATCTGGAGAAGTAATCTGCCAGTGTGCCATGGTCGTGGCGCACTCTACGCATATCAACAATACAACAAAATGAAACAATCACTCACTGTTGTCAAGGTTGGCGGCAAGATAGTAGAAGACCCTGCGTCGCTGTCACTGCTGCTTGACAGGTTCTCCAGCATAGAGGGAGCCAAGATGCTCATTCACGGTGGTGGACGCACTGCCACCGACATAGCTGCCCAGATGGGGCTGCAAACTCACATGGTCAACGGCCGGCGCATCACCGATGCCGACATGTTGCGCGTAGTCACTATGGTCTATGGCGGACTGGTCAACAAAAACATCGTTGCGCAGATTGCAGCAAGAGGACTCAAGGCTTTGGGATTGACTGGTGCCGATATGAACATCATACGCTCCCACCGCCGCCCCGTCACCCCCGAGGGCATTGACTATGGTTTCGTGGGCGATGTCGACAGTGTCGATGCAGATGCCGTCGCACTGCTCATAGAGGGTGGAGTGGTGCCCGTCGTGGCTCCGCTTACGCTTGGTGATGGCGCCCAGTTGCTCAACACCAATGCCGACACGGTAGCTGGAGAAGTTGCCAAAGCTATGAGCCGGCTCTATGACGTCACGCTGACTTACTGCTTCGAGAAGAAGGGTGTTCTGCTCGATGCCGACGACGACGAGAGTGTCATTCCGCAGATCACAGAGAAGTCCTATGCCGACCTCAAGGCACAAGGTGTCGTTTCGGGCGGCATGCTTCCCAAACTCGACAACAGCTTCAACGCCCTGAGGGGTGGAGTGAGCCGTGTGGTCATCACCCGCTCCGACCAAATTGGTCTGTGCGGCACGACTATCATCCTCTGACAATAAGTCATCAAACTATACAACCAGCCAACACATCTATTAAATTAATATATATATGTACACAGCCATAAAGAAAGCGGCCGGCTTCGCGCTGGCCTTTGCGATGTGCTGTTCGGTCAATGCCATC
Organism: Bacteroidaceae bacterium; assembly: GCA_963600315.1. GTDB lineage: Bacteria > Bacteroidota > Bacteroidia > Bacteroidales > Bacteroidaceae > UBA6382. Next base: position 20,769 of record CAVCAW010000043.1, on the reverse strand, counting down.
GCTCCGGAGAAAGTCAAACCGGTCAAAAACATTATCTTGTTCATCTCTGATGGCACATCGCTCAGCGTGCCCAGTGCGGCACGCTGGTTGCAGCGCTATCGTGACCCGTCGAAAGAACATCTCAATCTCGACCCCTGGATGTGCGGCACCATCGTGACGTGCAATTCAGATGCCCCCATAGGCGACTCGGCGCCCACTACGTCGTGCTATATGACAGGTCATCGCTCTCGCGCTGGCTATGTGGCAACCTATCCGCCCTACAAAGGCTCAGCCAACATCGGTTTTGTAGACTCCACCCGCGCCTACGCCCCGATGGCTACACTGCTCGAGGCGGGCAAACAGCTCTTGGGCAAAAGTGCCGGTCTGGTCTTCACCTGCCAGTTCCCCCACGCCACTCCAGCCGACTGCTCGTCGCACTACTACAATCGCAATGCCTCGGGAATCATTTCCGACCAGATGGTTCACAATAATCTCGACGTAGTCATCGGTGGTGGCTGCAGATACCTCAACGCTGATAACGAGGACTACCTTCGCCAACAAGGTGTAAGTGTCTATCGCAACGATATCAGCGGCATGCGGCAGGACAAGGGCTCTAAGATGTGGGCTTTGTTTGGCAATGACGACATGAATTACGATATGGACCGCAACCCCGACCAGCAGCCTTCGCTGGAGGAGATGACACGCACAGCCATCGGCAAACTGTCAAAGAACAGCAAGGGCTTCTTCCTCATGGTGGAAGGCTCCAAGGTGGACTGGGCTGCCCATGCCAACGACCCTGGGGCGGTAGTCAACGAGTTTCTCGCCTTCGACAAGGCTGTCGGCGCAGCTCTTGACTTTGCCCGCAAAGACGGCAACACGGTGGTGATTGTCACCGTAGACCACGGCAACAGCGGTTTCAGCATCAGTCGTAGTGACATTGCTGACTATAGCCACGCTTCGCTCGAGCGTCTCTTCGGACAGGTCGCCAAATACAAAATGAGCGGCGACGGACTGGAAGAGAAAATCAATAGCCTGCCGTTTGACAGCCTCAAGAGTATCTTCCGCAACTATGCCTCTATTGAGTTAAGCAACGACGAGGTTCTGCTCCTCATGAACAGTCGTGGTTACAAGAATAGTCCCATACCCGAGGAACTGCGTATGCCCGACAAGGCTTCGCCGCTCTACAGCAGCTACCTCTCTGGCGTGATTACCAAGATTCTCACAGCCCACACCTGCTTCGGCTGGACCACTGGGGGCCACACGGGCGAGGAGGTCTTCTTGGCTTGCTATCACCCCAAGGCAGCACAACGCATTATGGGAGTAAATTCTAACGAAGACCTCGCCCACTACATGCAAGCGCTCTTTGGCATGTATGGCAAGATGGGCACTTTCAGCGACAACATCTTCGCACGCCATGCCGATGTGTTCCGTGGCTATGATGTGCAGCTGCAGCGCAACGTGAAGGTCAAAGAATATCCTACACTCATAGTCAAGAATTCCGCCAATGGCAAGCAACTGACCATACGTCCGTTCACCAACATCATTGAGGTTGCCGACGGCAAATCCGCTCCCCACAGCGTGAAGCTTGCCAGCGTGATTACCTACGTTGACCGCAACGACATGTTCTATCTTCCCACGACTGTCAAGAAATATCTTGAATAGCCCAATCGCAAGAAAAAAATATCTGCCCGAAGTCTTAGGAAACTATCGCTTCGGGCATTTTTTTGTCTTGCAAAATTGTTGAGAAAGCAAGTGAGGAATAGTGCACAAATGACAACTCTGCAAAAACGAAATGGTTGCACTGCAAGCCCCCCAAAAAAAAGCTATTGGTGACTGCAAGGGTTGGCAGACACCAATAGCTGATATTGGAAGGTCGTGGTTTGTCGGACGGTAAAAGCGATTTGAAGAGCGGTCGCAGTTTAGAAGTGGGAGGCAAGTCCGCCTTCGGAGGTTTCCTTGTAGACCGAGGGCAAGTCGTGGCCGGTCTGCTTCATCACGCGCACAACTTTGTCGAAGCTGACCGAATGGCGACCATCGGTAAGGGCGGAGTAGAGGCTGGCGTCCATGGCTCTCACTGCAGCGTAGGCATTGCGTTCGATACAGGGTATCTGCACCAATCCGCAGACGGGGTCGCAGGTCATGCCGAGATGGTGTTCGAGTCCCATTTCTGCGGCATATTCCACTTGTGCTACTGAGCCACCAAACAGCTGGCAGACGGCTGCCGATGCCATGGCGCAGGCGGTGCCTATCTCGCCCTGACAGCCCACTTCGGCTCCGGAGATGGAGGCGTTGGACTTGACCACGTTGCCAAACAAGCCGGCTGTAGCCAAAGCTCTGACGATGCGCTCGTCGCTGAACTTGTGTTTCTGCTGCACTTGATAGAGCACCGAAGGCACAACTCCACATGAACCACACGTAGGTGCTGTGACGATGATGCCGCCCGAGGCATTCTCCTCTGCCACTGCGAGAGCATAGGCAAAGGTCACACCTTTGGACTGAAGCGAGGGGAGATAGCTGTTGGCCTTGACGTAGAACTTGGCTGCCTTGCGCTTGAGGTGTAGCACTCCGGGCAACACTTCCTCGGCTGCCAAACCGCGCACGATAGACTCCTTCATGGCTGTCCACACATCACCCAGATAATCCCACACTTCGGGCAACTCACACTCCTTGACATACTCCCAAAAGTCCATGCCCTTTTCAGCGCAGTGATTCATTATGTCGTCAATGGTGCTGAGGGGATAGATGTCGGACTCAAGTTCCTCAAGATATTTGGGTGTTTCCTCCTTGAGGGCTCCTCCGCCCACGCTGTAGACGATCCAACTGTCGGCGGTGGAGCCATCGTCTGCCAGGGCTTCAAACATCATGGCGTTGGGGTGAAATGGTAAGAACTTCTTGGGGCACCACACTATTTCGGCCTCCTTGTCGGCATTGCGGAAGATGGATTCCACCGCCACATCGGTGAGGTGCCCTTTGCCAGTAGCGGCAAGGCTGCCGTAGAGAGTAACTCTGAAGTGTTGCGCCGACGCGTGGTGGCCAAGGAAGATTCCTGCGGCTGTGGTCGGGCCCATGGTGTGGCTGGAGCTGGGTCCGTAGCCTATTCTGTAGATTTCTTTCAGACTTTTCATAGTGTCATATGGTTTTGGTCGACCCTACTCTCGTCGGGGAGCAGTGTCGATGTTGTTCAGTTGTCGTTGTGAGAGGAGAGAATGCGGTGGGGCACATGGCCGTGAGCCACCATCTCAAACGGACATCCCACCTCGCGCCCGAACCACTTGTCGACTGGTTCGGCTGAGGGATGATAGTGGAGGGTGCGGTTGACGCAGGCTATGTTGCGCACTTCGCGGACTATGGTGCCCACGTCGTGGCTCACCAGCATTATGGCGCAGTGGCTGTTGATGTCGCGCAACAGGCTATACATCATGTCCTCGCTGTCCTTGTCCATATATGTGGATGGCTCGTCGAGCACGAGCAGCTGCGGTCTGCTGACCATCGCCCTGGCCATGAGCACACGCTGACGCTGACCGCCCGAGAGGCGGCCTACGGTATGCTTGGCAAAGGGTTTGAGTCCGAACATATCCATAACTTCAGCCACTCTGGCGTGCTCAGCCGCCGTGAAGCGGTGGAAGAGTGAACGGCCAGAGAGAAGACCGCTTGCGATAACCTCGGATACCGTGATGGGAAAGCTGAAATCAAACGAGAGATACTGGGGCAGATAGCCTATGTTGAGACCGTCGACTGGTTGTCCGTCGAGATCAAAATACTCTATGGTGCCACCAGCACATGGAACCAGCCCGAGAATGGCCTTGACCAGCGTGGTCTTGCCGCCACCATTGGGACCTATCACGCCAAGGAAATCGTTTTGCTCCACAGTCAGACAAGCGTCCTGCAACGCTGTCTTGCCATCGTAGGTCACGGTGAGGTTTTCTATCTTTATCAACGGTTTCATTCAGTAGTGTTATTTAGTGAGCGTGCCACTTGCCGCAGTTCGCCAACCCAGTCGTAGGACAAGGGATTGATGCGCACTATGTGCGCTCCCGTTTCCTCGGCTATGACAAGGGCGGCATTGTCAGCAAATTCCTGCTGCACGAAAATGACTCCCACGCGGTCCTTCTGCGCTTGGCTTATGAGCTTGCGTAGCGAACCTGGTGTGGGCTCCTTGCCGCCACGTTCTATGGCTATCTGCCGCAGACCATAGTCAGCGGCAAACTGACTCAGTGCGGGGTGAGCTATGACGAAAGAGCGTGACGGCAAGTCTTTGGTGATAGCCATCAACTCTTGGTGGAGAGAATCGATGGTTGACTCCATCTTGCTGAGACGCAAGGCATAGTCGCTTGCGTTGGCTGTGTCGAGCCTAGAGAGGGTGTTGGCGATATTGCGACAAATGATGCGGGCATTGGTCGGTGAGGTCCACGTATGGGGGTCTGACGCACGATTATGCAATCCCTCAGACGTGTCACACACATAGATGCCACTACCTGCCACCTCGATCGGTGCTGTAGTCTCAAAGCCCAACATGCCTGCCTTGAACAGGCAACAAGACTCCGCCACAGCAGCCATCTGGCCAGGCGTGGGCATAAACTCCTCAGGACTGAACCCTTTGGGCACAACCGTGTTGACCTGCCAGCGAGGACCTGCCAACTGGTTGACAAAATAGCGTAGCGGTTCAATGGTCACTGAAGCCTTGTAATTGCACTGCACAGCATCGGGGGAACAGCCTGTCGACAGCAGTATTACAACTACCGACACAAGGGTCACGAGGGATTGTCGCAAAAGGGTATGTATCATATTGCAAAGATAGTGAAAATCGTACGCAAAAAAGCCGTCGCATTAACTATTTGTGTTGACGGTAGTGGGGATGAAAGGCTGAATCTGGTGAGATTTCTAAAAAACTGCCGGTCATATATTTAGTCAATGCAAATGTTTTTCACTATATTTACAAAACCTAAGACCTGGCAAGCGACTGGTAGTATCTCACCCGGCTGCATTACCCCCAAGCAACCATGTAACCTAATTGCCTCTCGAGAAAAAGGTATGCAGAAAAAACATCAAAGTCCTGCTTCGGATAACTAAAAGCTTTGATTAGCCCTTCGGGCAATTCTGTTGTCACATAATTATATTAACTTTGTAAGCAACAACACTTCCGCATTTTGATATGAAGATAATACATACTGCCGACTGGCATCTCGGCGATACTTTTCACAACTATGACCGTGCGGCAGAGCATCAGCACTTTCTGCTTTGGCTGAAAGACCTCATAAAGGAAGAACGACCCGATGCTCTGCTGGTGAGCGGCGACGTGTTTGACTGCGCTAACCCGTCGGCTCAAGCCGAAGAGTTGCTCTACTCGTTCCTCAACACCGCTACCCACCTATACGAAGGCCTTCAGATTGTCATCACCGCCGGCAACCATGACTCAGGGCGGCGACTGCAGGCTCCCGCCTCGCTGCTCCACGCCCTCGGTGTGACCGTGAAGGGCTGCATCGAGCACGATGAGAAAGGACAGCTCATGCTTGACAAGCTGATAGTGCCCCTAAAGAGCATCGACAACCCCGATGAAAGCATTGCCGTACTGGCGGTACCCTACATACGCCCCACCGACCTCGGTTCGGGAAAGTCGCACACCGACAGCATCAAGGAGTTCTTCAGCGGCCTGACAGGGCGTGCACGCAAGTTGTGTGGCAAACACACGCCCGTGGTGCTCATGGCTCACCTCTACGCAGCAGGAGCTGAAATAGCCGCCAACGACCACTCCGAACGCCTTGTGGTGGGCGGAGAAGACTGCACCAGTGTCGATGCCATTGACCGCAACGTGAACTACGTGGCACTCGGACACATCCACAAAGCTCAGCAAGTGGGCGGCAACGACCACATGGCATTCTATGCCGGCAGTCCAATACCCATGAGCTTTGCGGAAAAACACTACCACCACGGGGTTAACAAGGTAACTATGGACTCCTCGGGAGAACCCGTAGTGGAGCAGATAGCCTACACTCCGCTACGCAAAATAGTCTCCATTCCCGACACTGGGGCTGCATCGCTAAGCGACATTCTCCGTCAAATCAAGCAACTGCCTGACAGAAACAAACTGGACAACGACATGTGGCCATATCTGGAAATAACGCTACGCAGCGATGAGGCAGAGGGCACGGCACAGACCGAAATCCTCAATGCCCTCGACAGCAAGGCCGCACGACTGTGCAAACTCTTCAAAGAAGCTCCTACCACCCAGACTAGCAAGCCAACAGTCAACACTCTCGAGCAGCTGCTGCAACGCACACCACTCGACATAGCCCTCGATGCCTATCTGCAAGCTACGGGCGAAGAAATGAGCGACGATATCATCGAACGTTTCAACTCTGCCGTGAGAGAGGCACAAAACAACGAAGCTGACTCCCTCTCATCAAACGCAACACTATAACACAAGCTATGAGAATAGACAAAATAGAAATATGCAACCTTGCGTCGATTGCGGGCGAGCAGTCGGTTGACTTCACGCAAGAACCACTCAAGTCGGCAGGATTGTTCGCCATAACCGGCAACACTGGTGCCGGCAAGAGCACCATTCTCGATGCCATCTGCCTGGCCCTTTACAACGAGGCTCCACGACTCGCCAACAAGGAGGTGACAAGCCGAAGTAGCGATGACAACGCACCCAGCGTCTTCAATACGTGCAACATGCTCAGGCGTGGCACAACTCATAGCTACAGCAAAGTGACCTTTTCGCTCAGCGACGACACTCAGTATCTCGCCATGTGGAGCGTAAGCCTCAACCGCAACAACAAGTTCAAGCCCATAGAGCGCAAACTGGAGCAACTCAAGCCTAAACACACCACCCTGGCAGACAGAAACAAGGAGGTTCAGGCCCACATTAACCAGATAGTGAAACTCGACTACAGCCAATTCACACGCACTGTGATACTGGCTCAAAACAGCTTCACCAATTTCCTTGCCGCCAAGAAAGCTGAGAAATCGCAGCTGCTGGAGAAAATAACGGGCACGGAAATCTATGCCGAAATCTCACGCCACATCTTCCTGAATACCAAAGATGCCGAATGCGACTACACTGGAGCCATACAACGCATGGAGGGACTAAGCAAGGGCAAACTGGCTGACGAAGACTTGCAACGGGCAGAAGAAACTCTGAACCTCTACAATGGGCAGAAGACAAAATACAGAAACGAACTGACCCGCATCGACAAGCAACTGGAATGGTACGCACAGCACGACAAGGTCCAGGCTGAACTCGAGCAGAAAGTGCAGGAACAGCAGAAAGTGCAGCGTGAAGCCAATGCCATGGCAGACCGTCAGCGCGAATTGGAACGCTACGACCGACTCCAACCGTTTGCACCCACGTTTATCTCCATCAAACGAGTGGAGCAGGAGCTCAGCGACTGCAAAGACAAAATCTCGGAGAATGAAGCTCAAACCAACCAAGCCAAGCGCGGAGCACAGGAAGCACAAGACCGACTCACCGAAGCACAGGCACAGCTGCTCAACGCACAACAGATAATGGCAGTACAACAGCCCAACATCAACAAGGGCAGGCGACTCGAAGGACAAATTGCTGCCACAGAGGTACAATTCAAAAACACTTGTCAGGAACTGACGCACCACGACGAAACCCTCTCTCAACGCCACGACAACCACAGCACCAAGGCCAACGAACTGAAGGCCTGCGAAGAAAGGCTCGACAAAGCAAAACTCACGCTGCAGTCAATGACACAACACCGCACGATGGTAGCACAGTCGGAACTCATACGCACCCGACTGGAGAAGATGAACTCCATGCGACTATCGATAGAGGCTGCCGAAGAATCCATTCGCAATAACAGCAGTAAGCTCCAACACTGGAAAGAGGAAGACCTCAAGCTTAAAGAAGAGGCCCGAACCATGCAGGAACAGCTCGTGAGACTAAAGAGCAACCTCAGCGTACACGAACAAGCAAACATTGGCATTGACTCCAACCAGCTACAGCAAAAACTCAACAGTCTGAATGACCACATCGTGAGGTCAAACAATGCCATAGACCTATGGAAACGCATTGACTCATACTACTCAGAAATCAATGCCAAAACCAACGAACTGCAACAACGTCGAAACGACAATCAGCAGAGGGAAAAAGACATTGAAAACCTCGACATCAAGATACAACAGCTGCAAGCGAACTTCGAACAAGTGCAACGCACCTACACCCTGAGCCAAAGTCTGGACATCAAGAACCTGCGACAAGAACTTGTGGAAGGTTCGCCATGCCCACTGTGCGGATCAAGTCACCACCCCTACCACTCCGACTCTGAACAACACTTGGGGCAATTGCTTGAAAGCCTTACGGAACAATACCAAACAGCACAGGAAAACCTTAACCACGCCAGCCAACAACGCACTGACCTGCTCAGCCTCTACAAAGAGGAGCAAGGACGCATAGACTCTCAAGAACAATTCCTGCAACGACTATGTCGCGAACAAGAAGACAACAAGAAGTCATGGAATGCCTATACAGACCTCGACCGTAGCTTTGAGCAGTGCGACAGCAGTGTCAACAGCTACAGCCGCAACACCATTCTCCATCAAATACTGGAAAACTCAAACCACGAGAGCAGCACCATAAGCCGTCAGCTCGAAGAATTCAACAAGCACCAAGAGGAAATCAACAAACTCAACACCAGCATACAAAGTCTGCAAGCACAAATAGCCGAAAACCAACGAAACCATACCCAAACCATAACCAACTGCAGCGTGATGGAAAACAGCATCCAGACTCTGCAGAAGGAAACCGAACACAACCGAAACCAGCTAACACAAGAAACTGCCCACATAGAACCACTCATAACCATCGACGGCTGGAGAGAACGATGGCTCAACTCCTACGAAGCTTTTGACCACGAACTGCAGATGATAAAGGAGCAATGGGACCACTGCACAGAAACACTGCAGAAGGAAGAAAACACACAGTTCCAACTGCAGCAAGAACTCCAAGCCATAGCCAGCAGCATAGACGACTTACAAAACGTGCGCCAGACTCTGTCGACCAAAGCAAGCTCGCTAGAACAAGAAATCAACAAAAACAAAGAGGAACTGCAAGCCCTCTTCGGCGATCGCTCCGTAGACAGCGAAGCCACACGACTGACGCAGGCCGTAGAAGACGCCCGGAGCAAGGTAGACTCTGCGCAGAAGGAACTAAACAAAGCCAACGAACTGCACGTGAGCCTCACTTCATGCACCGAGAGCCTCAACAAACAATACCGGGAACGCGAAGAGGAACGCCGTAAACTGCGGATCGAACTAGACTCCGACATCAACCGCTTCAATCTTAACGAACACACCACACTACAGTACTTCGAACTCGACAAATATTTCACCAAGCCTCAAGACTGGGCAAAACTGCGAGCCGACATCAACGACATCAAGACCCGCCTCGACTCCATAAACTTCAAGGTCGAAGCAGCCAACAATGCCATGCTTGACGTGGAGACATCGCCCTACCGACCGTCTGACAACGACCCCGAAGAGAGCAAGCCAGCACTGACAGCAAAAAAGGAGAATCTCATAGCCGCTGAAAAGGAAAACGAAGAAGCCCTTCGCCGCACCGAGTTCCTTATCAAGGCGCACAACGAAAGCCTACGCGCACAAAACGAATTCGCTCCCACACTCAATAAAGCCAAAGACAACTATCTGGCTTGGCAGAAACTATGCAGCGTGCTTGGTAGCGCCGATGGAAAAACGTTCCGCGAGATAGCCCAGTGCTACACTTTTGAATCGCTGGTGGGCTATGCCAATCAACAACTGGCAGACCTGACCCCACGCTACGAACTGCGCGCCAAACCAGGCACCCTGCAACTCTACGTCACCGACCGGCACATGTTTGACCAAACCCGGTCCGTCAATTCCTTGTCAGGAGGCGAGTCATTCATCGTAAGCCTTAGCCTCGCTTTGGGACTGTCGTCGCTGTCGAGCAACAACCTCGACATCGGCAGCTTGTTTATCGACGAGGGATTCGGCAACCTTGATGCCAACAACCTCAATATGGTCATTGACGCACTGAGCAACTTGCAGCACACCCAAAGGCGCAAAGTGGGTATCATTAGCCACACGGAAGAAATCCGAAACCGCATCTCACCAAAGATACAACTTGAGTCAGAACCCGGTGGCAAAAGCCGCATAACCATAACCGACTGACAACCGCATGAGCAGCATTATCCAAAGAGCGGCAGGCCGACTACGACACTTCATGCTCACAAGGGGCAACGGAGTGCAGTCGCCATTCGCTTACGACTTCGCCTGGCAGGTAGTGGGAAACAAGTCTGCCTATTACGCCTACCGCGATTTGAGCAAGGAACTCCAAACCCTGCCCAGGCATGAGCGTAAACTCGCCAAGCTGCTGTTCAGACTCGCCAACTTCGCCCAACCCTCGCTAGTATGCCTCGACAGCAGACTGCCTGCAGCCTACGCAATATTGATGAAACGAGGATGCTCCACGGCAGAGCTAGCACCAATGTCAGCAGACGGCCAAGCCCAGCGACTACTTATCGTTTCACCAACACCCCAACTACCCTCAAATTGTCTGGCGGGGTCAATGATAGTGCAACCCGGCATCCACGAAAGCCGGGCCGACAACGAGCGTTGGCTACAACTGTCAGCAGCAACACAAGCAACACTGACCTTCGACCTCTATGACTGCGGCATCATCATCGTAGCCCCCGACCATTACAAACAGCATTTCAACATCACATTCTGACTAAACACCACTACCATGAGCAAAATCTATACACACTCAGGAGACAAAGGCCAGACCTCATTGGCAGGAGGCACACGAGTGCCTAAAACCCACAAGCGAATTGAAGCCTATGGCACTATTGACGAGCTGTCGAGCCACGCCGGACTGCTGTGCGCCATGCTAGCCGACAATCACGACTGCGACTTTATCCACCAAGTCCAGCAGGCCCTATTCAACTTGTCAACAATACTGGCTACAGAGCCCGAATCCTCTTGGCAGCCCAAACCACTTGACCCAGAAACAGTGATAGAAATGGAGAGGGAAATAGACTCCATACAAGCCACCCTTCCCCAACTGAAGGCTTTCATACTGCCAGGAGGATGCATGGCCGCAGCTCAAGCACACGTGTGCCGCACAGTGTGTCGCCGGGCAGAACGTCGCATCTATGCCATGAAGGAAGAATGCAACGTCGACGACACCCTGCTGCGATACATCAACCGACTCTCAGACTATTTCTTCGTGCTTGCGCGCAAAGCCAATCATCAGGCAGGCAACGATGAAATCATCAAGAAATAGTATTTGCGTATTTTTAACATTTATGATTGCTTTTTAAAGCGAAAGATTTGTATATCAAAAGATATTCTATTACTTTTGCAGCCCAAAACAACATCACACTCATTTTTAAGACTATGTATTGGACACTTGAACTTGCATCAAAACTTGAAGATGCGCCATGGCCGGCAACCAAAGAAGAGCTCATTGACTATGCTATGCGCTCGGGAGCCCCGATGGAGGTGGTGGAAAACCTTCAGGAGCTTGAAGACGAAGGAGAAGCATATGAAACTATAGAGGACATTTGGCCAGACTACCCCACCAAAGAGGATTTCTTCTTTGACGAGGACGAATACTGACAAACTATTGACTTCAAACCGCATTGCAGCTGACAACGTCGGCTAACAAAAAAGGCAGGACGAGCAATTGTGCTCGTCCTGCCTTTTTTGTTTTTACAGCCTATAAACAAGCAGGCTGCGCCGTAGACACACCACGACGCAGCCTGCAGCTTGATATAATAATGAAGTCTTATTTGCTAAGTTTCCATGTGGCACCATCCTTGGTGTCCTTGACCTCAAAGCCGAGGGCAGCAAGACGATCACGAATGAGGTCGCTAGTCGCCCAGTCCTTGTTGGCCTTAGCCTTGGCACGAGTCTCGAGCAGTAGGTCTATGGCAGCTGAAAAAGCTTCCTCGCGCGAGGAACTGCCATCGGCCTCAGCCTTCAGACCGAGAATATCGCAAGCAAACACGTGGAACACGTCTTTGAGCGCCTCCAGTGCATCTGCCGCAATAGTCTGCTGATGGTCGGCAATCTGGTTAATTACACGGCAAGCATCGAATAGATGGCTTATGACGATGGGCGTGTTGAGGTCATCATTCATGGCATCGTAGCACTTCTGGCGCAGTTCGTCAACAAAAGCAGTGGTGACAGTGGCATCGGCTACAGGAGTGAGTCTGCCAAGCTGCTTAATGGCGTCAAACAAGCGCTGCATACCCTTGCGCGCAGCCTGGAGGGCTTCGTTGGAAAAGTCCACCGTAGAGCGATAGTGAGCCTGTAGAATAAAGAAGCGAATGGTCATGGGGCTATAGGCCTCATTCAACTTTTCGTGAGAGCCCTCAAAGAACTGTTGGAGGGTGATAAAGTTGTTGTAGGACTTGCCCATCTTCTTGCCCTCGATGGTTATCATGTTGTTGTGCATCCAGTATTTCACCATGGGGCTTCCCTGAGATGCCACCGCCTGCGCTATCTCACACTCGTGGTGAGGGAACACGAGGTCCATGCCACCGCCATGAATATCGAAGTGGTTGCCAAGATATTTGCGACCCATGGCAGTGCACTCGCAGTGCCAGCCTGGGAATCCTTCGCTCCATGGCGACGGCCAACGCATGATATGAAGAGGCTGAGCCTTTTTCCAAAGGGCAAAATCAACCTGATTGTGCTTCTCATCCTGACCGTCGAGAGTGCGGCTGTGGTTGATGACATCGGTAAGGTTGCGATTGGAGAGCACCCCGTAGTGATGGTCTTTGTTGTATTTCTCCACATCAAAATATACACTGCCGTTGCTGACATAAGCATAGCCGTTGTCGAGAATTTCCTTTACCAACTGCTCCTGTTCCATGATGTGACCCGATGCGTGGGGCTCAATGCTCGGTCGGAGCACGTTGAGGGCATCCATAGCCTCGTGGAAGCGATTGGTGTAATACTGCGCAACCTCCATAGGCTCCAGCTGTTCGAGACGAGCCTTCTTGGCAATCTTGTCCTCGCCCTCGTCGGCATCATGTTCCAAGTGGCCCACATCAGTAATGTTGCGCACGTAGCGCACCTTGTAGCCCAAGTGGCTCAGATAGCGGAAAAGTATGTCGAACGTAATGGCAGGACGAGCATGACCCAGATGGGCATCGCCATATACCGTAGGGCCACACACGTACATTCCCACGCGCCCCTCGTTGATGGGGCGGAAAAGTTCCTTGTTGCGGCTCAGAGTGTTGTAAATCAATAGTGGTTGCATAGTTGTCATGAGTATTTTTCAGTTTTTATATTCTTTGTTGTAGTTCTTAATATATATGTCGCGCTGGGGGAACGGAATCTCAATATTGTGTTCGTTAAGCGCATTGTAGACAGTCTCCTTGATGCGACTCACGATGGAAGCCTTTTCCTCAACCATCACCCAACAAGTGAAGCCGAGATTCACGCTGTTGTCACCAAACTCGTCGACAACCACTCCCATGGGTCGCTTGGAGCTTATCACGTCGCGACCATCCTTAGACTTGACGTGCAAGCCCGACACCGCTTCTACCAAAATGTTGCGCACCTGATCTATGTCAGTGCCATAAGCCACACCCACCGGCAGCTTGACGAACTCATAGCTGTTATTGCGCGTAAGGTTCTTGAAGTTCTTGCTGAACAATGCCGAATTGAGGAACGCCATGACAGAGCCGTCTGACGTGATAATCTGCGTGCTCTGGTAGGTTATGCTCTCCACCTTGCCGCGTATGCCGTCACACTCTATGTAGTCGCCAACCCTCACACGACCGCTCATCAGCGAAATGCCATAGAAGAAGTTTTCGAGCAAATCCTTCATGGCAAAACCCAAACCAGCTGCCAAACCAGTGCAGACCGTCTCGATGGCACCTGCCGGAATGTGAAGCATTATCATGCAGATAACGATGTAGCCACCCCACACCAAAATGCCTATTACATTGTTGGCCAACGTGAAGTTAGGCTTGTTGCCCGACGCCTTGTTGGGTTTCTTATACTTTTTGTAGAGAGCCTTGAACAAGTAGTTGAGATACTTGAACAAGAACCACATCGATACAACCATCACCAACTTCTGCAGCGATAGCGATATCACTCCAGGAATGTTGATGAAGTTGATGAAGAACACCTCATAGATAGAGCCTGTGAGGTCAAACACGTCGGCAGAGAACCAGATGGACAACATGACGGACACCACTCCCATTATCGGCACGACAGCCATATAGATGAAGTCGAAGAACCACGTTTTGTCGATATTGTCAGCTCGGTTGTCCTTTAATTTCTTGATAGCCTTGGCTCTGGTGTCGCCATTTAACTCCATATGCTTGATGCCCTTGCCCGAAGCCACAGGCACAAACCCTTTTATCTTGCTCGCCAAGTAGCGCAACTCATAGATGCCCAGCAGATGGAACATGCACGTGATTGTCTGGATGCTGGTGAGCTGAAAGAGCCACCATATCAGCACCTGCACAGCCAGCAGCGTGTAGCCTGCCCACGAAGCCACAGTCGAAATTGCCATAATCACGATAGAAATCCAGGTGTAGAACACATCGCTGCGCGGTATGTTGCTGTGATGGCGCATAACCACAAACCAGTTCCATACACTCACCGCCAGCAATACAGGCGGCAAGATAAGGTTGACCATGTTGTTGGGGATAAAGATTATGCGGAACGTGATAATTATGAATCCCATAATCATCACGGGAGAATAAATCTTGAAACCGCTCTTTATCTGGCTGCCGTCGAGCCTTATGAGTAGCGACATGAGTATCACGCCTATGAGCCATGCCAGTTCGATGAGCAGACTGCTAGCCATCAGTATGAAGTTGTGGTGACCCATGAATGTTCTGACCACCGACAACACCAGTGCGAATATCACCACCGCTGCCACCAACATGATGCACACCTTTTTCTTCATAAACTCCTCAGTGCGGAATCGCTTGGGTACGAACCATTTCACCATCACTCCGCTCAACACCGATGCCACGAAGAGGTAGAACAGCACGAACACCGCCAGAAATAGCACTATGGGACCGCGCCACTGCGACTTGACCCTAATCTGCACACCGTCCTTGGTGTTGATGCTCTCCGAGCGATATTTGTCCTCAGCGTCAGTTTTGGCTACATTAAAATAGCGGTTGATGTTGCCAAGCACCGAAAAATAACTATTGCCCCCGTTGATAAATATGCTTTGCTGAATGTCGGCATAGCGTTTCTCTGCATAGTCGTTGATGCGCTTGAGTCGTTTTTCGATGTGCGAGTAATAGAGTTTGTCTTTCTCTATGCCCGATTTCATTGTCATGAGATTATTGCGCATTTTGGTGGCCAGTTCTATGCACACGTTGCGGTAGCGCTGACTTTGCTCATTGAGTTCAAATGGCATGGTGGCAGCTTTCTTGGCAGCCTTGAGACTGTCGGCCGCAGATATGCGCCACTTCTTGGATGGCGGCAGGTTGACAAGTGTCTCTATGAGCGAATCATAGCGCTTGATTTCAGCGTTGAGTCTCACCAAAATCTTGTCGAAGGGCATGCGGTTGAGCTTGAATTCGCGATACTGCTCTGTAGCCTCGTGGCAAGCATAGCTAAGGTCAAAGGTGTAGTCTTCTTTTTGAGAATAGAGCATCAGCGAAACTTGGTAGCTCCGCTGCATGATTGCCACCATCTTCTTGTGTTGGAGACTAATCATGGTGTTATAGCGGGCCATAAAGGACTCCTGCTCCTCGAAGGAATTTCCCAGCTCCGCCCTCAGCACGGATATAGTCTGGTTAAGGTCTTTCTCCTTGAGCACTGCCCGACTTGCCGTAAAGTAGCATAGCAGTGCCAACAAAATCAACGCTGTCTTTTTCACCTTAAGTCTGTATTTTATGTTATTGGTTCTTCAGTTTTTCTACTCTGTCATCAATACGCACACCTTGTCTTGAAATCTCTTGCCCTCAGCAGCATTGAGAATGCCCTGGTTGAATATGCAGAATGCCAGATTGGTGCCATTGTCAGCCTTGGTGTAGCCCGCCAGGGTGCTCACCTTGCGCAGAGTGCCCGTCTTGGCGTGCACCACATATTCAGCGGGAGTGTTTATCATGCGCTTTCTCAGAGTTCCGTCAACACCCGCTATGGGCAGTGTGGGATAAAGGTTGTCATAGATATTCTTGTTTTTCCAGGCATACTTCAGCAGCCCGATGACCAGGTTGGGTGTCACATAGTTGTAGAGCGACAGACCACTGCCATCCGCCACAGTGTATTCCGACGGGTTGAAACCCATCTTGCGTATCAGTGAGTTGACCTTATCCACCGACAGTCGGGTGCTGGCATAGGGCGCATCGCTCTTTGCCCCCAGCTGATAGAAGAGCGACTCGGCATAGAGGTTGTCAGAAGCCTTCATGGTGTGAGTGAGCATCTGCTCTATGGAGTGCGACCTCATGTCGAGCATCACGAGGCTGTCGCCCTCGGCGCGCCCTGACAAGAAGAGAGCGGGGTGCTTGATACCCTCTGACGTGAGCCTCTGCATGAATTTTGTCATAAACAAGTCCTTGCCGTCGTAGAGCAGTGGAGTCAAGGTAGTCTCCTTGTCGTCCCAACACCAGCCCTCACCCCACTTGAGGGTGTCCTTGAAGGAAACGTCGGCATATATATTGCCCTTGATTTCACTTATGCCGCTTGACTTGATATTCTCTACAAACGAATACATATCGTCGTAGCCAAACATGGGGTCAAACCCACCCTTGACGTATATGTCGCCGCAAAGCACAGAGTCAATTATACTGCCCTTGTAGTAAAGACTGGTGCTGAAGAGATGGCTGCCGCCAAGATTGTCCAGAGCCGTGCACGCCGTGAAGAGCTTCATCACCGATGCAGGGCGCATGAGTTGGCGACCCATATAGTTGTACATCACCGTGTCGGCGTCAAGGTTATAGACCACCACTGCCACTTGTGAGCGTTCGAACATGGGGTCTTCAAGCAGCTTGTCTATACCTACCGTCATCGACAGAGGCCACTCCAGAGGCTGCGCCACCACCGAGTCGACCGCCGACAATATGGCAGAATCCTGACTTTGCACCAACACCGTGTCGGCATTACTGTAGCGACTCGAATTTGCAACGCTTGCGCCCCGCGACTCCAATGCCCCGGCCAACAGCCATGCGCCCAAAGATGCCACTACCCCTAATTTCAGAATGATTGACTTCATAATTCAGGCAAAAATACTAATTATTACAATAAAGTGCCGCTCTTTGTTTGAAAATAAGTCTACCTTTGCATCTACTTGTTATACGAAACATTGTTAATGTATAGTCAAAACAACCGCAAATGATACGCAAATTTGATTTTCTGGTGATAGGCTCGGGCGTCGCAGGCATGTCGTTCGCACTGCAGGTAGCCCAGGCTAAAAAAGGCAAGGTAGCCATAGTGTGCAAAACCACTATGGACGAAGCCAATACGGCAAAGGCACAGGGCGGCATCGCTTCGGTAACCAACCTTGAAGTCGATAATTTCGAGAAGCACATCAACGACACCATGATTGCCGGCGACTACATCAGCGATCCCGCTGCCGTCGAGCAAGTCGTAAAGAATGCACCCGCCGGCATCGAGCGCCTGGTGCAGTGGGGAGTCAATTTCGACCGCAAGGAAGACGGCTCCTTTGACCTCCACCGCGAGGGAGGCCACTCCGAGTTCCGCATTCTCCACCACGCCGACGACTCCGGTTTCGAGATACAACGCGGACTCATCGAGGCCGTACGCAAAAATCCGCACATCACCATTCTTGAAAACCATTTTGCAGTGGAGATAATCACCCAGCATCACCTTGGCATCGAGGTCAACCGCCACACGCCCGACATAGAGTGCTATGGCGCCTACATACTCGACCCCGACACTGGCAAGGTAGACACATTCCTCTCCAAAGTGACGCTGCTTGCCACCGGTGGCGTAGGAGCAGTCTATGCCACAACCACCAACCCCAATATAGCCACAGGCGACGGCATAGCCATGGCCTACAGAGCCAAGGCAACAGTCAAGGACATGGAGTTCATACAATTTCACCCCACAGCACTCTACAATCCCGGCGAGACCCACCCCGCCTATCTCATCACCGAAGCCATGAGAGGATATGGCGGAATCCTGCGACTGCCTAACGGCGAGGAATTCATGCAGAAATACGACAAGCGCCTGTCGCTGGCACCACGCGACATAGTGGCCCGCGCCATCGACAAGGAGATGAAGGTTCACGGCATCGACCACGTATGTCTCGACGTTACCCACAAAGACCCCGAACAAACCAAGATGCACTTCCCCAACATCTACGCCAAGTGTCTCTCTATCGGTATCGACATAACCAAGGAGTACATACCCGTCACCCCCTGCGCCCACTACCTCTGTGGTGGCATCAAGGTAGACCTCAATGCACAGAGTAGCATCAACAGACTCTATGCCGTTGGCGAGTGTTCGTGCACCGGCCTCCACGGAGGCAACCGACTTGCCAGCAATTCGCTCATCGAGGCAGTAGTCTATGCCGACGCTGCAGCCAAACACGTGCTGTCAGTCGTAGACAACTATTCGTTTAACGACAAAGTGCCCGAATGGAACGACGAAGGCACCATGACAAACGAGGAAAAAGTGCTCATAGCTCAAGACATGCGCGAAGTATGCCAGACCATGTCGAGCTACGTAGGCATAGTGCGCAGCGACCTGCGCCTGCACCGTGCCTGGGTGCGCCTCGACCTGCTCTATGAGGAGACCGAAGAACTCTTCAAGAGAGTCAAGGCCACACGCGACATTTGCGAACTGCGCAATGCCATCAACGTGGGCTACCTCATCACGCGCCAAGCCATAGAACGCAAGGAGAGCCGTGGGCTTCACTACACCATTGACTATGCCAAGCATGCCTACGACTACAAGTAGCCTAAACCTCATCTAAACTTCTGATTTTTCCGACCTCTCCCATCAACTGGAGAGCCAACGAAACCTCATAGGCGCTAAAAATGTTGACTGTCAATATTTTTAGCGCCTTCTCATTTGTGAATTTCGGCGGAAATTGAATTGCGTTTCGGCGGAAACGGTCATCAACTTCGCCCGAAGTTGACATCAATTTCGGCGGAAACGCAACTAATTGAAGGCTCTGAAATTTGGTAGCCACAACATTTTTTCATGACGGCATGGCTCAGCTCAATCCACTCGCAAGCACCATTCACTTGTGCTTGATATACTGGTAGCCCAACTGACAGCGTAGGCAGTCTTTGCGCAGGCAATATTGCGTCATCAGCTGTACTACGGCCTGCGACTCGCTGGCGTTGGTCACGGTCATACCCATGCGCTGCCATATTCTGGTGTATTTGTTGTCTTCGGACTCAAGGTCATAGAGTATTTTTAGGGCTTTGTCCACCAGTTTCTTTGAAGAACGATAGCGCCCATAGGCATAGAGCGTCGGCACTACAGCATTGATGACCATTGATTGGAGCGAGGCCTGGCGCAGTTCGCGGTGAGACAGTGATGTCTCATCACCACAGAGCGTATAGTGACACTGCCAATAGGGCGACACCTCTGTGTCAAACAATGAGAAGAGTTGCTTGGTGTCGTTGGCATCAACCATTGCCGACAGGCTGAGTTTCTGCTTGTGGTAGAGACTGGCAAACTGTGCCAAGCGCAAGGTTGGGAAATTCTGTGGGCGCAACCGCATGAATTTCCAATCACAACCATTGATGGGAGTGAGCGAAAACTTGTTGGCCAGAAAGGAATATTCGCGTTTGAGGGAGGCATAGTAGGTATCGTTGGGCATATTGCGCAACTGCGTGGCATTCATCAGCGTTTCGTCAATCAGTCCCGCCTGACCGAATAACATGGCTTCTATCTGAAAGAGGTTGTCACGATGCTTGGCGACCCCGAAGTAGGGAATGCTGCGTGCCAACCGCTCAAAGGTGTCGTTGTTTACACCAAAACCGAGCGAACGGGCCACCGTTATGAACAAAACGCGCTCCCAGTTGCTCTCGCAATACTCCAGTCGCTCGTTTATCTCCTTGGACTTGCGCTCCAGTCGCTCTTCAGCCAGATGCGCAATCCACTGCTTGGAGACGATGGCAGGCAAGCTGTTGGCTAAGCCATAGCACGGAGGATAGTCATCATAGACCTGCAGGTGCTCATAGTTGTTCACTACATAGTCGGGTATCTGGAGTTCGAGCTGCGGTATCAAGCGACCGTTTTCAGTATAGACATCTCTGTCGGCATGTTCTACCACGTGGAGCACCACGTTGTTGTAGGTCTTGTCGCAGTCGTGGCCGTGGCGATACCAGTCAGAACTGAGGGTGTGAATCTCCACATTGCCCATCCAGTCCTCACCGCCGACTACCACGTCAGCACAAAAGAAGTCGGGGCCGGCATCCTTGTTGTGGAACCCCGGTGACAACACTTCAACTGGTTGCCCCCCGGTGGTCATAAGACCGCTGCGGGGCATGAGCCTGTTTTTCCATACATAGTGAAGCAAGCGTTCCATAGATGCTATAAGCAGTGAATTACAAACAAAGTTAAGACTTTATTCAACAAACTTTACTATTTTTGTACAAAATAAATCTTCATGTTACCATGATAAAATTTTGCCTCACCCTGCTGCTGCTGACCGCTGCCCCGATGGTAGCCTCAATGGCGCAGACTGTCACATGGGACGAATTCGCCGACATCTATTTTCCTGACACTGAAGAAAGTGATGAAGGCGTTAGCCTGTATGACGAATTGCTCGAAATGCATCGCAATCCCGTTAACATCAACACAGCCCAGCGCACCGAT
>CAVCAW010000042.1:0-17281 GCA_963600315.1 Bacteroidaceae bacterium | reverse complement strand
GCAAGTATGATGCCAAGGCTGCTGAGAAGGATAAAGACCTCAACGTGGAGATAGCCATGGAGATGAAGGCAGCTGGTCAAGCTCTGCGCATAGAGAAACACGTACACAACTATCCGCACTGCTGGCGCACCGACAAGCCTGTGCTCTACTATCCGCTCGACAGCTGGTTCATCCGCTCTACGGCAGTTAAGGAACGCATGATAGAGCTCAACAAGACTATATGCTGGAAACCCGAATCGACGGGTAGCGGCCGCTTTGGCAAATGGCTGGAGAACCTCAACGACTGGAACCTCTCGCGCTCCCGCTACTGGGGTACGCCACTGCCTATATGGCGCAATGCCGACACTCGCGAGGAGATATGCATCAGCAGCATTGCGCAGCTCTATGACGAGATAGAGAAGAGTGTGGCTGCCGGCTTCATGGAGAGCAATCCTCTCAAGGACAAGGGCTTCGTGCCGGGCGACTACAGCGAAGAGAACTATCACAAGATAGACATTCACCGCCCGTATGTGGACTACATAGTGCTGGTTAGCCCGAGTGGCAAGCCCATGAAGAGAGAGACCGACCTCATCGACGTGTGGTTTGACTCAGGCGCAATGCCTTACGCACAGATACACTATCCGTTTGAAAACAAGGACAAGCTGGACAACCGCACATGCTATCCCGCCGACTTTATAGCCGAGGGTGTGGACCAGACGCGCGGTTGGTTCTTCACACTCCATGCCATAGCCACGATGGTCTTCGACTCGGTGGCTTACAAGGCTGTGATATCCAACGGCTTGGTGCTCGACAAGAATGGCAACAAGATGTCGAAACGTCTCGGCAATGCCGTGGATCCGTTTGACGCTATAGAGAAATATGGCTCCGACCCTCTGCGCTGGTATATGATAACCAATTCGCAGCCCTGGGACAACCTCCGCTTTGACGAGAAGGGTGTGCAGGAAGTGGCAAGGTCGCTGTTCAGCAAGCTGTTTCAGACCTACAGCTTCTTCGCCATGTATGCCAACGTGGACGGCTTTGACGGCACGGAACCGCAGGTGGAGATGGCAAGCCGCCAGAAGATTGACCAGTGGGTCGTTTCGGCGCTCAACACCTTGGTGAAGAACGTGACGGCATGCTATGAGGACTATGACCTCACCAGTGCGGGCCGACTGATAGAGGACTTCGTGACCAACGACCTCTCCAACTGGTATGTTCGCCTCAACCGTAAACGCTTCTGGCAGAACGGACTCGACACCGACAAACTGAGTGCCTACCAGAGCCTTTATGCGTGTCTGGAAACGGTGGCACGACTGATGGCTCCGCTCGCTCCGTTCTATTCAGACAAACTATATCGCGACCTCAAGGGTGCTGACAACAGCGTGCACATGCAGGACTACCCTGTGGCTGACGAGGCTCTGATCAACACTGGACTGGAAGCTCAGATGCAGAAAGCCCAAAAGATTACCTCAATGGGCTTGTCGCTGCGCAAGAAGGAGAATATCATCGTGCGCCAGCCGCTGGAGTGCATCATGATTCCTGTGGGCAACGAGGCTGAACAGCAGTCGATAGAGGAGATGAGTCCCGTGATTACCAGTGAGCTCAACATCAAGGGTATCAAGTTTGTGCCGGGCATAGACTTGGTGAAGACGGTGAAGTGCAACTTCCGTGTGCTGGGCAAGAAACTGGGCAAACTGATGGGACCTGTGTCCAAACTCGTGGGCGAGATGACTCAGGAACAGATATGCAGTCTGGAAAAACAGGGGACCTACACCTTTGATGTTGACGGACAGCAAGTGAGCATCGACAGCAGCGACGTGGAGATATTCAATCAGGACATACCCGGTTGGAGCGTGGCAAACGACGGTACGCTGACTGTGGCGCTGGATCTCACTATTACCGACGACCTCCGCCGCGAAGGTACGGCGCGCGAGATTGTGAAGCGCATACAGACTTACCGCAAGGAAAACGGTTTCGAGATAACCGACCACATAAGGATTGCGTTTAAGGATGACGCAGTGGTAAAAGAGGCTGTGATGCAGTTTGAGGAATATATCTGCTCACAGGTGCTCTGCGACAAACTTGAATGGAAAAATGAACTGAATGGGACTTGATTTTGACGACTATAGCGTTGACGTCGAAATCGAGAAACTATGATAAAAAAAGAAAATAACCAAAACTATCACGAATAACTATGGTAGAAAAGAAACGCTATTCTGATGAAGAACTGATGGAGTTCAAAGAGTTGATACTCCAAAAGATGGAAGTGGCGCGCTCGGACTACGACCAGATTATCGCCGCACTTACCCACCGCGACAACAACTCGGTGGACGACACGTCGCCTACTTACAAGGTGACTGAGGAAGGGTATGCCACGCAGAGCAAGGAGGAACTCAATACTCTTGCCGCACGACAAAAGAAATTCATTGACAGCCTGCAGTGCGCCCTCATTCGTATAGAGAACAAAACTTATGGGGTGTGCCGCGTCACGGGCAAGCTCATTCCCAAAGAACGACTGCGCGCTGTGCCCCACGCTACGCTGAGCATAGAGGCAAAGCAGATGAAGAACCGCAAGGATTAGTACTCCAGAAACCATAAAGGTCAGCGACAGACTATAATGCCGCTGACCTTTACCCACACAGACAAGCTGAATGACAGACTTAGCTTCTACCAATAAAAGACGCATCAGATTGATGCGCATCGTGTCGGCAGTCGTAGTGCTGCTGATACTCAGCATTGACCAATGGATTAAGCTCTGGGTAAAGACACACATGTGTCTGGGCGAGAAGATAAAATTCGCCGACTGGGCATATATCGCCTTTACCGAAAACAAGGGCATGGCGTTTGGCTTGGAGTTTGTGGGCACTCTGTTGCTCTGCTGCTTCAGGATAGCGGCTGTGGGCGCATTGGTGTGGCTGGTGCTGAAGATAACCAAAAGCTCGTTTGCCAAGTGGGGCTTTGTAATCTTGCTGTCGATGGTGCTGGCGGGGGCTACTGGCAACATCATCGACAACATATTCTATGGCTTGATGTTTGACGACTCTAACTTCTTTGAGCCAGCTCGACTCGTGGCTTTGGGCGAGGGTACGGGCAGTCTGTTTGAAGGAAGGGTGGTCGACATGTTCTATTTCCCCATGATTGACACAACATGGCCTCAATGGATGCCGTTGGTAGGCGGCACCAGTTTTGTTTTCTTCAGTCCTATTTTTAATTTTGCTGATGCCAGCATCACTACTGGCGGTGTGCTGCTGGTGGCGTGCTACTACAAGACACTCAACCGGTTGTTTTCACGCTCGTCCAAGCAGGATAACCACACCGAAGAATGAGATTGCCGCTTATTATCCTGATAGTGGTGCTGCTGGCCAGCTGCAAGGTCAACAAGCCCAAGGGCATCATAGCCGAGGACAAGATGGAGGAGATTCTCTATGAGTATCACTTGGCCCAGGCAATGGTGACTGACGGTGACAGCGCCACGATAAAGACTCGCGCCTATGTGCTGGCCTGCTTCAAGAGGAACGGCGTGACAGAGGCAGAGTTCGATAGTTCGATGGTGTGGTATTGCCAACACATGGAGCATTTGCAGAAGATATATCAGCGCATTGACGAACGCTATCGTTCGGAGCTGTCGTCGCTGGGTATTGCTACCAACGACGTTAATCGCTATTCGGCTCTCACTACCACGGGCGACACCGCCAACGTGTGGAACTCCAGTTCGTTTTTTGAACTTAGCACCAATGGGTTTAGCAACCGCATATCGTTTGAGATGGTTGCCGATACGTCCTACAAGGTTGGCGATAGCTTTATGTTGAACTTCAACGCAGAGTTCTTGCAGCGCGAAGGTCAACGCCACGGCATAGCAACACTGGCAGTGCAGTATGACAACGATTCGGTGGCTTGCGAAACGCGCCATTTCTACGGCAACGGCGACAACTCATTGATGCTGCACTCCGTTTCGCACATGCCAAAACGTGTGTACGGCTTTATCTATATGATTGGCGAGTGGAACGCCTCTCCACGCTATCTCTTCATTTCTCGCCCGTCGCTGGTGCGCATTCACAAGGTGGAAGTTACGCAGCCGAAGCCAGCCAAAGACCAGTCTGGCCTTGACAGCATGAAGAGGGATTCTCTCCACCGTGACACATCACAAGTACACCAGACAACTACTGGTGACAAACCGGCTTTGGGCGGTGACAAACAGGAATCGCTGTCGCCAGAGGAGATGCACTCCCGCCCAACGCCCAAGAAGAAAGGTGTCTGATATCTTATTTGTGTAATCTGGCCCAACTTTCAGCAAGTTGATTCTATTGCTGCCTGGTGAAACTCAAAAGAGAACAGAAGAGCACAAAACACCAGCCCGAAGCCCCTTGGAATCGTTCGGACTTTTCTCTTTGAAAAGCAAGCGCCCTTAATCGAGAAAAGTTGGTTTGGGTAGTGAAAACTTGATCCTGCGGTGATTAAGGCACATGGCCTTCAGTCGTTACTTGTCTGTCTTGGCCGTTTCCTTATCCTGGGGCAAAATCAGGTTAAGCAACAATGTTATCAGGAAAATAAGTGCCACACAGTTTTCGGCAAACATGGTACGTACTATCTCGGGAAAGATATCGAACATCTTACTGGAAGCAGTGAAGCCCATACCCACACTGAGCGACGTGCCCACAATAACCAGGTTGCGCTGGTTGTTGCCACACCGAGCCACCATATTGATACCGGCAAACAGAATACTGCCAAACAACATGATAGTGCATCCGCCCAAAACGGCTGGAGGAATGGTAGTGAGCACAAAGCCAACCACGGGGAAGATTCCGCCAAGGATCATAATGGCAGCCCCTGTGGCAATGGTAAAGCGGTTGACTACTCCAGACATGGCAGCCAAACCAACATTCTGGTTAAATGAGGTAATGGGAGTGCACCCGAAGCATCCGGCAATAGAGCTTACAAAGCCGTCGCAGGCAAGAGACCCTCGAAGTTCACGAGGCTTGACTGTACGATGGAGTGCTCCGGAGCACAATGCACTGGTGTCACCAATGGTTTCTGTAGCCGACACTAAATAGATGACCATCACTGAAAGGATACTATCCAAATGAAACTCAGGCTTAAAGGGAATCAGCTTGGGCAAAGCAACGATGCTTGCATCATGAATGCCTTCAAAATGCACCATGCCCAACACTAAAGCCACGGAATAGCCTACAATCAAGCCCCCCAACACGGAGAGCGAACGCAGGAAACCCCTAGCGAACACCTGAAATGCAATGCACACCAACAGGGTTATGGACCCCACAATCCAGTTGCTTGCCGAACCAAAGTCGGCGGCTCCCTGACCGCCGGCAAAGCTGTTGGCTCCAACGGGAAGCAAGGATATTCCGATAGCCGTCACCACGGTTGCAGCCACAACAGGTGAGATGATGCGCATCCAATACCTGCCACACAATCCAAGCAGCCCTTCAAACAAACCGCCCACAATCACAGCTCCCATCAACGAGCCCATGCCCTGCGTGCTGGCAATGGCAATGGCAAGCGAGAGGAAGGTGAAGCTGATGCCCATCACTACTGGCAGGCGTGAACCTACACGCCATATGGGATAAAGCTGGACCAACGTGCCCAGACCTGCTATCACCATGCAGTTCTGAACCAGTGCTGCATTCATCTGAGGCTCCAGTTCAACCACATTGGACAGGATAATAATAGGGGTTACATTACTCACAAACATGGCAAGCACATGCTGCAGGCCGAAGGGAATTGCCTGCCCAAGTGGAACACGACCATTCAGAGAATAAAGATTGCTCATTGGAGTTAATGAGGAAATGATAGATTGTTAATTAATGCAGACACGCAGACTTTAGTGCCGCTTCACCTTGAGGTCGACCTGTGCAGTCTGCGTGTCCGTAAATATTTGCATTCTGTGTATGTAATTACTTTCGCTCTTGTGACCGGAAGTGAAAAGTCTGTGTCTCGTAGTCCATTCCATCTAGAATGGCTATTGATTCCAAATGATAGCCGGCTTCGCGCAGGATAGTACCGCCTTTCTGCTGTCCTTTCTCAACAGCAATGCCTATGCCAGACACGGAGGCACCTGCTTGTTTTACGATGTCAATCAGCGCAAGGGCAGCCTGACCGTCTGCCAAAAAGTCATCCACAATGAGCACCTTGTCATCAGGGTTAAGATAAGGACGCGAAACAAAAATGTTGTTCATGCGCTTGTGTGTGAAGGAATAGGCATGGGAGATGTATTTGTCGTCGGTGCAGTTGGCAGAATCACCCTTCTTTGCAAAAACTACAGGAACATCATACAAATCGCCCAACAACACTCCAATGGCTATTCCGCTTGCCTCAATGGTAAGTATCTTGTTGACTGGCACTCCGCGGAACCTACGCTTGAACTCATAGGCAATCTGACGCATGATGTCAATGTCAATCTGATGGTTAAGGAAATTGTCAATCTTGAGGATGTTGCCCTGCTTGATACAGCCCTCCTCCATAATCTTCTGCTCCAGGAAATTCATAAAATGGCAGTTGTATGAAACTTTAATGATTATAACACAAAATTACAATAATTCTGTCATCTGCCCAACACACACTGCGTTCTATTTTTTAACATTACAAAAGGATTGGCATGAAGGGGAAGATTCAAGTCTGCCTTGAAGTCAAAACCACCCTAACCGATTCCGCCAAGGCGAAGACGCAAGCAGTATAAAAACATTCGCTTGAGTGAAAATAATAACCGGCAAAGTCTAAGAGTTGGCAATTGGTGGCAGGGGAGTCTTGATTGTAGACGATAGAACAGATTTGCATGCCGCAAAGGCATGAAATCATTAAACGAAAAGATGGGATTATTGAATCCAGAAGCGAACGGGTAAAGTATACCAAACACGAACGGGCTCTCCGTTTTGTTTGGCGGGAGTAAAGCGTTTTAACTTTTTAATTGCATTTACTGCAGCTTGATCACATTCGCGAGACAAAGATTTTATAACTTTGGTTTCTTTAATTGAACCGTCTTTCTCAATAACGAATCTAACGAGTACTATTCCCTTTATCCCTTCTTCAATCGCTATAGCGGGATATTCAAGGTTTTGTATCAATGAGCGGACAAGTCCTGTGTCGCCATCGGGATATCGGGGCATTTCTTCTACGACGCTATATATCTTGTCTGAATCTTCTGTTAAGACTGCTCTGGAAGACTTTTCTTTCTGGCTTAAAGCGCCAGATATCTCTGATGATGACTTGTGCAAGAACTTATATTCATAAAGTATCTTTCCGTCCTTTACGGAGGCGAGGTAAATTCGTTGCGGTATCAGTTTAATGTCATCACCTCGATATAGCTGCTCTCCTAATTTTACGACCAAAAAGGTCTTTACCTTATTCGTCTCAATCTGATAAGCCGAATCCTCAGACATCTGAGTTGTCGTAAATTGAGTTCCATCAATGCTGCATTGGGCATCATCGGACGAGAATCTAAGATAATAACAATTTGGATTGTGGAAGCTGAAAGAGAATGTTTGACTGTTCATCAAACTGTGAATCAAAGTCGGACTCGATGAAATATTCATGGTCAAGAATGCAAGTGCGTTGTGCGAGCAAAGACTCGTAGTTAAACTTGTATTCTTCACTCTCCATGTAGTGCTTCTTTTTCAGAGGTGTATTCAGGTCCTCTTCAAACGAGTTAGCTGCAATAACGTCTTTTGCGATTACACTCTTTACAAAGGTATATTCTGCTTCATCAACGGGGACCGTTCCATCGTCGTCATATTCGGTTGCACAATTAGGGACAAGAATGTTGTTTTCCGTGATTTCCGCATAGTCAATCTTCTTCAATTCTTTCGCTATGGGACTGTTCTTTGGAGGATGATTGTCGCTTGCCAGTACCTTTGACGCAGTCTGTTTAACTAGGCTTTGGCGTTTGGCAGTAGTACTTTGTGCAAAGCTCAAGCTGCACAACGACAGGTAAAGAACTAATATGAGATATCTGTGGCTCATAAGTAAACTGCTTACATGACGTTGTAAACTCACAAGTGTATTTGTGCAAATTGTTGTAGCCAACTAGATTACGCCGTTGTCCTTGAGAAGAAATTCGGGACCGTGGCCAGGGAAAACCAATGTGTCGGGAGGTAGAACCATGATGCGCTGACGAATGGTTGATTGCACATTTTCAATTGTGAGTCCTTCTTCTGTGGGCAGTCCCAAAAATCCCTTGAAGAGAATGTCGCCAGAGAAGAGAATGTTATCTTCGGCACTATAGAAGCACAAGCTGCCGCCAGTATGGCCTGGCACGGCTATGGTGGATAGCGGACCGTAGGTGAGCGAGGGGTTCAGAACGTGTGGCTTGGAGGGCAAAGGCAATGGTAAGTAGCGGTGAAGAACCTTGTAGAGATGTTCTTGCGCTGTGAGATAGTTGTTCTGTTCGTTGGGGGGTATGGTGGGCGATAGCCCATAGGTGTCGAAAACCCATTGCGCACCCCAGATGTGG
Organism: Bacteroidaceae bacterium; assembly: GCA_963600315.1. Classification (GTDB taxonomy): domain Bacteria; phylum Bacteroidota; class Bacteroidia; order Bacteroidales; family Bacteroidaceae; genus UBA6382. Next base: position 8,841 of record CAVCAW010000042.1, on the reverse strand, counting down.
TCGAAATGGCAGTGGGTGGCGAGGCTGTATGCCAGTGTGATGCCGTTAGCAGATATATAGTCGGCGATTTTAGCTTCTTTTGTTTCGCGTCGCACTCCGCAGTCGATGATAATACCCATCCCCTTGTCGTCGTGTAGGACATATGTGTTTTCGTGAAGCCCGTTAACTACAAAACGTGCTATGGTGTAGCGGTCGAGTCGGAAGATGTTGTCGGTAGTGCGTAGCATAGTGAAAAGGTCTATTTCTTTCTGGATGGCTTTGGGCTGTTGTGGCGTTTTGTGTCGTGGTTGCGGGCGGCCGAATGCTTCTTCGTGCGATTGTTCCACTCTTCGGCAGAGGTGACGAAGTATTCTCTCTGCTGCAGTTTCTGTGCCGGACTTTTGGCGGAGAAGACGGGTTGCAGAGTGTAGGGGTGAAAACCGGAGTACCACGTTTCGGTGCTGACCGTCATGGGTGTTGGAGTGAAGTCCTGCACCTGGTCGGTCATGAGTCCCAACTTGCGTGTCTTGCTGGCCAGTTGTGCCATGTCGTGAGTGGTGCAGCCTGGGTGAGAGGAGATGAAATATGGTATTATCTGTTGACGCAAATTGTGGCGGGTGTTTATGCGGTCAAAAATCTCTTTGAAGTCGTAGAATAGTTTGAATGGAGGCTTGCGCATGAGTTGGAGCACGTGGTCTTCGGTGTGTTCGGGTGCCACTTTGAGCCGTCCTGACACGTGTCTTGTGATAAGCTCTTCGGTGTAGATGCGTGCCGCCTTGTTGCTGGCCTCATCATCGTAGTGATTGAGCAAGAGGTCGTAGCGCACACCGCTGCCGATGAAGCTCTTCTTGATACCAGGAATGGCGTCAACGGCTTGGTAGAGGTCTGTCAGCGGCTTGTGGTTGGCATTCAAGTTTTTGCATACAGATGGGAAAATGCACGAAGGCTTGCGGCACACGGCACAGATTTTTTTGTTGCGACCGCTCATCATATACATGTTGGCAGAAGGTCCGCCGAGGTCGGATATGTAGCCTTTGAAGCCGGGCATGGCGATTACCTTCTTCACTTCCCTTAGAATACTCTCTTTGGAGCGGCTCATAATGAACTTGCCTTGGTGGGCTGAGATGGTGCAGAAAGCGCAGCCACCAAAGCAGCCGCGGTGGATGTTGACCGAGAAGCGAATCATGTCGAAAGCGGGGATGCGCTTGCCCTGATACTTGGGGTGGGGCAGTCGTGTGTAGGGCAGGTCGAACGAGTGGTCAATCTGCTGTGTAGTCATGGGCGGAAACGGGGGATTGACTACCACATACTTCTCTCCCGTTTGCTGGATAATGCGTTGGGGCTGCAGCCTGTTGCTTTCTTCCTCAACATGGCGGAAGTTGGCAGCGTAGAGCTTGCGGTCCTTGAGACACGCTTCGTGGGAGTTGAGCACAATGTCATCGGTGGTGATTCCGTGGGGGATGTCTGCCGCATTTTCAAGGGTCACGATTTGGGGGACGGGATATTTGCGCAATATCTGCTTGAGCTCGCTAACTGAGGCGAAAGCGTCTTCGTTGTGGTGGAGCAGTTTGTCCTCAATGAGATGGCAAAGCTGCGTAGTTGGCAGTTCTCCCATTCCGTAGGTGATGAGGTCAGCTCCAGAGTCAATGAGGATGGATGGGCGCAGTGTGTCTTTCCAGTAGTCATAGTGGGTTACGCGGCGCAGTGACGCCTCGATTCCGCCAAGCACCACGGGAGTGTCGGGATAGAGCTGCTTTAGAATCTTGGTGTAGACGATAGTTGGATATTCCGGCCTCATGTCGTGGCGCCCGTCGGGGCTGTAAGCGTCTTCCGACCGCAGACGCCGTGCCGCCGTATACTTATTGACCATGGAGTCCATTGCACCTGGTGCTATTCCGAAGAAGAGTCGTGGACGCCCGAACTTGCGGAAGTCGCGGAAGTCACCGTGCCAGTCTGGTTGCGGCACGATGGCGACACGCAGCCCCATATCCTCAATAATGCGGCCTATGACGGCAGCTCCGAAGGAGGGGTGGTCGATATAGGCATCGGCACTGAAGAGTATGACGTCAAGCTGAGACCAACCTCGCAGGTCGGCTTCTTTCTTTGTGGTGGGTAACCAGTCTGTCAGCAACATTTATCCGGATTTATAGACGTGGTGCGTGGATAAGGTGTATACAACAAAAGCCCTGTCGGGATTGTCCCCACGGGGCTTTTGTTGCATTATAATGTATTAGAGACCTTTGCCGTGGCAATTCTTGAACTTCTTGCCGCTGCCGCAAGGGCATGGGTCGTTGCGTCCCGGCAACTTCTCGCGTACGATGGGCTGCTGTGGTTGCTGGGCTCGCGTGTCATGATGGGCGGCTGCCTGTTGGTTAGGGTCTACCATGTCGCTGCGGCTCTCTGTGTATTGTGGACGTCTGTGTTGCACTTCGGGTGCAGCCTCGTGAACCTCTTCGGGTGAAGGCATCGGGATTTGGCTGCGCATCAGAATGCTAACAACTCGGTTGTAGATCTTGTTGATCATGGAGTCAAAGAGATTGGCGCTCTCAAGCTTGAAGATTACAAGCGGGTCTTTCTGTTCGTAGCTGGCGTTTTGCACTGACTGCTTGAGGTCGTCGAGATTGCGGAGATTTTCTTTCCATTCGTCGTCAATAATCTGCAACAAAACGGACTTTTCGAATTGCTTTACGAGTGATTTTGCTCCAGTCTCGACAGCTTCTTTCAGTGGCACTGCAATGTTGTAAATCTTCTTGCCGTCGGTGATAGGCACAGCGATACGGGTGTAGCGTTCGCCTTCGTTCTCATATACCTGCTTGATCACTGGCAACGCGACCTCCATCATGCGGTCGGTGTGCACTCGCAGGTTGGTCATGGCGGCTTGGAATGTCTTCTCGTAGAGGTCGTTGCGGCTGATGTCGCCATTGTATTCGCTCTCGGTGAATGGAATCTCCATGGCCATAAGCTCAAAGAAACGCTGCTTGCAATGCTGGAAATCGTTGTTCTCAATGATGTCGATGCAACGGTCCCAAATCATATTGCTTATGTCCATGCCGATACGCTCGCCCATGAGTGCGTGGCGGCGCTTCTCGTAGATGACGGTGCGCTGCTTGTTCATCACGTCGTCGTATTCAAGCAAGTGCTTGCGGACACCGAAGTGGTTGCCCTCCACTTTCTTCTGTGCACGTTCGATGGACTTGTTGATGATAGGCGACTCAATCACTTCGCCCTCCTTGAGTCCGAGTCGGTCCATAATCTTGGAGATTCTCTCGGCTGCGAACAATCGCATCAGTTGGTCCTCAAGCGACACGAAGAACACTGAAGAACCCGGGTCTCCCTGACGACCAGAACGGCCTCGCAGCTGACGGTCTACACGGCGGCTCTCATGGCGCTCGGTGCCGATGATGGCAAGTCCGCCAGCCGCTTTTACTTCGTCAGACAACTTGATGTCGGTACCACGTCCCGCCATGTTGGTGGCGATGGTCACGGTAGAACTTTGTCCGGCCTGAGCCACGATGTCGGCTTCTTTCTGGTGCAGTTTCGCGTTGAGCACCTGGCAAGGAATCTTGCGGAGGTCAAGCATCCTCTTGAGCAGCTCAGAAATCTCCACAGAGGTAGTACCGACCAGCACAGGGCGACCGGCATCTCTCATCTTGACTATCTCGTCGATGACAGCATTGTATTTTTCTCTCTTTGTCTTGTAAATACGGTCATTGAGGTCTTTGCGCGCTACGGGGCGGTTGGTAGGAATCTCTACGACGTCGAGTTTGTAGATATTCCAGAACTCGCCAGCCTCGGTGATAGCCGTACCCGTCATGCCCGCCAGCTTGTGGTACATGCGGAAGTAGTTCTGCAGGGTGATAGTGGCAAAAGTCTGTGTGGCGGCCTCAACCTTAACATGCTCTTTGGCTTCAACTGCCTGGTGCAGTCCGTCGCTCCAGCGGCGTCCTTCCATGATACGACCTGTCTGTTCGTCCACGATTTTGACTTTACCGTCGATGAGCACATAGTCTTCGTTGATGTTGAACATTGTGTAGGCCTTGAGCAACTGCAAAATGGTGTGTACACGCTCGCTCTTGACGGAATAGTCCGTCATGATTTCGCTCTTCTTGGCGAGTCGCTCCTCTTTGCTGATAGTCTCGTCACCCTCAAGCTGTGACATCAAGCTTGCTATGTCGGGCAATACGAATAGTGAGTTGTTCTTGACAGCATTAGCCAACCAGTCGTTGCCCTTGTCGGTAAGTTCCACGCTCTTCTGTTTTTCGTCGACTACGAAATAGAGAGGCTCTACGGCTTCGGGCATGCGGCGGTTGTTGTTCTCCATATAGATTTCCTCGGTCTTGAGCATGCCGGTCTTGATGCCCGGTTCCGAGAGATACTTTATCAAGGCCTTGTTCTTGGGCAGTGCCTTGTGTGCGCGGAACAATTGCAGGAAGCCCTCTTCTTTCTTCTTTTTGTCGTCAGACTCTATCAGGGTCTTGGCTTCGCTCAACAACTGATTGGCATATTTGCGCTGCACCTCGTAGAGGCTCTGAATGAGCGGCTGGTATTCGTCAAACATCTGGTCGTCGCCCTGCGGCACAGGACCAGAGATGATGAGCGGTGTGCGGGCATCGTCAATAAGCACGGAGTCAACCTCGTCGACGATGGCATAGTTGTGCTTGCGCTGCACGAGGTCTTCAGGCGAAACTGCCATGTTGTCGCGCAGGTAGTCAAAACCGAATTCGTTGTTGGTACCGAAGGTGATGTCTGCCTGATAGGCTTTGCGGCGTTCTTCAGAATTGGGGCGATGCTTGTCGATACAGTCTACGCTGAGTCCATTGAACATGTAGAGCGGGCCCATCCATTCAGAGTCGCGCTTGGCGAGGTAGTCGTTGACTGTGACCACATGAACACCGTTGCCCGTAAGGGCGTTGAGGAATACCGGCAATGTGGCAACGAGGGTCTTTCCTTCACCAGTTGCCATTTCGGCAATTTTGCCTTGGTGGAGAACTACGCCGCCAAAGAGCTGCACGTCGTAGTGCACCATGTTCCAGGAGGTGTCGTTGCCACCAGCAGTCCAGTGGTTGTGATACAAAGCTTTGTCGCCATCGATGTCAACGAAGTCGTGTGTGGCAGCCAGTTCGCGGTCAAAGTCGGTAGCAGTCACTACCACGTCCTTGCCCTCGGCAAATCGGCGGGCGGTGCTCTTCATTATGGCCAAGGCTTCCGGCATGACCTTGTTGAGTTCCTCCTCCATGCGGTCTAGGATTTCCTTTTCCAGTTTGTCGACCTTGTTGAAGAGGTCTTCGCGCTCTTCTATGGGGAGGGTTTCAATCTTTTCCTTGATAGTCCGGATTTCTTCCTTCATATCGTCGGCGCAGTGCTGCACCTGGTGCTGTATCTCTTTAGTTTTGGCTCTCAGACTGTCGTTGTCGAGTTTGTCAATGTCTTCGTAGGCGGCTTTGATTAGCTCTACATAAGGCTGAATCTCGTTCATGTCGCGGGTAGCCTTGTTGCCGAAGATTTTTGAGAGGATATTAATTATGTTCATTGTTGATGTGTTGTTTCTGTAGGATTTAGTGAAGTGTCGCATTGTGTGGCGACTATATAATATAATGTGTGAGTGCCTCGTGACTTATTGAATGTTCAAGGCTGCCGAGTGGCAGGCATTGGGCGACCTTATCCGCATGACCGAAGCCAGAGTGGCTGCTAGGCAGTCAGTGGTGACGGGTGTTTCCACCTTTTCGCTCTTGATGTTGGCACCGAAGAAGAAAACGGGGAAGTTGAGGTATGACTCGCGCACCAAGCGGTCTTGATGCTGCGTCTCGTTGACGAGTCGCCAACCAGGAGCTACCTGTATGAGGATGTCGCCCGACAGTCGCGGGTTGTAGCTGTTGCGTATCTTGTTGATGCCGGGAGTCCATGCTCCGAGCAGCAGTCGTTGTGAGGTGTAGACGTCTTTTACCCCCTGCGACTGCAGCAGCAGTTCTTGGCAGCGGTCAAGCACCTCCGTGAAGTTGAGCTGCTTGTCGGCTATCAGTTTGTGATCAAGGTAGATCTGGTCTCCGTAGGTAGCTTCCACGTAGTTGCCTTCGCCGTAGAGAGCCATGAGCATCATGTTGAGCAAGTTGGCCGTACGGTTGATATAGAAGTTGCCCGACGGAATGCGATATTTGGAGAGGTCGCTGTTCTCTTCGTCGGTAGTGCCAGTGGAGGTGACTACAAAGAGAGTATTCCCCTTGCCGATTTTGTCGTCGGTCTCGGCGATGAGGTCTGCGATGACCTGGTCCAGTCTCACATAGGCATCTTGTACCTCCATGGCGCACTCGGTGAGTGGCTTGTTGTCATATCCTCCCGCATAGAATGTGAGGGCGAGATAGTCGGGAATGTCGTCCAGTCCTACTGTGGTGTACTTGATGCACTGCTTTGCCAGCGAGCTCACGTGCTCGTTGACCAAAGCACTCGTGATAAAAGTGCTGTAGGCTTGGTCACCCTTGAATTTATGGCTGAAGGGCTCCTTCATTCCGCCCGACAGGAAATAGCAGAAATTCCCGCTTAGCTCCGAGCAGGGAGTCCAGACGGTGGTGGGCAGAGACGAACTGAGCGAGTTGCGGTTTGCCATAGCCACCCATGTGGGCAGTTGGGTAGAGTAGTAGGTGGTACTTGCCCACTTGCCGTTTTTGGGGTCAATCCAAAATGCCCCGTCGGCAGCGTGACCAGCGCTGAGAATGGCAGCATCGCTAAACGGAGCGAAAGCGTAGACAGTGGCTTTGCCTTCAGTGGCTACTTTTAGTTCGTCGCCTATGGTGGACACACTGAGATTGCGCGGTGACAGTCTTTCGGTCGTTTCCAGTCCACCCACGGTGTCGTCAGCCACGCAATATTCCGGTCGTAGCGTATTGCGGTTGAACCATTGGCGGTCTATTATGCCGTTGTCGTAGGGCACGGCACCGGTGGCGAGAGTGGCTATCGAAGAAGCCCTGTTGAGATTGGCATTGGGATATTGGGCATAGCTGTAGACCCTGCCCTCATTGAGCAGTCGCTTGAAGCCGTTGTCGCCGTAGAGGGGCATGAAAGCATCGAGCAGGTCGCTCCGTAGCCCATCGACAGCGATGTTTATGACCATGCGTGGAATCTGCCTGTCGGCTTGCGCTTCGATGCCGGCGAGCAGGGTGACGGCAAGGAATGGAGCCAATTTCAGAAGCTCCTGAAATTTCTCCACAGGCGAAGTGCGCTTGTCTTTATGATGCTGTTGCATGGTCAGTGAATCAGATTCTTTTTAGCCGCATTGCGGATTTTTAGCCACACGATGATGCTCGTCACGCTGCGTATAAGCATAAGCGATGCCAAAAGTATTGTGGCAGCGCCGAAATGCTGCGGCATGGTGTGTGCGAAGAGTAGAAATGCTGCCAGCACTGGTGCAGCGATGATGTGATATTGCTTGTAGTTGCATCGGCGTGCCCCCGTGATTTGCCAATATAACCCTATCAGCGGCAGAGGGTTGAGTATCCAAACGAGCCAGTTGGAACCGACGGTGGGGTGCACTGAGAAGAAGAACACAAATGTGACGATAGCTCCAGCAATGCCCTGTGTCAGCAACAACACGGTGTCGACAACCCAAAGTATGCGTCTGTGGCGAATTTCCCACACTCCGAGTACCACCGCAATCACAAGTGCCAGCGTGGCAAGAGCTGTTGGTGACAAAGGGAAACCTGCTTGGAATTGTTGTGTTGTCTCCGGCTCAAACAGTCGGTGCTTCTTCAGAACGAATTCGTGTACTGAGATGCCTCCGCCTCCAATGATTATGGTTTGGGCAAAGTCTTGTTCGAGTATAAGTGGTGCAAACTGCAACTCGCGCCCCGAAGCGGGCAGGTCGGCTTCGCTGCCGAGCAACAAGTCTTGTCCGAAAGTTGACCACTTGGCATTGCGGCAGAAAAAGTGAATAGCATCTCTGAAACTGCGGTCGGTTGGCCGGTTGGGATATTGCAGTTTGCCGTCAATGTTGCGCTCTATCAAGTCCCTTATGCGCGTGGCGCAGTTGTCATAGAGAAAATTGTAGAGATAAGTGCGGTTTTCGGGTTTTATGTTTTCAAGGAGTGCCTGGTAGATGCGCTGACATTCTGTCTGGGTGAGATTCAGTATCTGCTCGTCTACATATCTGCCGCTGCGCTGATAGGCAGCTATGAAGTCTTCAGTGGGTTGCCCAATACACATGTAGTAGGTCTGTCCCATAGCAAATTTCAGCGCAAAATTGCTGGTGTTGAAATCAAAGACTCCATAGTTGAACGTCACGTCGAGACCGGCGCTGTCGGCCTGCATCACCCTGATGGCAGAGTGGCCGTAGTACTCATAGACCTCGTTGCCTGGACCACACGTCAGCAAGCTAATCTGTAATCTGGTGCCATCTTGCTTCGTTGAGTCGCCTACTGTGGCACCCGGTTCTCGCGAAGTGGTTGCCTGCTTCATGATTTCTGCAGAAACCTTTTTGTCCAGGTTTTCCCTGAACTTCCGTTGTTTGGAGTTGAGCTTCGAATTGGCTTTGGCGTACTCCTCAATATATTGCTGCTCACTGCCGCTCTTGCCATCGGGGGTCTGAGCGCAGATGGTGGTTGACGCTGTTGCAAGAGTCAGGAATGCCACGAGCAATGCGAGCCTGGTAGTGAGCATGAATTTGAGTTTTCGCACGGGTACAATATTTACAATATACTTAACGGTTTGCAAAAATAACGAAAATAATTCGATTTCGTAAGGTTTGGACGCACTAATAAAGGAGATTGGGGACCGGGTTACATTTTTAACCCAGTCCCCAATCCGTATGTGTTGTTGAAATCGTGTGTGGCTTATTCTCCGCCTACGATGAGGTTGTAGATAGCTACAACGTCG
>CAVCAW010000041.1:5289-36361 GCA_963600315.1 Bacteroidaceae bacterium | reverse complement strand
AGTAGGCAGTGTCTTCCCTGAACATGTGACTTGTATCGACTTCTCTAAAGTTGACGAACTTGAGGTTATAGAAGAAGACACCTTTTATGAATTGAAGGATATTGAAGAGATAATACTTCCGGAAGGAGTAACAGAAATAAGCGGATATGCCTTCTGCTCCTGTCCTAATTTGAAGCGCATAGTGCTTCCGAGCACTATTAAAGAGCTTGATGAACATATAACAGAAAAGTGCCCTGCCCTCGAAATCATTGATATGTCGAAGGTGGATAAGTTAAGTTGTATGCCTGGGTATCTAATTAACGACTGTCAGATCAAGAGATTTGTTCTCCCGAAGAATCTTACAGAATGTGAAGAATTTCCGATTCAATCTCATTCATTAAGGGAAATCTATGTTCCTGCTTCTATGAGAGACTTTAACGTCCTCTATGACCCGAGAGTCCTGGATGATCCTAAGGCTAAAGTAGACATCTACTGCTATGCTCCGACCATAGAGGATATTACGGATTTCTTTGAAGCTAAAGACAATCTGTATGTTCTGCCAGAGCATTATGAAGGTTACAAAGATGCTATTAAGGAACTTGTCGACGATGGCTATGACGAAGATGAGTTCCCGACTCTTTTGGTGATGCCGGAGGAGAAGCGCGATTTCTACAGCCAGAAGAATTATTATGCAGATCTCGTCTCAAAAAAGGAATCGCAACCGACGAAAGACCAAGAGGCGTTACCTGTAAAAACCATAGGCAGTGTGGCTGAGCATACCAAAGAGAAAGAGACTGACTCCATGCTGGCAAACAGTTCCGCGGATTCAACAACTACTGAGTTCGGTTTGTTCTCCAAAGAACTGGAAGAACTAATCAATGCTGCTGTGGAAGGTGGCGAGCTGACAGACAAAAAGCGAGAAATCGTGATGCGCCGTGCCGCCAAAGAGGGAGCCGACCTGGACGAGGTTGAGATGCTGCTTGAGGCACGTCTCTATGAACAACAAAACCAATCATAAAAAGATAAATAACTATGTACAACGAACAGTTAGAAAAGCTCATCGCAGCCGCATTGGCCGATGGCGTATTGACCGACAAGGAGAGAGCCATTCTCCTGAAGCGTGCCAAGTCGTTTGGCATTGACGAAGACGAATTTGAGATGGTGCTGGAAAGCCGACTCTCGCAGTGGAAGAAGGAACATGAGGCAAAGGGGGAAGTGAAGAAGCCTGTAGTTAAGATAATTTCTTCTGCAGCGCCGATGTCCTCATCTTCTGCAGCGCCAATGTTCTCAAAAGAACTGGAGAGTTTGATTCAGGCTACTCTTGAAGATGGTGTTCTTGAAGACTACGAGAAAGCAGCTCTTGTTAAACGAGCTACAGCAGAAGGCGTAGATCTTGCCGAGTTAGAAATCTACATCAATTCCATCATGCAGAAACGCAAAAAAGAGCATGACAAGGTGGAAAATGCAAAACAAGATGAGATAGACCAAAAGAAGCGAGAAGCCTTTGGTAGAGTTTGTCCCAATTGCGGCAAACAGGTTACTTCTATGACCTTGAAATGTGATTGCGGCTATGAGTTCACAAAAGGCACTCAAATCTCATCTTCTCAGGTTCTTGCTGATAAAATCGCAGAAATAAATTCTAAGTATAAAGGATACGTAACTGATGATGATACCTTTGACAACGCCAAGAAAAAGAGTGCTCAAACCAAGGAAATAATAGATGCTATTACTTTGTTTCCAGTTCCAAACAATAAAGAGGATATTATTGAATTTCTCTCTATGTCTGTAGCAAACTCTACTCTTAGAGGTGGTCTTTGGGGAACTATAACGGGCCGATTTAAAATATTTGGCACGATAGAAGCTGTATACATCGTTGTCGGTTTTATTTTATGTAAATTAAACCATGTTCAGATAATGCATGATAATGAAGGTTTGTTATATGTTATGAGTATCTTCTTATTTCTAGGGTTCTTTGGCGCAGCTACATTCCTTATAGGACAGGATATCATAAACTCCAACAAAATAGCCATGGCATGGCGTGACAAATTCTCACAGGTAATGATGAAGGCTAGAAGCCTGCGAGGAGATAAGGAGTTTACTGAGCGACTTGACTACTTCGAAGAACAAGTAAAGTAACTTTGCACGCAAAAGGTTGTGTCTATGCGTAAAGTAATACTCATAGGCACAACACCTCTTCTAATTTTTAACAATCTGTCAAAACAATGAAACGAACAATCATTTATGTTTTCGGTCCCAAACGCCTCTGCAGTCAATATTTCTCCAATGGTGAAATGGACCAACAGGTTGGTGGTTGGCTTAAGATAGGCAAAACATCCGAGAATGATGCTAATAAAAACAAATGGGATAGTGCCATATCCCGAGTCAACCAAGAAACACATACAGGTATTCCTGAAGTGTGCAAGCTATATGACGTCTTTGAATATCCCGAAATGTGCGGAAATGTGGATGACCAAATTCGTGACCTCTTAACCAATGACCTCTATGATTTGGAATGCTCGAAAGTTCATAATAAAGGGATAGAAGAATTCGATATAAAGGCTGGACGCGAGTTCGTCTATGGTGTTACTCGAAATCAGGTGCTCAATGCGGTAGCAAAGTTTGAACGCAACCTTATCCTTGATTGGTTCGGCAAAGAAGGATTCGATGAATTGATGAAGATGATTTGCGGCAACAATGAGCTAAAGGAATCTCCACTTGAACCAGAAACGGTTGGTCCCGGCGATACTCAGCCGATTGACGTTAAGACTGCTGACGATAATACAAAATGGTGCGATAATCTTTGGGACAAAGTCATTGAGAAAGTCCAAGGTAGAGTACCATACATAAACAACCCTAAAGGAAGACCATACATCTTTTTCGATTCTACAACACACAACGGCTTCAAATACGACTGCGGCTTTAGTACACGATTTGGCATCACGACAGTCTCGATTGCTACACAAGAAGGTGAGTATGCAAGAGATAAAATGAACGACTTCATTAAAGCTAATAACATTTTATCTTCATTTGACAAGCTAAAACTGAAACAAGGAGCAAGAAATAAGGATAAATGGGCATGGATCCTTTCTGATTCATTAGATAAATCAGATGCTGAATTGGTAGACTGGTTTGCCAATACCATAATTTCGTTCTATAACGCACTTGAGAAATAAGTAATTACTGTACGATTGTGCATGATTTTTGTTTTGACTATGGAAGTAGGAAAACAACCTCTAAGCGAGAAAGAAATCAAAGAACTCATTCTCCAATTCAATCTAGACGAGTCCGTCAACGACTTGAAGAGATACTATTCCACACCAACGACGTGGGATATCATCAAGCAGTCGCGGAGAGAAACAAGTCATACCCAATTCCTGGCTTGGCTCTTTGGCAACAAGGACTTTAATGCAGATATGAACGCTGGGGTTGTCAAGAAATTGTTAGTTCTCTTGCTGAAATGGGCAAACGTGCAAAAGAGTGCGGAATTTGATAAAAGTCTGGCAAAGAGTATATATTCACAAGACCTTTCTATTTTGTCATACAATGTAGAAGCTGAACATCATTTCTCTTTGAAACAAAACCCTTCCACACCAAATGTTCCAACTTATGGAGATGGGGACATTGACATATTCATCACATGTGATGCCTTGGTCAATGGAAAAAAGAAAAAGATTAATATCGCCATCGAGAACAAGATAGGTGCAGCGGAAACTACCAAGTGCTTCGATAAGAACGGTAAACTTGCCAAATCGAATCAAAATAGCACCGTGACGACCTTGTATCAAACCGACGCGTACCATCAGTATGTTACGGACAATAACAAAGGTTGTATCAATCTCTTTGCATACCTCAAGCCAACCATCTGTAGTTTGGAAAGCATCCGTGAAGCAGAGTGCAGTTGCAAGGCATATATTCAATTGAACTATCAGGAGCTTCTCGACAACGTCATACAGCCGATAAGCGAACTGAAAAGCATTTCGGCAGAAGACCGGTTCAGACTGAAGGACTATATCAAAACTTTGGGCAAACCTGTAGAAACGGAAGAAGACAAATCAAACAAACAAATCATAATTATGGCAATGGCAAAGACGGAAAAAGAGCTGCTACAGAAATTCTTCAATAACAATGAAGAACTTATCCGTGCGGCAATCAACGCCCAAGACGACGATTGCGAGGAACTTAAGGAAGCTTTGGCTGAGGCTAACATAGGAAAAGCGAAAAGGCGCTACACGATAAACCAAGATGGAGAAATTCTTAACATGTACAAAGTATTGGAAAAATTCATAGAATTTCGTCTTCGCAACCAGTCCGTTACTGTTAAAAGTATAAACGATGAGATAAGTGAATATATAGGAAGTAAACGAATAAACGTGAGCGACTCCGACAATAAAGTTTACCAAGAAGATAGACATTACGGCGAATTAGATCTCGGTGATGGTCGCAAAAAAATTAAATATACCAAGGAATGGGCTGACGGTGACTCTAAAATGATTTTCAATAAGTTCAGAACGAAAGTAAACGAAATATACAAAGAGGCATTTCATATAGATGTGGTTCCTGTATCTTGACTCTCCTTTGGCTTTTTTTTGCCGACTATTGTGAATTAATTATCTGCACATACTATATTAAGGTGCAAGCCGTCATAAACTAAGGAATTATGCTTACCGCACTGGGTATTATCTTTCTTGCTGTCATTGCCTTTGTCGTGCTGGGACTTTTGGGCTGGCTTGGCCAGGGAGTCGGGTGGATCGGAAGATTCCTCGGCAACGGCATCTCGGGGTGCTTTGGCTGCTGTATGAGTGCCATCCTGTATATATTAGTTGCAGCTTTCTTCATCATGGTCCTTTTCGGACTGTTGTAACAATATATATGAAGGATGCAGAACCAGCCAGGACCTTGTCGAAACAGACGTGCAGAAACTCGCAGGCTGCATATGTGGCTGGATAGAGACCAAAGGCAAGACAGCCTGAGTTCTTCTCTGCTAATGCAAATTAACAACCAGATATTTGTAACCAAATATTATTAACAAACTAAACTAAAGGATTATGGCAAAGTACACTGTGCTACTTTCTGTTAATCGCCCTGTAGAATTAAAGCTGTATAAGCTCGATGCAGAAATGAAAAAAATGTTAGACGATGCTGGTGGTGTAGAAGAAGTCGGTCAACGTTTTTTCTTTGAGAATGAATGGTTAGAAGAAGATTATGAGGCTATCGTAATGAATGAAAATAGATTCGAAGGCTTTGATCCAGAACAAGAAGACTTTTATTTAGAAGTGAAAGATGAGAAGGGTAAAGTCGTTTACAAGACCAACGACCCAATGGCAGTCAGGCGTTATCCTTGTATAGATAGGGAATATTTATTAGATTTTTTATTAGATGATGATGAAAATGTTGATGAAGATGAGGTAGATAGGATAGTCCATTCTTTTAATTTCAAAGGTGTTGAGCCTGGTACTTACCTAGTGGAAAATTATTTTTTGCGCTTTGCTGAACTTAACGGAGAATTTGAAGCGGATGAATTCGACCCGTCAAAGTTGGCATTTTTCCCGTCAGAACAATTTGATCATAATCTTTGCGAGGATGATGTATTCCTTAGCGAACTTCGTTACGAAGAAAAAGAAATTGGAATGTTTGATGAGAAAGATATGGACTATGATTCCGAATTCAATGTCCTTGAGGCTACGGAGTTAAATGACTATGGCTGTAATTTTCGTGGTTATCGAGTTCGTTAATTCTGCTACTCGACATCTGTCAATATGAACTAATGTCATGATCTGCCGGTGTATCACCATCTCTCATATTAATTACTCGGGATACTGCATATAGAGAACTAGCAGAGCTGCCCGAAAATCGTGGTATGTGAGTGACGTGAGTGTGACTTCAGTCATTTTTTTTGAAAATAAGAACCTGAGAACATGGAGATTTTTGGAAAAACGTATGTCTTTGACAACGACGACGAGTTGGCAGACTTCTGCATCGACCCCAGTCCTGTTGTTAAAGAGCATAAACATCTTGGCGTCAAGTATTTTGACTATGGCATGACACCGCAATACTGCGAAGCCTGCGACGAAGGCATCACTTTCGCAGTGAGAGACTCCAAGTCACGGGCGGTGAAAAACGGGCATATATCCAGGGGACTAATAACTAAGAAGATAGAATGCGTCCCCTGGGACGAATATGACGAAAAGGGGGTAGGGAAGCGCAACTTAAGAATCAAAAAGTAGTACTTGACGAATATTTAGAGTCACAAGACGAACTTTTTTCGGGCGAAACGGAACTGTGACTCGACCGAAATGCAGCTGCGTTTCGGCCGAGACGCAGAAACGTCTAGACCGATACAACCTAGTTTGGTGAGTCCTAAAAATTTTTAAAGTGCAACGTTAGTTTGTGCCGAGTTTGTGAAATGCGATGGTGTGGAAACGAAAAAGAGGCGTACCAGAGAGAAAATCTCCGATACGCCTCTTGTATCTTTTTACGCGAAGAAACAGCGTTTATTTCTTGCCGTGAACTTCGTCAGAAACGGTGAGTTTCTTGCGTCCCTTAGCGCGGCGCATTGCTAATACGCGGCGACCGTTCTTGGTGGACATGCGCTGACGGAAACCGTGCTTGTTATTCCTTTTTCTGTTGTGAGGTTGAAAAGTTCTTTTCATGACTTATGGTTGTTTTTGTTTTTCTGATGTTTGACAATGCGAGTGCAAAATTAAGCAATTTTTTTGTTATACCCATCGCAGGGGTAGCTAAATTTTCTCTAATAAGGGGTAAAAAACGCTTTGTAGGCATTTTAGACGCTGACTGCTGCAAAGATTTAGATGTTTTTTAATAACTTTGCACACGTTTGTAAATGAGCAATTTTTAATAACGTTATTGAATTTGATATGATTAAGTCACAAGACATTAAAAAAGGAACTTGCATCCGTATGGACGGCAAACTGTATTTCTGCATTGATTTTCTGCACGTCAAGCCGGGCAAAGGAAACACCATTATGCGTACCACGCTCAAGGATGTGGTTAGCGGCAATGTGCTCGAGCGTCGCTTCAACATCGGTGAGAGCTTGGAAGATGTGCGTGTAGAGCGTCGTCCGTACCAGTTCAGCTATGCCGAGGGTGGAGACCTCCATTTTCTCAACCAGGAAACATGGGACGATGTTGTCATCGCCAAGGATATGATTACCGGTGTTGACTACATGAAGGAGTCTGACATTGTTGAAGTTGTGAGCGATGCAGACACCGAGACGATTCTGTATGCCGAAATGCCGGTCAAGACAGTGCTCAAAGTGACATATACCGAACCGGGCGAGAAGGGCAACACTGCAACCAATGCTACCAAACCTGCTACGGTTGAGACTGGTGCTGAAGTTCGCGTGCCTTTGTTTATCAACGAGGGCGAGTTGATAGAGGTTGACACTCGCGACGGTTCTTACCTTAACCGCGCTAAGTAATAAAAGGACTTGAGGGCACTCTTCTTAGTGCCTTATCCTCCAATTGGCAGGATACATATTGTTGGCTCTGTTGCCGAGGTTGTTTGCAAAACCAAGCGGCACGTTCTTGTAGGTCAGCAATATGTATCCTTTTTTTGTGTCCAAGTTGATGGCTTGCCTGCGCAGATAGTTGAGTGATTGTTCGAGCGTTAGCTCAACCTTGGTAAATGTGTCTATGTTGAGTTGTCGGCTCATGGCAAGCCCGTGGGAGGGAATGGTTTTGTTGCCTTTCTTTTCATATAGAGGCAGTCCGACGTGGAGGGGATATAGCGTTTCAAGCAGATGGCTTACAATCTCGGCGTCGGTGTTCCTTATGGCGTAGCCGCAGTCGCCGTCTTCCATAAGTACGAAATTGCGGCTCTTTAGGCATGCTGCCCATTCTTTTGGTACGGGCTTGAATTTCTGCTTGCCTCTCATCTTTTTAGAGGCCGAACTCTCTTTCTTGCGCAAAAGAGCGAGAAAGAAGCCTTCTCCTTTTGTCTTGTGAGGAAAGAAATGGTAGACTGGCAAACTGCTGCCTGCTAGTAGATTGCCTGTTGCATTGCAGGTTGCAGGTGTTGGTATAGTCACGACCTCGGCATCAAGCTGCCGGCAGAAATATTCTATGTTTTCTTCGTTCTCCGCAGTGTTGTATGTGCAAGTACTATAAATGAGGTAGCCGCCGCTTTTCAGCGTGGGCCATATTGTCTTGACAATGTCGCGCTGTCGCTCTGCGCAGTCTGCCACGTTTTGGGGCGACCACATTTCGAGGGCGGGATTGTCCTTGCGAAACATGCCCTCGCCGGAGCAAGGCGCATCGACAACAATGAGGTCGAAGATTGTTCCCACCTTGGCGAAGTCGCGTGGGTAATTGCACGTGACCAAGCTGCCTTCGTGTCCCCACTTCGTCATGTTTTCGGCGAGTACTTGCGCTCGGGTTCTTATTGGTTCGTTGCTGACCAAAAAGGCTTCGTCGGGCAAGAGTGACCGCAGTAGGGTAGACTTGCCGCCGGGGGCTGCACACAGGTCAAGCACCATCAGGGGTGAGCCGCATTGTCTCAATGCCTGCTCCAAGAACATGGAGGATGCCTCCTGCACGTAGAATGTGCCACTGTGAAAAAGTGGGTTGAGTGTGAAGTTGGGCCTGCTGGCAAGGTATCGTCCGCACGATGACCACGCTACACTGTCCGCACAGCCAAGATCACTCAAGGCCTCGCCGTCGGCATCCTTGAATGGGTTTGCCCTTACCGAGACGCAGGGTGGCTCGTCGAGCGAATTGCATAAATCCTGATAGTCGTTGGCACCCAGTAGGGCTTCCATCTGTTGGGCGAAGAGAGGTGGTAATAGCATGGTTGGCGGCAATGGTGTTTGTTCGTGCGAAGATAATATTTTCCCGTCAGTTTTTCAAAGACTGTCTATAAAATTAGTTACTTTTGCAACAACAATTAGGATTTGCTAAACATGAAACAGTATTTGAATCTTCTCAATAGGATTCTTGCCGAGGGCGTGGACAAAGATGACCGTACGGGCACTGGCACGATTAGTGTGTTTGGACATCAGATGCGCTTCAATCTTGAAGATGGTTTCCCACTGCTCACGACTAAGAAACTGCACCTTAAATCCATAATATATGAGTTGCTGTGGTTCCTGAAAGGCGATACCAACGTGAAATATCTGCAGGATAACGGCGTGCGCATTTGGAATGAGTGGGCAGACGACAATGGTGACCTGGGGCACATCTATGGCTACCAGTGGCGCTCGTGGCCTGACTACAAAGGCGGTCATATAGACCAAATCCAACAGGCGGTAGACCAAATCAAAAATTCACCCGACTCGCGACGCATCATAGTGAATGCATGGAACGTGGGCGACATAGACAATATGAATCTACCTCCGTGCCACATGTTCTTCCAGTTCTATGTAGCCAAAGGCAAATTGAGCTTGCAGATGTATCAACGGAGCGCCGACACCTTTTTGGGCGTGCCGTTCAACATTGCGTCCTACGCTCTGCTGCTGCAGATGATGGCTCAAGTAACGGGGCTGAAAGCGGGCGAGTTCATACACACGATAGGCGATGCTCACATTTACAAAAACCATCTGGAACAGGTGAAGCTCCAGTTGAGCCGTACTCCGCGTCAACTGCCCAAGATGATTCTCAATCCCGACGTCAAGTCCATCTTTGACTTCGACTACGATGATTTCAAGCTTGAGGACTATGACCCGTGGCCACACATATCTGGCAAGGTGTCAGTGTGATTTGTATATGATTTTTTTTTGACCCGAGAACTTATGTTATCAATCATAGTATGTATAGCCCAAAACAACGCCATCGGGCTTAACGGCGGAATGATTTATCATCAGCGTGCAGACCTCAAGCGATTTAAGGGGCTGACAACTGGTCACACCGTTATCATGGGGCGTAAGACCTTTGAGTCGCTGCCCAAAGGGGCACTGCCCAATCGCCGCAATATAGTGTTGACCCGTGGTGGCGGAGTCTTTGCAGGTACTGAGACCTATCCGTCGTTGCAGGAGGCTCTGCGGCACTGCGAAGCAGATGAAAAGGTCTTCGTGATAGGGGGAAGTTCCGTTTACAAAGAGGCTTTTCCGTTGGCTGACGTGCTGAATCTTACGCTTGTACACCACACACCTGCGGAGGCCGATACTTTTTTCCCAGAATTCAGCATGGACGAATGGGAAGAAACGTGGCGTGAAGACTGCGAGGCAGACGAACAGAATGACCAACCCTACAGCTTTATCGACTTGAAGCGCAAAGCTGCTGCCAACACAAAGTAAGACCATTGCTTACATTCCAAGTAAGATTATGACTTGCGCCAAGCAAACAAGCTTGACCTATAGGCGAAATATTACTGCGGACATTGTTGTTGGCATCCAGTAACGTTTTGGTCTATGCTTCTTCTTGGTGCTTCCAAATGGCAATATTGCGTATGTAGGTAAACAATCCGAAAGCTTGTCCGATAATCAAGACGGGATCTAGACGGATGACTCCGTAGATAATGATGATGCCACACCCTGTGAGGCTAATCGCCCAAAAGCCCAACGGTAAGACCGACTTTTGGCGTTGCCTGCTGTAGTACCATTGGTAGATGAAGCGGCAGGTAAATACAATTTGACCAACACAGCCAAATACCAATAGCCAAAACGGCATGTCGCTGCGCGAAATGAATTGGGCTGCGAAGTCGGAGCAGCTGAACAACAACTGCAATATTGAGATGATAGGCAGCAAAGCCAATGTGTAGCGCAGTAATGCCGGCACATGTTTCCACAGCCCCTTGATGTTGAGATTCCATATATAAACATAGTAGGAAAGCAACTGCCCCAAGATGATGGAAAAGTCATTGCGGAGCCACCCGTAGCAGAACAGCAAGACACTGCCCATCAGGCTGAGCACCCAAAAGACCGTGGGCGACACCACCTTGTGACTCTTTTCAGACAATATCCATTGCACCAAAGTTCGTGCGGAGAAAAATATCTGTGCTAAGAAGCCTATGATATAGATTAAGCTACTTGTCATTGTCGGTAGTTGTTGGTTGCAATACGGTTAGATAGTTGCAGAGTCCAAAGTTGTAGTGTGCGCGTTTTTTGCTTATATTGTCATCGAAGCTCCCGTAGTCAGTATATTGGATATTAGCTGATTTTGCAGCGTAATGTATGGCGACCGCTGTGGTAGAGTCGCTGAGTATTGCACACGGAAGCTGCAAGGTGGGACTGAAAGCAGTCGTGCCGTTTTGGAAAAGTTGACCGGGCGTGATCTTCGTTATTTTGTGATGTGTGAGATACACCATGTCAATGCGAAACGTGTGTTCTTCGGTGTTGACATAGAACATGGGCATTGCCTTGAGTGTCGCATTGTTCTTTAGTGAAGAAATTTTGCGCGAATCGATGTTGCCGAAAATACTGTCAATGTTGGGCATGACAAATAGCGCTATCCACACAAACATAGCGTAGATGGTCATTACTAGGCGGCTCGTCTGCCCTGTATGTTTGACAAGGATTAGCGAAATGACTGCGACCAGACACCCCAACGTGAAGATGATGAAAGTAAAAATGCTCATTTGGCCATTGCTAGCAATAAAATAGTAGACTATTGCGGGAATCGCAACTAGAACTACAACAAGAGTCCATTTGTTTATGGCGAGCATTGCTCTGCCTAGGGTCGTGCCCTTAGAGATGAATTCTATAGCATAGGCCATGCACAGCGAGCAAGGCACCATCATCGGCAGAAGGTAGCGCATCTTCTTTTCGGGCATGAGCGACAGCAAAATAAGCGAACTGACAGTCCAAACGATGAAGAACGTCCACTGGCGGCAGACTTGCTTGTCAAGAACTTGTTTGCGCTTGAACCACAAATAGAGTGACGACAGCATGAGCATAGACCATATTCCTGTCTCAGCGAAGAAGCGCCAGTAGTAGTGCCATGGGCGCACATTGTGGTTTATCCATGATCCGGACTCTTTGTTCACTACATAGTTTGTAGCATCAGGCTCGAAGATCCAAAGGTAGGCATACCACCAAGCACTGACAACAACGGCAATGGCAACTCCGAGAGCGAGAGCAGCATACTTGCCTCGCATGACAGGCTTCTTGCAGCACAGCGCACTGATTATAAACGGCAAAAACAGTGCGTAGACGGCTACAGGACCTTTGCTCATAAACGATAGCCCGAACAGTAAACCGCCAACAGCAAAGTGTCTTGTTGCAGACCGATGTTCTTCGTAGAGCGCAAGAAAAATATGGTAGATGGCTCCCTGCATCAACGAGTGACAGAAGATGTCCCACGTTGCCGTGCGGGCATGAAGAACTACTGGATAGCACGTAGCGAACAACAACGTGGCGAGCAATGCAAATCGCTTGTTTCTTGTCACGGCTTTAGTGAGAAGATACAGCCACATGGCCCAAAGCATGGCCATAATGGCTGCGACGCAGCGCTGGGCGGAGATGTTGTCGGGCGTGGCGTACTCTACAACGGCAGCTACCCATGTGGGCAATGGGGGCTTTTCAAGTCTAAGCTCACCGTTCATGGTTGGAACCATAATGTGGTGGTCGTAAACCATTTCGCGGGCAGTAACTAGATTACGCACCTCCATGAGGTCGGGTCGCATGGAGGAATTGCCAACAATGAAGATAATAGCCATTGTCGCTACAATGACAATGGCAGATGTTGCTTGAGGCAGAGGTGGTCTGGTCATTGCTTGTTATTGTTCTGGTCAATGGTGTAATTGATGTAGCGCGTACGCATCCATCTGAAAGCAAAGCAGTCAGCCAAAGGACCCCAGAATCGGTTGCGCATAGAGAACTTTGATATGCCTGCCACTCGTTGGCGGTGTGACACGGGTACTTGCTTGTATTCAAGTCCTTGCAACTGTACCAAGGCGGGAATGAAACGGTGAAGCCCTTTGAAGAACGGCATCTTCTTCGCTACGTCAGAGTGCAGTATTTTGAGGGGGCATCCTGTGTCGATGGCAGTGTCGCCAGTCATCATTCTCCTAAACGAGTTGGCAATGCGGCTTTGACGACGCTTCCACCACGAATCTTTGCGCTTTGCTCTTATGCCGATGACCAAAGGGTAACGGTCAGCGTGTTGCAACAACAGCTCAAAGTCTTCAGGGGCGGTCTGCAAGTCGGCATCAATATAGCCTACCAAGGCTGACTGCGTATAGTCAATGCCAGCTTTGATAGCAGCGCTGAGCCCACAGTTGTGATTAAAAGATAGATAGTAGAAATCCGCATTGTTTGCGCAGATGTCTATTATGCGTGAAAGCGAGTTGTCGGTTGAGCCATCGTTGACAAACAATACACAACTCTTTTGGCTCGCATGCGTAAGGTATGCCTTAAGTCTTTCTTCCAGCATCTCCATGTTGTCTTCCTCGTTGTAGACAGGAATGACGATGGTAAAATGATAGCTGGCAGTTCTGTTAGTAGTCATATGCTTTGTCTGTTTTTCGCATAAAACGAACAACAAAGCTATTTATTGTATTAATAGTAATTGGGTATACCTTAATTAACCGAAATGTAACAAGAATTAACCGAAATGTAACAAGTTTAAGACGTATGCCTACGACTATCGTGCGTTGTACATTTTCTCGTAATACGCCTGATAGTCGGTGCCTGTCACGGCTTCAGTCCACTGTGGATTGTCAAGATACCATCTGATAGTCTTCACAATTCCTTTGGCGAACGTCGTTTCGGGACTCCAGCCGAGGTCTTTGTTTATCTTTGTGGGATCAATGCCGTAGCGTTGGTCGTGTCCCAAGCGGTCCGCCACAAATGTAATAAGATCGTTGCTTATCCACGACAAGTCATTGCAATCATTACTTTGTAGCAGAGAGCGATATTGCGGTTCGCTCTCCATGATTTCGCGAATGGTCTTGATGATTAGCTTGACAATGTCGATATTCTTCATTTCGTTGTGGCCACCCACGTTATACACAGAGCCGTCAGCCGCCTTGCTTACTACGAGGTCAATTGCTTTGCAGTGATCCTCTACATAGAGCCAGTCGCGTATATTTTCGCCCTTGCCGTAGACGGGCAGCTGCTTGTGCATAAGTATATTGCGAATGATTAAAGGAATCAGCTTCTCAGGGAAGTGATAGGGACCGTAGTTATTGGAACACCTTGTTATGCTGACTGGCATTTTGTAGGTGTCGCGATATGCAAGGACGAAGAGGTCCGCACTAGTCTTTGACGCGCTATAGGGAGAGTGGGGGGCAAGGGGCGTATCTTCGGTGAAAAATCCCTCGGCGCCCAATGAGCCATAGACCTCGTCGGTGGAAACCTGGTGATAGCGGGTTCCCGGTCGCCATGTTGGATATCCTTGTGCATCCTTGCCCGTCACCCAAGCTTTGCGTGCTGCATCGAGCAGAGTCTGGGTGCCAAGAATGTTTGTCTCTAGGAATAGTTGTGGATTGGTTATGGAACGATCTACGTGACTTTCGGCAGCAAAGTTTATCACGTAGTCAAATTCATATTTTGAGAAAAGACTGTCAACTAGCTCCCTGTCTCTGATGTCCCCTTTTACAAAGAAACAATTCTTGTTGTCAATGTCAGCGGCTATGGTGCCTAGATATCCAGCATAGGTCAACGCATCAAGGACAACGATGCGAATGTCTTGGTGTGTTGCCAACATATATTTTATAAAGTTGGACCCTATGAACCCGGCAGCGCCCGTAACAAGATATGTTTTCATAAAGAATGCGTATTTTAACTTTGCAAAGCTACTAATTATAACTAAAAAACGTGACAATTTTCACTGAAAATTGTCACGTTTTTTTTTGTATTAAGCCAATCTGCTGCCAGTTATCAGTTTAGGAAGCCCAGCATCGCACCAGCCGCAATAGCGGAGCCGATGACACCGGCTACGTTAGGACCCATGGCGTGCATGAGCAGATAGTTGCGCTTGTCGTACTCCAGACCTAAGTTCTGCGAAATACGAGCAGCCATCGGCACGGCACTCACGCCGGCATTGCCGATGAGCGGATTGATCTTGTTGTCCTTGCGCAAGAACAAGTTCATAAACTTCACAAACAGCACGCCAGAACAAGTAGCGATGATGAATGCCAGAGCACCAAGGAAGAAAATCTTGATAGTGTCGGAAGTCAGGAATTCGCTTGCTTGAGTGGAGCAACCTACGGTCAAACCCAGTAGCATCACAACGATGTCGTTGAGAGCTGAACCTGCAGTCTTGGCGAGGCGTGTCGTCTTGGTTGATTCCTTCAAGAGGTTACCGAAGAACAGCATGCCGAGCAGAGGCAGACCCGAGGGAATGATAAAGGCTGTCATAAGAAGTCCGATGATAGGGAATACAATCCTTTCGGTTTGGCTGACTTGGCGTGTTGCCTTCATGTGGATTACACGTTCCTTCTTGGTGGTGAGAAGTCTCATGAAGAACGGCTGTATCACTGGCACGAGCGCCATGTATGAGTAGGCGCATACGGCAATGGCTCCCATGAGGTTGGGCGAGAGTTTTGACGACAGGAATATTGCGGTAGGACCGTCTGCACCACCGATGATGGCGATGCCAGCAGCCTGGTTGGGCTCAAATCCGAGAGCCAAGGCTATCATGTAGGCACCGAAAATACCAAACTGTGCGGCACCGCCCACAAGCAGAAGCTTGGGGTTTGCCAACAGAGCAGTAAAGTCTGTCATCGCTCCAATGCCAAGGAATACCAAAGGCGGATACCATCCGTCCCTCACGCCAGAGTAGAAGAAATTGAGTACGGCATTGTCTTCATACAAGCCAATCTCCAATCCAACAGACTTGAAGGGGATGTTTCCTAATACGATACCAAAGCCGATAGGTATCAGCAATAATGGTTCGAAATCTTTCTTCACTGCCAACCAGATGAAGAAGATGCCGACTAATATCATTATGTAATTTGACCAGTCTCCACAGGCATAACCCGTGTAGGTGATAAAATCACTTAGTTTGGCTCCTATAAAATCCCACATAGTGTGATTGTTTTTGGATTTTTTGATTTCAACGGAATCCTTCCTCCCTACCAATAAAAATTGTTTGATGGGGGAGGGAGGCTTCCGGCAGAATTATTTGTTAGGCAATGGTAAACATTGTGGCACCCTCCAGGATGGAGTCGCCCTTGTTCACTGAGATAGAAACGATAGTACCTGATTTCTCTGCTGTGATTTCGTTTTCCATCTTCATAGCTTCAAGAATGAGCACAACGTCACCTTCAGCTACTTGCTGTCCAGCTGCTACCTTGATGTCAACAACGGTGCCTGGCAGAGGAGCCTTGAAAGGAGTGCCCTGACCTGCAGGTGCAGCGGCTGCTGGAGCTGCGGGTTTAGCAGCAGGTGCGGCTGCTGGTTTTGCTGCCGGAGCAGCTGGTTTAGCAGCGGGAGCGATTTTCTTAGCTTCGTTGCCTACAATTTCTACGTCGTAAGCTTTGCCGTTTACGGTTACATTGGCCTGATTGCCTTCGATTTTCTCAATGTTAACAGAATATTCGTTCCCGTTAATGATGTATTTGTATTCTTTCATTTTAGTAAGTTGTTTTTTTGTTTTTATGTGTTGTTGTTATTTTAGCATTCCTGCTTCAATTATTCCGCCTTTGTCAGCCCAGTCAGTGTGGGATGGCTTGATGGTGATAACACCGCTTTCTTCATCATGAGCAAACTCGGTTTCCAAAGTCAGAGCGATGAGCGCAGCGACAATGTTTTCGTCCTCTGGACCAGAGCAGGCTTGTGTTACTGCCAGTGCTGCAGCTACCTCTTCCTCCTTGGCATTGTGCGCTTTTGGGCTTTTGGGCGTTGTGCTTTTCGGAGTAGTGGTGCTGGGCGCTGTTGTCTTCTTGCTGGTTGCGCTTATCACTTTGCCGAAAAGCATGAAGAAGATGTAGAGCAGTATGAGGCAGCCGAAGACGATGCCCATGGCCAAGATTGTCATGGCAATGCCGTGTGGGTCCTTCTCCTTGAACTCTGAAATCTTGCTCATTGCCATCTTCTTCTCGTAGTTGTTGTCACGAGTAGGAGTTGGGGTTTGGCAGATGTCCCATTTCTCGGTCTCAAAGTCGCGTGCAAATGATTGCCCAGCGAGAATGTTGGCGGGAATGGTGACTGAGTCCACAAGGTTGATACCGTTGCCGCTATATATAGCTACGATGTCGCCGGGGTGCAGTGTGAACTTGAGGTGCTGAATGCCCAAGTTCTCCTGTCCGTCAGCATAAAGAACGAAACAATTCTGAGGAGCAATTTCCGTGATGGGATTGCCCGTAGGGATGAGACGCATCTTCTTGATGCGTTCCGGAGCCGAAAGTTCCGGGTCGAGTGCTGAAGGGTCGTTAGTGACATAGAAGCTACCGACGTCTTGGGTTCCCCACGAAGTGTTCTGTATCTCAATCCAAGCACCACCTGTTGTACTGTCGCCTATTGCCACCTCGCTCAGTCGGAGGCTTTTTGCGCCGTCGGCCAGCGCACTGTTTACACAGAGCGCCAGCACGGCTATAAGGGTGACTATTTTATTAGTCTTCATGATTATAGGCTTTAGTTGTGATTACAATGGAATGTTGCCGTGTTTCTTTGCAGGACGAGTTTCGCGCTTGTTCTGCAGCACAGCGAGAGCCCTGCAGATGCGGAAACGAGTGTTCTTAGGCTCAATGACATCGTCAATGTAGCCGTATTTGGCAGCCTGATATGGGTTGTTGAACAAATCGTTGTATTCCTGTTCCTTTTCTGCGAGGAATGCCTTCGGGTCTTCGGCGGTCTTGGCAGCCTTGGCATAGAGAACGGCTACGGCTCCCTTTGAACCCATCACGGCAATCTCCGTGTTGGGCCAAGCGTAGTTGATGTCGGTCTTGAGCTGCTTGCTACCCATCACGATATGCGAACCTCCATAGCTCTTGCGGAGAGTGATGGTTACCTTAGGCACAGTAGCTTCTCCGTAGGCGAAGAGCAGTTTTGCACCATGGTCAATCACGGCATTATACTCCTGACCAGTTCCTGGCAAGAAGCCCGGCACGTCAACGAGAGTGACAATAGGAATGTTGAACGAGTCGCAGAAGCGTACGAAACGGGCGGCCTTGCGACTTGCGTTGCAGTCCAGCACTCCAGCATACACCTTAGGCTGGTTGGCCACGATACCCACGCTCTGACCATTGAAGCGGGCAAAGCCTACGA
The DNA here is from genome assembly GCA_963600315.1 of Bacteroidaceae bacterium. Lineage (GTDB taxonomy): Bacteria > Bacteroidota > Bacteroidia > Bacteroidales > Bacteroidaceae > UBA6382. The sequence continues at coordinate 18,278 of CAVCAW010000041.1, read as the reverse complement.
TGATGTTCTTGGCGAAATTCTTGTGAACCTCAAGGAATTCACCGTTGTCGATGATGCTTCCTATTACATCATACATATTATAGGCCTTGTTGGGGTCGTCGGGCAAGATATCGTTGAGGGCTTCGTCATCGCGGTTGATAGGATCAGTGCACTCAACTCTTGGAGCTGTCTCCATGTTGTTTTGAGGAATGAAGGAGATGAGCTTGCGTATCTTGAGCGCAAGGTCTTCTTCTGTGGGGCAAGTGAAGTGTGCCACACCACTCTTGGTGGAGTGTACTGATGCACCTCCAAGAGCCTCTTGTGTGACGTCTTCGCCCGTAACGCTCTTCACTACAGCGGGACCGGTGAGGAACATGTAGCTCACATTCTCAAGCATGAAGATGAAGTCGGTTATGGCAGGAGAGTAAACTGCACCACCGGCGCAAGGACCACAAATGGCAGAAATCTGGGGGACAACGCCCGAAGCTTCAATGTTGCGCTGGAAGATGTTTGCAAAACCAGCCAAGGCATTTACACCTTCTTGTATACGTGCGCCGCCAGAGTCGTTGAGACCGATGCAAGGCACACCCATCTTCATGGATTCGTCCATTACCTTGCAAATCTTCTCAGCCATGGTTTCTGACAGAGAGCCTGCGTTGACCGTAAAGTCCTGTGCAAAGACATAGACCAAGCGGCCATCGATAGTTCCGCTTCCCGTGACAACACCGTCACCATAGAACTGTTTCTTCTCCATGCCGAAGTTGGTGCAACGGTGGAGCTTGAACATGTCCATCTCTTCAAAGCTACCCTTGTCAAGCAGCAGCTCGATTCTCTCCCTTGCGGTGAGCTTGCCTTTGGCGTGCTGCTTTTCAATAGCCTTCTCGCCACCGCCAAGTCGTGCGATGGCGCGCTTTTCCACGAGTTTCTTGATGTTTTCCTGTTGACTACTCATAAAAACAATGTTGATTTGTATATTTTTTTTGTGTGTTTTGTGGCACGGAGTGCAATACTTGTGGTAAAGTAAATTCTGAGTACCGTGCGCAAAATTAGTCATTTTTATTCTTAAAAAGTTAGGACAGTGTTTTTTTGTTGCCCATATCACCTCTTTTTTTAGTTCTGCTTATGTAGTGGCAGTCCTGTCAGCTGACTTTGCCGTGAGCACTTTCTAAAAGCCGTCTTTTGTGTGGTCGTTTCGTTTAAGCCCGATTTTGCTTTCGAAATGGCTGCAAAAATCGTAAATTTGCAGCTCGAATTAAATGATTTGTATGTCTGAGAACGCAGCTTTTCTTGAACTTGGCGAAAAATCCGTGTGGCAGTTGCTGGTGAAATACGCTACGCCGGCGGTAATCGCTATGACGGCTTCCTCTCTCTACAATATTATCGATGCAGTGTTTATAGGCCAGGGCGTAGGTCCCCTGGCTATTGCAGGCATCTCACTGACTTTTCCGGTTATGCAGATGACGGCTGCTTTCGGCTCCATGATAGGCATAGGCGCAAGCACCTTGCTGTCAGTCAAGTTGGGTGAGAGAGACTATGACACTGCCAGAAAGATACTGGGCAACGTGGTGGTGCTTAACATCGTGATGGGCATTGCGCTTGGAGTGATTATGCTATTGCTGCTTGACCCCATATTGTACTTCTTTGGAGCCACAGACCTCACCTTGTCTTATGCCCGCAGCTTTATGAACGTCATACTGGTGGGCAATGTAGTCACCCACCTCTATTTCGGTCTCAACGCCATGTTGCGCGCAGCTTCCCACCCCAAGTCTGCCATGATGGCCACCATCTATACGGTGTGTCTCAACGCAGTGCTCTGCCCGCTGTTTATCTACGGGTTAGGTTGGGGGATAGAGGGCGCTGCCATGGCCACGGTGATTTCGCAGGCATGCGTGTTGGTGTGGCAGCTGAAACTCTTTGCCAATCGCAATGAGTTTCTCCACTTCCAACGCGGCATCTACAAACTACGCCGCCGAATCGTCATCCCTTCGTTTGGCATAGGCATATCGCCGTTTCTCATGAATCTGACTGGATGCACCGTGGCGATTTTCATGAACAAGAGTCTATTGGCCTACGGAAGTGACCTCGACGTCGCAGCCTACGGCATCTGCAACAGGGTGTCTTTCTTCTTCCTCATGATAGTATCGGGAATGACCCAAGGCATGCAACCGATTGTGGGATATAATTTTGGAGCTGGCAATGCCGACCGTATCAAGTCTGCACTAGTGTGCACGGTGGTGTGTGCCACGGTCGTGGTCTCTTTGGGATTTGTGGCGAGTCTTGCAATGCCCTACCAGATTGTAAGCGCATTTACCACCGACAAGGAACTAATCGAAATAACCGTACATTACATAAAGATTCTGTTTGTAGCTTTCCCCGTCATTGGTTTCCAGATTGTTGTGGCGCAGTTCTTCCAATCAATTGGAGTGGTGAAGAAGAGTATTTTCCTGTCACTCTCCCGACAACTGATATTCCTCCTGCCTGCCTTGATGGTGTTGCCTCGTTGGTTGGGCATCGACGGAGTCTATTGGGCTATTCCGGTAGGTGACGTCCTGGCCACGTTCACCACCGCCATTCTCTTTATCTTGGAAATGCGAAAATTCAAGAAAGGCAAGTTTGTTACCCCCGAACCGCTCGAAAGGTCATGAAGAAAATCCTATTGCTTTCAGACACCCATGGCTATTGGGATCCAAGATTTGAGGATTATATAGCCCCGTGTGATGAAGTTTGGCACGCTGGCGACATGTGTTCAAGCGAACACGCTGCGCAGTTTGCGCGTCTGAAACCCTTTCGCGCTGTCTGTGGCAACTGCGACGGCGGAGACCTCCGTTTCCTTTATCCCGAAATTCTGAGGTGGCGCTGCGAGGCTGTCGACGTGCTGATGAAGCACATAGGCGGCTACCCAGGTCGCTACGACCGTTCCGTGTGCGATATGCTCCAGCGAAAACCGCCACAGCTGTTCATCTCTGGCCACAGCCATATCTTGAAAGTGTGCTACGACAAGGCTCTGGGTTGCCTGCATATCAACCCAGGAGCAGCTGGCCTGCAAGGTTGGCAGGCTGTGCGCACTTTGGTGCGATTCGCCATTGATGGCACCGAAATTAAGGACCTTGAGGTTGTGGAGCTCAATTGACTCCCGCCCTCTGTAATGTGACTCGCCTTACGACCAAAACAGCCCTGCCGACAGCAGCAGTCCGAAGATAATCATGTTGCGCGAGGTCTTGCCGAGACTCTTGTTGAGCTCCCGCCCGTGACCGATGGCTACAATCTGCTTCCATGTGGCAATGTGCAGCGGCAGATATAGAGTAGGCAGCATGACGAGCCATCCGTGTCCAAACTCAAGGAACGCAAAGCAGCCGCCCCACGCTACAATGCCACAGGCAAGGTAGAAATATCTGCCGAACCTTTCACCCAAAATGACTATGATGGTCTTCTTGCCACAACGACGGTCGGTGTCCCTGTCACGATAGTTGTTGACGATCAGTAGCGTGTCGATGACAATGCCGCATATCACACTTGCCAGCACACACGGAGCCGTGACCTCTCCCGTGGCAACGAAATACGTGCCACAACACGGCACCAGACCAAAAAACACTAGCACTAGCACATCGCCCATTCCCGTGTAGGACAAAACCGTTGTGTAGAGAAAAGCGAAGCAGACGCACAAGGCTCCCACCGCCACCAGCCACAGCGTGGTGTACTGCAGCACAAGACAGCCGCAAGCCAGAGCAAGCGCCAATACCACTACTATGCCTCTCTTCATGACGCGAGGAGTTATCCAGCCTTGGGCACAAGCCCGCTCTGGTCCAAGACGGCTTTCGTCGTCAGTACCCTTAAGAAAGTCAAAGAGGTCGTTAATCAAGTTGGCAGCCACCTGCATCAGCGAGGCAAACACAAAGCAAATGACAATGGCATTATGGTTGCAGTCGGGGTGGCGCAATGCCAGTGCTGATGCCACCATTACCGGTATCAATGCCCCGGTAAGCGTCTTGGGTCGGGCTGCCAAAACCCAAGCGTGCAGGCTATTTTGCTTTATTTCCATATATGGGCAAGTTAATTTCCTTCTACAAAATTACTAAGAAAAGGTTTTAATACTTAACTTTGCCGCTGAAAAGCTTTAATTATCCCTCGTTTAGACAGTAAAAAATCTCTTATGAAGAACTCCACTAAGACAATAATCCTCATCGTCGTAGCCCTGGCTCTGCTTGGTGTAGCCGCATATTTCATCTTCAGCCTCAATTCGGAGCTGCAGAAGGAGAAAGACAACAACGAAAAGTATGTGCAGTTGGCGGAAATGGACAAAAAAGAAATGGAAAACGAGTATGCCCAGTTCGCCATGCAATACGACGAGATGAAACGCACTATAAAGAACGACTCACTGCTCAAGCGACTCAACGCTGAGCAGGAGAGAGCCAATTCGCTGCTTGCAGAGCTCAAGAAGGTCAAAAGCGACGACGCTGCCGAAATAGCGCGCCTCAAGAAAGAACTCGCCACGGTGCGCGAAGTGCTTCGGTCCTACATCTTGCAGGTCGACTCACTCAACCGCGAGAATAAGTCGCTGCGCGACGAAAACTTCCTCGTCAAGGAGCAGTATCAAACGGCCACCACCCAAATCTCATCGCTGACCGAAGAAAAGCAAAACCTCACGAAGACCGTAGCCATAGCTGCTCAACTCGATGCAACCGGAGTGAGCCTGACAGCGCAGAATAAGAAAGGCAAACCAGCCAAGAAGACTAAAGACATCAAGCGTTTCACTGCCTCATTCCGCATAGCTCGCAACGTGACAGCCTCTACTGGCGAAAGGCGTGTCTACGTGCGCATACTCAAACCTACCAACGACGTAGTCTCGCAGATGGGCACCTTGTCCTATGAAAACACCACTGTAGGCTACTCGGCAGTCAAGACGGTAGAATACAATGGCGAGGAAACCCCCGTGACGGTTTACGTCAATGTTGGCGAAATGCTCTCCGCTGGCACCTACAAACTCTACATCTTTGTTGACGGCTCGATGATAGGCTCTTCGTCAATAACGTTCGAGAAATAACGTAAAGTCTGCAAGTCGGCACCCATGCGGCAAAACTTCTAGCCGCCCGACAAAAACACAGGGCTGAGTTCCTCACTTGGAGCTCAGCCCTGTGTTCGTATCTGCCAATCTGGCTTCGACAAGTAAATCATGGCACATGGTTCGCTATTTGCGAAGCACCTTTCCGCCGAAATTCGTGTTGAGCTTTCGGTCGCATTTCCGCCGAAATTGATATTAACTTTGGTGGAGACTGATATCAATTTCGGCGGAAATGGAATTACGTTTCCCTCGAAATTCATCGGTTTGCCCCACATTATTTTTCGGCGGGTGGGGCGTGGGAGCATAGTCCCCGTGATTTTTTAAAAAAAGTCCGAAATCCTGGTTTGTGGGATTTCGGACGATATTTCTCTGATTGCTGTGGCTCACTGACAGCCTGCCGCTGCGGTTAGAAGTGTCTCAGGTGAGCTATTTCATAAGGTAGGTGACGGTCGATGCAAGCGACAAGAATGCCTGTGTGACTGGCGACGTGGCATCGAGTGCTATGGGCTGACCGTTGTCGCCGCTTTCGCACACGGATTGGACGAGCGGAATCTGCCCTAAGACCTTCAGTCCGAGAGCTTCGCCCATCTTCTTGGCTCCGTCTTTGCCAAAGATGTAGTATTTGTTGTCGGGCAATTCTGCCGGGGTGAACCATGCCATGTTTTCCACGATTCCGAGAATTGGAATATTTATCTTATCGTTGCGATACATGTCGACACCTTTGCGGGCATCGGCCAGTGCTACTTTCTGTGGTGTGCTGACGATTATGGCGCCGGCGATATCGAGGGTCTGCATCAGTGTCAGGTGGATGTCGCTCGTGCCGGGCGGCGTGTCAATCACGAAATAGTCGAGTTCGCCCCAGTTGGCTTCGGTTATGAGTTGTTTGAGTGCGTTGCTTGCCATAGGACCTCGCCACACGGTGGCTTGCTCGGGCTTTACGAAGAATCCTATTGAGAGTATTTTCAGTCCGTATTGCTCGGCTGGCACGATGAGTTGTTTGTCACCGACCACTTCGCCCATGGGTTCGTAGTTCTCGAGGTTGAACATGGTCGGAACTGACGGACCGAATATATCGGCATCAAGCAGACCGACCCTGTGGCCCAGTCTGGCGAGCGAGATGGCGAGGTTTGCCGCTACCGTGCTTTTGCCTACGCCTCCCTTGCCTGACGATACGGCTATGACCTTGACGCCTGCCAATGGCTTTTGGGGGGTTGCCTTGGCTTCTTGGGGCTTGTAGGCAATGCTGATTGTTGTCTCGACCTCTTCGGACACAAAGGTTTTGATGGCGGCTTCGGCGGCCTTGGTCACCGACTTGGTGAATGGGTCTGGCTTTTTGGGGAAGATGATGGAGAAGGATACCTTCAGTCCGTCAATCCGTATGTCGTCGTCAACCATTTCTGCCTCAACGAGGTTTTTGCCGTTGCCGGGATATTTTACTTGCGCCAGGGCGTCGGTTATCAGTTTAGGGTAAAGTGTCATGTTGTTTCTTTAGAGTGGTTATTTGGCCTTTTCGAGCGACGACCGCTTGTCGCGGGCATAGCTGCGATAGGAGTCGAGTTCTATTTCTACGTCGGGCTCTTTGAGCGCACCTGTGTGCGGAAGTTTGAAACTGAGATATTTGATGGGTATACCGCGACTCAGCCACTGCTGCTCGTAGTAGGTACGTATCTGCAGCAGGCGAGCGTCGTTGTCGCTGAACTTGCCAGCGGCTATGTCGCCATAGAGGTCGCTGGTGCAAGCCAGGGGCACTAGGGCGTTGGCCTCCAGCATATAGCGGGTGTAGGTAAACAGGAAGTTGCTGTCGGTCTTGAGATGTATCGTGCCGCCGTCGGCCAGAAACTTGCGGTAGCGGTCCATGAAGAAAGTGGAGGTCAGACGCTTGGTGGGCTTCTTCATCTGCGGGTCGCTGAAGGTGAGCCATATCTCGCTCACTTCGCTCTGGCCAAAATAGTGCTCGATGAACTCAATCTTAGTACGCAAGAAGGCCACATTGGTAAGCTGCTCGTTGAGTGCCTCGGTGGCTCCAGTCCACATTCGGGCTCCTTTGATGTCAACACCGATGAAATTCTTGTCGGGAAAGCACCGTGCCAGCCCTGTGGTGTATTCTCCTCTGCCGCAACCAAGTTCCAGAACGATAGGATTGGTGTTTTTGAAGAATGACTCGCCCCAAGTTCCTTTCAATCTGAATGATGTGTCACTGTTGGTGCCGGAGTCTTCGGGCTGAAAGACATGGGGATAGGTGGCCATGTCTGCGAATTTGGACAACTTGTTCTTTGACATAGGTCTTGTTTTGTATGCAAAATTAAGTTTATTATTTAAAATTTAGCATTCGGGTCACACATTATTATCAATAAATAATTACTTTTGCACTCATATTATTTTGGCGCTTCCGTTGTGTGGTAACATGCGGCGGAAACGAATTATATAAGAATATGAATAGATTTGCAAGTGCGGTCGGATTGTTGTTGTGTGTGTTGACGCTCTATTCGTGTGGCGGCAATTCCACACCTCAGTTCCGCAAGGACTCCAAGGGTAACACGGTGCCGGTGGCGGACTATGTCTGTGTAGCTATTGACGAGACTTTCAAGCCCGTGTTTGATATCCTTGTCAAGGATTTCCGCGACCGCAATGCCGATGCCTTTACCGACCCGTTGTTTATGCCAGAAGACAGTGCCATAAAATTGCTGCTGGCCGACTCGGTACGTAGCATCGTCGTTACGCGTAAGCTTGATGAAAAGGAACACAATTACCTCAGGGCGAAATATAATCTGCTGGCCAAGGAGGGTATAGTGGCTTTCGATGCCGTGACGCTGATAGCCAATCCTGCCAATCCCGACTCGCTAATATCAACCGACGAGATTAAGCGCATAGTGCAGGGTAAAATTACCGACTGGAGCCAGCTGCGCCACAACAATGGCAAAAAGGGCGAGATTGAACTGGTGTTCGACAACAATGGTTCTTCTACTGTAAGGTATATGCAAGACTCGCTCTGCGCCGGACAAAAGCTCAAAGGCAAACTCTTTGCTGCAAAGACGTATGATGAACTCATAAAGTATGTGAAGACACACAAAGATGCCATAGGAGTGCTCGGAGTGGACTGGGTCGGCAACAATCAGGACTCTACGCGATTGTCGTTCATAGACGATGTCAGGATAATGAAAGTGGCGGCCAAGTACTCGGAATATCCCGATGACTACTATCTGCCTTATCAATTCTATATCAGCACGGGTAGCTATCCGCTGACACGGTGTCTGTATATCATCACGACTGACCCGCGCACACGCTCGCTAGAGAAGCATTTCTACTATTATGTAACTGACAATCCTAACCACAATAATATGGGGCAAATGATGATACTGCGCCATTCGCAGTTGCTGCCATACATGGCTGTACAGTCACACAACGTGGTTATAAAGCGATATTGAAAAACTAAAAACAATACACAATACACACAATGAAAAAGACACTTTTTTTGTTCCTCGCCTTCGTGACGATCTGCGGTTTGTGCAGTGTCAGGGCTCAGTTTGTAATCCCCCAAGTTCCCGCTGAACTACAGGAAACAGTGAACGGCTATGTCCAGACACTACTACAAGACCCCACCGACGAAACGGTGATGAAGAGCATCGATAAAAACAAATTGTTGAAGAAAGACAAAGAGGCGCTGATTGCCGTTGGATACAAATTCTTGGACAATAAGCTGTTTGGCAATGCTATTGGCTTGGCCAAGAAAGTCTATGATATGGATCCTACTTTCGTTCCAGCAGTCTACCTCGAAGGCGATGCTTATTTTGCAATGAAGAACAACAACGCCTATGGTCTCGCAGCGCAGAAATATGAGGAGGCCAAGACTATCGATGCCAATAGCCTTGATCCCTACCTGAAGCTGGTGGGCGTATATCGCTACATCAACCCCGACTATGCTATCGAACTCATGAACGAAATCAAGGACAAAAAGGGTGATGACCCCAAGGTAAACCAAGTGCTCGGTACACTATACTTCCAATTGTCAGACACCGTCAAAGCACGTACTTTCTACAATAAATATTTTGAAACATATCCCGATGGCCAAGGTGATGTCACCGTGCAGCGCGAATATGTCATCATTCTGTTTATGGCTAAGGACTACAAGGGCGCCCTCAACATGTCCAAGAAGTTCCAAGCCACCAACCCCAACGACCCCGTCCTCAGCCGTATAGAGTTCCTTAGCAAGTTCGAATTGCAGCAGGCTTACGTGAGCAACGTCGAGAACCAATTTGCCCCGGGCTTCGAGCAGAAGAAAGACTCCTTAGCTGCCGACACAAAGGTATCTTTCGACAAGTTCTTCACTAGCTATCCCGACAGCGTCTATCAGGAACTCGACTACCGCTACAAGGCGCAGTACCTCGCTGGCCTCAATGACCACAAGGGCGCTATCGCTGCCTACATCAAGTCTGCTGAGATAGCCCCCGACAACTACTCAACACAGTTCAATCTCTCCAAAGAGTACGAAAAAGTGAAGGACTACGACAAGGCCATCTCGTCCTATCGCAAATACATGGAACTGGCAGATAAGACAGAAGACGTCAACGAAGAGTTCAAACTTGCCCGCATATACTACAACGCAGCTAACGGAACCAAAACAGACTCGTTGCTTCGCGTGAAATATATTAAGGGTGGTGACTCTCTCTATGCGCACGTAGACAATGAAATGCTCAAAGAAGCCAAGACTAATGGCGAGGCTCCAAGCTATCTCGCTGTGTTCTGGCGCTCACGTATCAACCAACTCTATGATAGAAAGGTGCCCAACGAAATTGCTGCCAAATACATGAAAGAAACAATCGAACGATTGAAGAACACTAAGTTTGCTGGTGAAGAATATAACGGTCACAGAGCTCAGGCTTATGCTTATCTGGCATGGTTCGAAATGGACAAGAACAACGACGAGGCTAAAGCCAACGCAGTAGAAGCCCTCAAATATGAAGAGGATAATGCACTGGCTAGCAACGTAAAGAAATATCTTGAAATTCTCGGTAAGTGGTAATCTTACACTGAGAAGTTCTCATAAATCAAAATGTCCCCCCAAGTCTCTAGGTTGACTTTCGGGGACATTTTGTTTGTGATTATCCACTACCAGTTTGCCCTATGTTTGCCCACTCTCAGTTCGTTACCGGGTCAGTAGAATTTAGGGTCAGTAGAAATTTAGTGGGGATAAACGAATAGGTTTGCAATTCTGAAGAGGAAGAACTTTTTGTTTGCCCACTCTCTGTTTATTTGTGCTACATTGGCAACTTGTTTTATGGCTATCTGCTTTTAATTTCGTCTGACAAATAACAGAGCCCCCTTGTTGTTGTCCGCTAAAACTCGATGCGACATAAACCAAAGGAACCGTTTCCGAAAGTATTCAGGAAACGGTTCTTTTGATTGTGGACGTTAGCAACGGATGCTGTCGTATATAAGTCTTTTGAGTGACTCTAGCTGGCTCTGTATAAGTCTTTTGGCTGGATCTCGTCTTTAAAAGACTATTGTTAGATTGTCTGCCTGTCAATTAGTCTATCACGATGTTCCAGTTGTGGATGTCGGGCTCTATACCATACTGTATGTTGCGCAGTTTGTGGTAGAGCTTCTCGCAAATGGGACCTGGCTTTCCGTCTTTGCTGATGACGTAGCTTTTGCCTGTTTCGGGGTCGTCGATCTTGAGGATAGGGCTGATTACTGCAGCCGTGCCGCAGGCTCCTGCTTCCTCGAAAGTGTCAAGTTCTTCTTCGGGGATTTGTCGGCATTCCACCTTGAGTCCAAGGTCAAGAGCGAGTTGCTGAAGGCTCTTGTTGGTGATGGAGGGTAGGATAGAGGTCGACTTGGGAGTGACGTAGGTGTTGTTCTTGATGCCAAAGAAGTTGGCTGCACCGCATTCGTCGATGTATTTCTTCTCCTTGGCGTCGAGGTAGAACTCGCAGGAGTAGCCTGCTCTGTGTGCCTCGTCGTTGGCGCGCAGACTGGCGGCGTAGTTGCCTCCTACCTTATATATACCTGTACCGAGCGGTGCGGAGCGGTCATACTTGCGCGTGATGCAGTAGTCGGTGCATGCAAAGCCGCCCTTGAAGTATGGACCTACGGGAGTTACGAAAATGATGAACAGGTACTCTGAAGCGGGGTGTACTCCAACCTGTGCGCTGGTGCCTATCATGAGTGGACGGAGGTAGAGTGCGGCACCGCTTTCGTAGGGCGGAATGAAGCGCTCGTTGAGCTTTATGACCTTCTTGGCCATCTCGATGAAGAGGTCGGTGGGCATCTCTGGCATCATGATGCCGCGCGAGGTGCTCTGCATTCTGGCTGCGTTTTCGTCGAGGCGGAACACGCGTATCTTGCCGTCGGGGCAGCGGAAGGCTTTTTGACCCTCAAAGGACTCTTGTCCGTAGTGAAGACAGGTAGCTGCCATGTGGAGGTTGATGGTTTCGGAGGAGCTGATTTCAATCTCTCCCCATTTGCCATTACTGTAGCGGCAGCGCACGTTGTAGTCGGTGCGCATGTAGGCGAAAGGAAGTTTTCCCCAATCTAATGTTTCCATATTATTACTAATTGTTTATGCGTTGTCTGAATTTGTACTATGACTGAGCTCCGTGTTAGGGCAGGGAGTAGTCTGCTGATGCAAATTTATATAAAAAGTTGATGCGGAAATGCAAATTTGTTTTTTTTTCTTGGTTTAACGGGTTTTTAATAAGAATTTGCCCTGAAAAACTTGGCGGCTATTTATATTCAATTTAATTTTGTACATCAAATGTAGCTATGCGACGTTGATAACAGAGACGGACTTAGAGAAATATCAATCATTAATAAATCAAACTAAAAAATCAAAAAAATGAGTACAACAACTAAGGCTCCAACCAAGAAGCCGGCTCAGAAGGGCGAAGGTTTTAAAGGCATCAAGAATGCGTTTGTCGTAATTCTTATCTGCATTATCATTGCGTTCATTATTTTCTATACCGTATTTGGTAACGGCAGTCACTTCCAGGGTGGTGATAGCAATAATGATCCAGTAGACCTTATTGGTACAATCTTCAAGGGTGGTGTAGTGGTTCCTATTATCCATGGTTTGTTCTACACTGTAATTGTGATTACTGTTGAGCGCTGGTTGGCTCTCCGCACCGCTTTTGGTAAGGGTAGCCTCGAGAAGTTCACCGACACTGTACGCAAGGCTATGGCTGCTAATGACATTGAGTCTGCCATGAAGGCTTGCGACGCTCAGAAGGGTTCTGTAGCCAACGTGGTTCGCGCAGCTCTCCAGCGTTATCAGACAGAGGAAGCTGATGCTACAAAGACAAAGGCTCAGAAGCTTGAATCTATCAAGGCTGCTCTTGATGATGCTACAGCTCTCGAAATGCCGACTCTGCAGATGAACCTTCCTATCCTTGGTGTACTGACATCTCTCGGTGTGCTGACCGGTCTGTTCGGTACGGTGCTCGGTATGATCAAGTCATTCCAGAGTATTTCTGGTGAAGGCGGTGGCGACTCTTCTGCTCTGTCAACCGGTATCTCTGAGGCTCTTGTGAATACCGCATCAGGTATCGCAACATCTGCCCTTGCGTTGATTTTCTATAATTTCTACACTAATAAGATTGACAGATTTACCTATTCTCTGGAAGAAGTCGGTTTCATTATCGTTCAGAACTACGCATTGACACACTAATCGACTTAAAAAGGTAAAGACAATATTATGGGACGATTTAAAATCAAAAAAGCAGACTTGTTCATAGACATGACGCCTATGAGCGACGTTATGCTCCTATTGCTTACCTTTTTCTTGATGGCTGGTACTTTCACAAAACCTGAACCTGTTCAGGTGCAAACTCCAAAATCCGTGTCTGACATCCAGATTCCTTCGACCGACATTATGACGATTTACTTGTCGGCTCCGGCCAAGGATAATCCCAGCGCAGTACCGGAAATCTATATCAACCTTGACAACGCACCAATT
>CAVCAW010000041.1:0-5279 GCA_963600315.1 Bacteroidaceae bacterium | reverse complement strand
CATGGCCGGATGCACAGATCGGTGCTATGGACGGCAAGCTTGCTGCCAAGATCAAGTCATTGCCGATGTGCGGAAATATCAAAAAGGCTGATATCGAGTCTTTTAAGGAAAATCAGTCGATTAAGGTTACAATAGGTGAAATGGTTCCGGATAGGGGCGCACAAGACGACGCTACTACCGACAGCCAGTTCAAGCAGATTATCAAGGCCGTGCGCGGTATCTATAATGACATCAACAAGGGCATCACGCCCAGCGCAAATGGTGAGAGCCACGAGCGTAATTTGCGCATAGCCATCAAGTCAAGCAAGGATACACCTTACAGTACAATCAAGCTGGTCATGAACTCTCTGCAGGATATACAGGAAAACCGTTATAACCTGCTCACCGAGCTCAAGAGCAGACCCACAGAATAAAGGAGGAGACAGAAATGAAGACAAAACAAAAGAAAATGAATGCCCGCGTCGACTTTACGCCGATGGTGGATATGATGATGCTTCTCGTTACCTTCTTTATGCTCTGTACTACTTTGGCCAAGCCGCAGACTATGGAGATAGCCATGCCTACCAACAAGACGGAAGAGAAAAACCGCAGCCAGGTAGACACCAAGGAGGCTGTCACCGTACTCCTCGACGAGGATAACAAAGTGTATGTGTATACTGGCAAACCTACAGATGCTCCCAATACGTTGAAGCAGGTATACTTCACTAGCTCAACTCCGGTTGATGGCCTGAAGAGCTTGCACGAAACTCTCAAGAAACACAATCCTGCTTATGAGAAGGCTGAAAACATCCGCAAGGACTATGAAGCCCGACTCAACAAGATGGCGGGTAGTGCAAAAGGTGCGCAGGAAGCCCTGCAAGCCGAATTTGAAGAGAAGTTCAACGCTGTGAAGAGTGAGAAGGGAACTCCACAGGTTATTATCAAACCATGTGACGGTTCTAACTACGATAACTTGATTGAAACTCTCGATGAGATGACTCTCTGTAACATTGGTAAGTATGTAATCGTGCCTATCGATGATACTGACAAGGCAACTCTTGAGGCTTACAAGTCCAACCACTAAAGCGTTATAAGTTATGGCAAATATAAATATGTTATCCAAGAATTGGAACGACATTCTCTTTGAGGGTCGTAACAAGGATTATGGCGCTTATCAGTTGCGTGCCAAGACAGGCCGACGTAATATCATTGCGTTGTTGTTTCTGCTTATTATCTTTGCATTAATAGGTTTGGCTGTTATTACCGCTGGAGTTATCGAGAAGGCAGCAGCTGAACTTGGCAACGACCAGGCTATGGAGCTTCAGAATGTTGAGCAGGAAGAAGAGGAGGAAGAGATTTACCAGGAGGAGTCTAAACCCGATGAGAAACCTATGGAGACTGTGACTGAAATGGCTTCGTCCATCCAGTTTACTGTGCCTGAAATCACTGATACTCCTGCTGAAGACAAGGAACTTATCGCACAGCAGAAGGCTCAGGAAGCCAGAGCTAAGATGGGTGAGTTCAACTTCCAAGGTAACGACGAGACCTCTACCAATATCAAGAATGACCAGAAGCAACTCGGTGCCGTAGCATCTGCTGGCGGTGGCGAGGGCGACACTAAGGTCTTTACCTATGTGGAGCAGATGCCTGTATTCCCTGGTGGCGAACAGGCTCTCCAGAGATACGTGCTCGATCACTTCAAATATCCTCAAGTTTCGCTTGAAGACGGTATTCAGGGTACTATCATGGTGCGCTTCGTGGTCAAGGAGAATGGTTCAGTAGGCGAAGTGCAGATTCTCAAGGGTCTTGACTCTTACTGCGACAAGGAAGCCAAGAGGGTTATCTCAAGCCTCCCACGCTTCACTCCTGGTCGCCAGCAGGGCAAGCCTGTGAAGGTATGGTATCAGATACCAGTAAGACTAACCATCGAGTAATATTCATCGGGCTAATTCCCCCGATGGTTTGACACTAGCTGTCATATGTAAATCCGCAGTCAGACAATGGGTTCTGACTGCGGATTTCGTTTTAATGCTGTAAGTTTCAATTGTTAGTCTTAATCAAGACTGACTAAAGGCAAGTTCGCAGTGTGCTATACATTCCGTTCTTGCGCATTGCTATGACTCGCTTAGAGCGACGCAAAACTTTAGGGACGGATAAAACTGCGGGGCAATGGTGTTGACTTGTATTGGAAAGTACTCCAATTAGAGGTAACTGTGAATTTGCAAACATTGCTGTATGGTAAAACTTTTTAGAGCCTTTGATTGACTCTGTTTCCGCCGAAATTGATATCTGTTTCGGGGAAAATCGATGTCTGTTTCGGCGAGAATTAAACTCAATTTCGGCGGAAATGCGTGAGTTGAGTCTTGTGTTTTTCTGATGATGTGGTTTGCTTCTCTTGCCTGTGTGTGTTGAAATGTTGTTGTTGCTTTTGTGACTGAGGGGGTGTGGTTGATAGTTGTTGCTCCTTTGGTTGTGTGGGTTCGTTGTTTTGGTGGTTGTTTGCGTTTGCTTGGCGTGTTCGCATTTTTTGTTTGGTCGTAGGTGCTTAATGTATTTTTCGTGGAATTGGGAAAATGCTATAGTGTAACAAAAAGAGCCACGAACTTTGGTGTTCGTGGCTCTTTTGATGTAGAGTATGCCGAATTGTGTCGGGTGTACTCAGGTTTTATTTCTTGTACAGCAACCAAGCGTCTGGGTATGTGGTGCGCAAGTTGTTGCGTGACTGTGTGGCTTGGTCTTTAGTGTCGTGGGTGGAGGCTATAACGCGATAGAGCTTGCGCTCGGGGTTTAATACTATTTGTGCTTGATAGCCGTTTTGTTTTAGCTTTTGCTGCAGACCAGTTGCGTTGGCTTGTAGGCTGAAGCTGCCGCACACTACGCTGTAGGCTTTGAGACCGGCTCCGTCAACCAATTGCACGTTTTCCTGTTGTACTTTGACATTGGTGTCTGCGGTGGTGGTTGTTGCAGGTGCTGCTACTGTTGTTGTGGTGGTTTCTTGCTGTACGGGTGTAACGTTGATTGTTGTGGGATCTTCTGTTACTTGTTGTGTTTCTTGGTTAGCGGCCTGTGCTTTTTCGTAGGCTTTCTTATAGAGGCTTTCGTTTGATTTGCATGATGACAAACTGAAAGCAAGGGTCAAGCTGAGGGCAACTGCCGCATAAGTCTTTGTCTTGTTCATGAGGAAATGTGTTTGTATGGTGTGTATAGTTTTATTCTGGCGGCACTGGTGCGCAAGGGCGTTTGTCGCCGCTTTCATATTTTCTGCAAATATAACAAATTTCACTCAATCGGCAAGCCTTAAATGCGGTTATTAGTGTATTTTAGATTTTATTTGAAACTTTTTTTGTGGTGGAGTGGTTTTTATTGAAAAAGTTGTCTAATTTTGGAGCACAAACAACTTAAAAGTATAATGCAATGAAAGGTATAGGCGTATTTGCCGCTGTGCTTGGCGGTGCTGTCATTGGTGCAGCTTGTGGTTTGCTGTTTGCTCCTGAAAAGGGTTCGGAGCTCCGTGCTAAGATTGCTGATGCTATCCGCAGTCGCGGTATCAAGCTCAGCCGTAAGGAGATGGACAGCTTGGTAGACGATATTGCGGACGAACTGCAGAACGCGGAATAAGGTGTCTTTAGGCTGCGAAGGTGCGGAGCCTGTCAGTTAGTGCGGCGGTTTCTTGCTGGTCTTGCCCATTTGAGGTCTTTGGCGGCGAGAGGCTTGTCGGACACTGTTGGTTTTTGCATGTGTTCGTTTCCTACTTCGAGTGAGGAATGGTGCGGTGCTATTGCATGGTCACAAAATTGTTTCGCTGATGGAGAAATCTTCTGTTCAAAGAATTGTCACGGCTATAAAGCGATATCTTGGCTTGCAGCGTGAGTATGTCACGTTGTCGCTTGCTGAAAAGTTGACGATACTGCTCACTGCCTTGGTGGTGTGGGGTGTCATCATGTTGGTGTTGCTGTTGTGCGTAATCTTCGCATCGCTTGCCGTTAGTTCGTGGATTGCTGATCTTGTTGACAGTGAGCCGCTAGGTTATGCTGTAGTGGCGTTGGTCTATGTGCTTGTGTGCGTGTTGGTCTATGCCAACAGACAGCGGTGGATAGGTAATCCGATAGCGAATTTTTTGGCTGCGACACTGTTTAGCGATGACGATAAAAACGCACAGGGTGAAGATAAATGTCTCTGACATAGGCTATGTATTGTATGGATAACAAGAAGACAACTCTCAACGACATAAGATTGCGCAAGGCTGAGGTCTTGTGTCAGATCAGGCAGGTTCGTGCTGAAATCAATGAGGAGACCTATGCTCTGTGTCACCCTTTCAAGCGGACAGGCCGGACTAGTTCGTCGTCGGCATTCAAGAGCATTATCTCTGTGGCGAGCAATGTGATACGTGCCTACAAGGTGGCTTCTTCAGTGGCATCGTTGTTCAGGAGAAAAAGGCGCTGATGGGCAGGCTCCTAGCTATTGACTATGGTGCGCGTCGCACTGGATTGGCAGTGACCGACCCGGCTCGCATCATTGCTAATGGGCTGACCACAGTGGAAACCAAGAATCTGTGGAATTTCTTGACAGACTATGTTAGCCACGAGGTGGTCGACAAGATTGTCATAGGTATGCCTGTGCAAATGTCGGGCGAGGCCTCTGACAACCAACGCAATATCATACCCTTCATCAATCGCTGGCGCAAGAATTTCCCCAACATACCTATAGAACCATTTGACGAGAGGTTTACTTCGGTCATGGCTCACCGCACTATGATAGAGTCGGGCATTGGCAAGAAGGCCCGGCGCAACAAGGCGCTCGTAGATGAAATCAGTGCCACCATTATCTTGCAGTCATACATGGAAAGTATATATTATGACAAATAACAAAGATATCAAATGATATTACCTATCTATATTTACGGGCAGCCGGTGCTGCGACAGATTGCCGAAGATGTGGAACTCAACAAGGAGGAACTTGACCCCTTGATAGAAGATATGTATCAGACCCTCAAGGCCTCAGATGGAGTAGGCTTGGCTGCGCCACAGATTGGCAAGGCTATCAGAGTGGTAGTAATTGACTTGAGCATGCTGGCTGAAGACCTGCCCGAGTATACGGATTTCCGCCATGCCTATATCAATGCTCATATACTGGAGTATTCTGACGAAACTGAGACAATCGGCGAAGGCTGTCTGAGCCTGCCGGGCATCTCGGAAGACGTGTGTCGCCCCTCGCGCATCAAGGTGGAGTACTACGACGAACAGTTGCAACACCACGAGGAATGGGTCGAAGGCTATCTGGCGCGTGTGATGCAGCATGAG
>CAVCAW010000040.1:10111-47811 GCA_963600315.1 Bacteroidaceae bacterium | reverse complement strand
AGGCTATGAATGTTGCTATATTGGAAGTGCCTGGTTATGAAGCTGATGATGTGATTGGTACTATTGCTTGGAAAGCAGCTGACAATGGTTTTGATGCCTACATGATGACACCCGACAAAGATTACGGACAACTCGTTAAAGACAATGTGTACATCTACAAACCCGGCATGGGTAAGAAGCCTGCCGAAATACTCGACGAGCAAGCCGTCTGCAGCAAGTATGGTATCGAGACGCCAAGCCAAGTGGTTGACATTCTCGGACTGATGGGCGATGCCGTCGACAACGTGCCGGGCTGTCCGGGGGTGGGGGAGAAGACCGCTTGCGGACTGCTCCAGAAATATAGCTCTATCGAACAGATGTATGATGACCTCTCAAAGGTCAAGGGCAAGCTCCGCGAAAAAATTGAGCAAAACAAGGAGCAAGTACTCTTTTCCAAATTTCTCGTAAAGATTGACACCAACGTCCCGATTGAATTCGATGAAGATGCTCTTGAGCGAAAAACACCCGACGAGGACAAACTGAAGAATATTTATGCGGATTTGGAATTTTATTCACTTTTGAAGAAAATGAACAGCCGCGGTGCTGCGTCCAACGTCCAGCAGTCAAAACAACAAAATAATGGACCAGTTCAACTCGATCTATTTGCAGCGGTTCCCAACAAGATACCAGGCGAGCCAAACGAGTCGATCCTAACCGCAGTTGATTTGTCAAAAGTTGAGTGTAAACTCATTGATGGCGAACAAGAAAGCCTCGCAGAAATGCGAAACCTTTTGACAAGCGAAAAGTTTGCTTTTAAGATTGTCGGCACATCAGACGACTCGATTTTATCAAAAATTGGCAGTTTGGCGATTTGTGCCGGCGAGGGGAAGAATTTCTTGTTCCTTTTGGGTGAAGAACTTTCGGCGACCTCAAAACTGCACGCTGCCATCAAAGATTTGTTTGAAAATCCCAAGAGTCTGAAAATTTGTCATGACCTGAAGGAGCAGTACCATGTGTTGAAGAATTCCGGAATCGAGTTGAAGGGTGAAACATTCGACACGATGTTGGCACACTATGTTCTCCAGCCCGAACTGAACCACGCTCTTTTCAATATGGCAGAAACATATCTGGGCAGTGTCTCTGTCGACAAGTCAGTCTTTGACGCGACGGCGAAACAACTATACACCACTCTGCTTGAAGGTTCACCGGCTGCCTACAAAGGTTTGTCGATGATGACCGAAGCAGCCTTCCGCCTATACTCCGTGATGCGCACTAAGCTGGAGCATGAGGGCGTACTCAGCTACTATGAGACCGTGGAACTACCCTTGACCAAGGTGCTGGCAGAGATGGAGCACACAGGAGTGAGAATCAATGAAGCCTCGTTGGCAGAGACCTCCCGAATCTTCACCTCCCGAATGAATGCCTACGAAGCCAATGCCCACCAGCTAAGCGGCGAACAATTCAACCTCTCATCGCCCAAGCAAGTAGGGGAGGTCCTCTTCGACAAACTCAAACTTGACCCCAAAGCCAAGAAGACAAAGACGGGACAATACGTAACCAGCGAGGAGGTGCTCGAGTCGCTCAGACCCGACAGCCCCGTGGTAGACTGCATACTGAATTACAGAGGCATGAAGAAGCTCCTTGGCACTTACGTCAACGCACTCCCTGGCTTGGTCAATCCTTTGACTGGACATATCCATTCGTCTTTCAACCAAGTCGTTACCGCAACTGGTCGACTCTCGTCGAGCAACCCCAACCTCCAGAATATACCAGTCAGGGGCGACGACGGCAAGGAGATACGCAAGGCCTTTGTACCCGACGAAGGTCAGCTGTTTTTCTCGGCAGACTATTCGCAGATAGAACTACGCCTGATGGCCCACGTCTCTGGCGACACCAACATGATCGAGGCTTTCGTTGAGGGTCATGACATTCATGCCGCCACCGCTGCAAAAATTTACCACAAGGACATCGCCGACGTCACCAGCGACGAGCGGCGCAAGGCCAAAACAGCCAATTTTGGCATCATCTACGGCATCTCAGCCTTCGGTTTGTCGCAGCGCCTTGGCATCAGCCGCACCGAGGCCAAGGAACTGATTGACGGCTACTTTGCCACCTATCCACACATCAAGGACTACATTGAGGCGGTCAAGGAAAGGGCCAGAAATGATGGCTATGTTGAGACCGTCTTCAAGCGTCGCAGATACATACCTGACATCAACTCACACAATGCCGTAGTGCGCGGCTACGCAGAACGCAATGCCGTCAACGCACCAATCCAAGGCTCAGCCTCAGACATTATCAAGATTGCCATGGTTCGCATTTGCGACGAGTTCTGTGCCAAGGGGCTCAAGTCCAAGATGATTTTACAGGTTCATGACGAACTGAATTTCAGTGTCTTGCCCGAAGAGCGTGAAGTTGTAGAACAGATAGTCAAGAGCCAAATGGAGAGTGCCTACCAGCTTAAAGTCCCACTCATGGCAGATTGCGGGTGGGGAGAAAACTGGCTCGAAGCACACTAATGCCATTCTCTTAACTCAACAACTTTCTCGCTTAAAATAAGGAAGTCCTCACAACAACGGAGAGCCTCCTGGCTATCAAATTTCCGCGGAAATGGATATCCACTTCGCCCGAAATGTATGTCACTTTCCGCCGATATGCCTAATCATTTTCTTGGTTGCGCTAAATTTGTGACAACTCAATATTCACGGAGAAGACTCTACCGTGAAACGTTAAAGCTTTCAAATGAAATGCCAACAATAAGACCCTTTTTAACGTATTATTAGAACCTTGACTGTCGGTTCTCCGACGGCACAAAAAAAGCCCGAAGCACTGTGGGTGTAATGCTTCGGGCTTTAATTATAGCTACACGGGGTAGGGTAGTGGCGGTTGTAATTCTGACTGAGTTGCCAAGATGACTGTCTAAGTTGCCATCCATACAGTCTGAGCTGTATGGATGGCTAGCTTGTACGCTTACGGTAAAGTTAGAACACCTTTGTCTGCTTGCCTGTGATTGAGGTCAAGAGGTTGTTGGCTAAGCTGCTGGCGCCGATGCGGAATAGCGAATTATCGAGCCATTCTTGACCTAGAATTTCCTTTACAATGGTGTAGTATTTCACGGCATCTTCGGTAGTGCGCACACCGCCGGCTATCTTGATTCCAATCTTGGTGCCAGTGAGGTCGTAGTATTCCTTAATGGTTTGGCACATGGTGTAGACGGCAGCTAGCGTTGCTCCAGGCTCAATCTTGCCCGTAGACGTCTTGATGAAGTCAGCCCCGCTGTAGATTGCCAAAATTGCCGCTTTTTTCGTCGCCTGAGCCGTTTGGAGGGCTCCGGTCTCCAATATTACCTTCAAGGGTATTTCTTCGCCACAGGAGAGCTTTATTTCATCTATTTCGTCGAAGACGGTGTCGTAGTCTTCAGCTAAGAAAAATCCAACAGGTAATACTGTATCTATTTCGGTAGCTCCGTCTTTGATAGCAAGGGCAGTTTCTACAGTTTTCAATTCAGGAAAGGTTTGGCTAGAGGGAAAGCCGCCGCAAACGGTGCTTATCTGCATGCCTTCTACCTCAAGACTTGTGCTTACGATGTTGACGAATCTGGGATAGACGCATATTCCGGCAGGGTGGGGGAACGAGGGATTTTCGTTGCAGAAAGAGTTTGTCTTTTCAACGAGGCGAAGTATGCTTTCTTCGTTGTCAGTTACCTTCAGCGAGGTGAGTTCGATGGTGCTGAAGAGAAATTTCATGACATCGGTAGTGTTGTTCTCGTCGTAGTGGTCGGCTACGATGCTCTTGGCACTCTCCTGCACTACCTCATCATGCAAATGGAGGTCGAATTTAGAGAATGCTTGTGCGTATTTAGACTGCATCTCTGGGTTCTTCTGTTCGCTGTCGTGGTGGCAGTTGCAATCGCCGTGACAGTTACAATCATGCTCGTGGTCGTGTGGTTTCATGTCTATGTTAGTTTTTAGTTGTTATACGTAAAGTATTCTTATTTCTGTGTCAGATTCTATTGATTGTGTCTTGTGCAGGTTGTTTTAATTTTGTGTTGTTAGCGTGCCGTTGACTATCCCGCAGAGTCTTCTTCTGTATGGATTCTTTGAGTTCCTTTTCCAGGTCAATACCAGTTTGGTTGGCAAGGCAGATGAGCACCCACATAACGTCGGCCATTTCCTCTCCCAGGTTTTGTTTCTCGCCTTCCTTGAAGGACTGTTCCCCGTATTTTCTGGCCATAATTCGCGCCAATTCTCCCACTTCTTCAGTAAGGCATGCCATATTGGTCAGCTCGTTGAAATAGCGTACGCCGTAGTTCTTTATCCAGTTGTCTACGGCTTGCTGTGCTTCGTGTATTGTCATAGTGCTTTCTTGTTGTCAGTCGATTGCCGCTAGTTGTTGTGACATGAAGGCTGTATGTTGTTGTGAAACTATTTAAAATTCTTTGTTGTTGGACAATTGCTGTTTCCTTTTTTATTGAGACATTGTTTGTTCCCTATTGTCGACTAGCGACTATTCCTTGTTGTGAGTATCCATGCAGATAGTTACGGGACCGTCGTTGAGCAGCCTTACCTTCATGTCAGCACCGAACTCTCCAGTGCCTATTTCTTTGCCGAATTGCTGCTGCAAGGTGGTGCAGAACTGATTGTATAGGGGTATGGATATTTCGTGTTTTGCGGCGCGAATGTATGAGGGCCGGTTGCCCTTTTTGTAGGACGCCATCAGCGTGAATTGGCTCACTACGATGATGTCGCCATTGACATCGGTTACCGACTTGTTCATCACACCGTTTTCATCGTCAAAGATGCGCAGGGAAATAATTTTCTTGACCAGCCAGTCAATGTCTTCAGTGGT
Organism: Bacteroidaceae bacterium; assembly: GCA_963600315.1. Classification (GTDB taxonomy): domain Bacteria; phylum Bacteroidota; class Bacteroidia; order Bacteroidales; family Bacteroidaceae; genus UBA6382. Next base: position 42,984 of record CAVCAW010000040.1, on the reverse strand, counting down.
ATCAATCTCTTCTATGCCTAGTAGAATCAGCAGACCTTTGCCTATCTTCGACTTGACTTTGTTGTTTATTGTAACTGATGCTTCTGAAACTCGTTGTATTACTGCTCTCATTCAAATCTTGTGGTGTTATTGTTTGTGTATCAGGTGATTAACTTCTGGTTTTCCCGTCTTTTGCGTGTATGGCGAGCCATAGATTTTTGCCTTTCTTCTCACCCACTACGTTTTGGAGTTCATAGAGGTCAGCTTCCTTGATCCTTTTTACAGACTTGAACTTATTCAGGAGTAGTTCTCTTGTCTTGTCGCCTATTCCCTTGATGGAATCTAGCTCCGACTGTGTTTGCCTCTTTGCCCTCTTTTGCTTGTGAAAGCTGATGGCGTAGCGATGCACTTCGTCCTGCATCTGTGTAAGGATTTTGAATAGCTCAGATGTTTGCTTGATACCGATAGTAACAGGCGGGAAGCCGTACAACAGCTCATTAGTTCTGTGGCGATCGTTTTTGGCAAGTCCGGCTATGGGTATTTCTAACCCTAATTCGTCTTCCACTATTTGCCTTACACACTCCATTTGACCTTTGCCGCCATCCGTTATTATAAGGTCGGGTAGAGCCGTGTTTTCTTCTGTCATACGTCCGTATCTTCTCCTTACTACCTCTTGCATCGATGCGTAATCGTCGGGACCAACTACTGTCTTTATGATGTATTTACGATAGTCTTGCCTCGATGGTTTCATCTTCTTGTAAACCACACAGCCAGCCACAGCATCAGTGCCTTGCAGATTGGAGTTGTCGAAGAGTTCTATTGTCGTAGGCATTTTCTGTAGGTGCAGAAGGTCTTGCAATTCCTTCATCAAACGCACCTGTTTTTGCTCTGGATTGAGGTATTCGTTACGCTTCAGTTTGTCTACTTTATATTGCCTCACATTCCTCATAGAAAGGTCAAGCAGTGTCTTCTTATCGCCCCTTTGTGGTATGGTGATACTGACCCCTTCCAGTGGTAACTCTACGTTGCAGGGTAGCACCAGTTCCTTGTAGCCAACCTCAAACTTCTCCCTCATTTCCATAATAGCATACGCAAGGAGATCCTCGTCGCTCTCGTCAAGTTTTTTCTCTATCTCAAAGTTGTAGGCGATGACAGTTGCTCCGTTTACCACGTGCAGATAGTTCACCAGCCCCTTCTTCTCGTCAGATATTATGGAAAACACGTCCGTGTCGCTGATTGTGTTGCTGACCACTTCGCTTTTAGCTTGGTATTGGTCGAGCAGCAGGTATTTCTTCTTAATCTCCTCTGCTTCCTCGAAGCGCATTGCGGCAGAAAGACTTTGCATCTGCTCTACGAGACGCTCTTTCACCTCTCTTGTTTTACCCCTCAGTATTTGTCGACATTCCGCTATATTTGCCTGATAATCTTCTATACTCTGCCTTCCCACGCAACACCCTAGGCACTTCTTTACGTGGTAGCTTAGGCAAAGTTTGTATTTTCCCTCCTTGACTTTCCCTTCTTGAAGCGGCTGACGGCAATCCCTGATTTTGTAAAGCTCGCGCATAAGTTCCAGAAGATTGTGGGCAGCGGGCACATAGCTGTATGGGCCGTAGTATTCTCCGCCGCTTGACAACTTGTTGCGTGTGATGAAAATACGAGGATAGTCCTCTTTTGTTACACAAATATACGGATAACTCTTGTCGTCCTTCAGCAGTATGTTGTAATGCGGCTGAAACTTCTTTATCAGAGAGTTTTCTAGCAGCAGTGCGTCTTGCTCCGTTGCGACCCTAATATACTTTATATCATGTATCTTCGAGACGAGCAGCGCTGTCTTATGGTTTTGCTCTTTGAGAAAATAACTGGAAACACGTCTTCTTAGGTTCTTAGCCTTGCCGACATAAATCACCTCCCCCTCCTCGTTGTAGTACTGATAACTTCCAGGTGTTTCTGGCATGTTCGCTACTATCGTCTGGAGACGGCTCTTTAGCTCGGCTTTTTCTTGTGCGGTCATTTTCAGTTTGTTGACAAAGATTTTTCGTGCCGATGTTTCACGTGAAACACAGAAAACGCTTAACGGTGCATGAGCACCAATAGGACGTTGATGTCGCTCGGGCTGACGCCGGGAATTCTTGATGCCTGCCCCAGCGTTTCGGGGTCGGTCTTTGCGAGTTTCTGTCTACCTTCCGTTGAAATCTGCTTGATTTGTGAGTAGTCGAAAACTCCGCGAATGCGGATGGACTCAAGGCGGTGCATTTTCTGCGCCTCCTGTTGCTCTCTTATTATATAGCCTTCGTATTTGACGGCAATTTCGGCAGTTTCCGTGATTTCACATTTCTTATTTCCTGTAGACTCCAGAAGTTTCCTTAGTGCAGGTTTTGTTTCGGCTATCGCGTTCAACGTGACGTTTGGCCGGCTGATGATGGTGCTAAGCTTTGTTGTCACGGATAGGGGAGTGCTGCCCACTGCTGCGAGTTGCTCGTCAATATCTCCAGGCTTTGCGTTGTGTTCCTTGCAGTATGAGATGATGTCGGCAATGGCTTGCTGCTTGTTTAGGAATTCTTCGTGCCTTTTTTTGCCGATTAGACCGAGCTTATACCCTGCGGGCGTAAGTCTGGCATCTGCGTTGTCCTGCCGCAGCAGTATGCGGAATTCTGCGCGCGAGGTAAACATTCGGTAGGGCTCGTCAACTCCCTTCGTCACGAGATCATCGATGAGAACGCCGATGTAGCTTTCGTCGCGCTTCATTACGAAAGGTTCTTTTTCCTCACATTTCAACGAAGCATTTATACCGGCTACGAGGCCCTGTCCTGCTGCCTCTTCGTAGCCGGTAGTTCCGTTGACTTGTCCTGCAAAGTAGAGATTGGCAATTTTCTTCGATTCCAACGAATGATAGAGTTCGGTCGGATCGAAGAAATCATATTCTATTGCGTAGCCGGAGCGATAAATTTCCACGTTCTCAAATCCTGGGATTGTTCGGAGTGCCTCCAGCTGCACATCGGTCGGTAGGCTTGAAGAGAATCCGTTCAGATACATCTGATTTGTGTCCAGTCCTTCGGGCTCGAGAAAGAGGGGGTGATGGTCCTTGTCCGGAAAGGTGTGCAGTTTGGTCTCGATGCTTGGACAGTACCTTGGACCGATGCTTTTGATTTGTCCATTGTAGAGAGGAGAATCGGCGAGAGCATTGCGCATGATCTCGTGTGCTCGTTCGTTGGTGTTACAAATCCAGCATGGGAGCTGCTGCATAGCTCTGCGCTCCGCTTCGTCTGTAACGAAAGAGAAGTGATGGAAGTCCACATCTCCGTCTTGTTTGGTCAGTTTTGTGAAGTCTACGGAGTTTGCATTTATCCTTAGCGGCGTTCCTGTCTTCATTCTTCCGACTGTCACGCCATGGCGCGATATTGATTCTGTGAGATGTAGGCTTGCTGGCTCAGAAATACGTCCTCCTGGCACTTTTGAGCGTCCGATGTGCATCAGTCCATTCAAGAATGTTCCTGCCGTCAGAATGACGCATTTGGCCCTAAATACGTGCCCCCAGACGGTGTGGACGCCAGTTACAGCGCCTCCTTCGGTTAAGATTTCGTCTACTTGGTCTTGCCAGAGGGTGAGGTTGGGTGTGTTTTCAAGTGTTTTTTTCCATAGTGTGCTGAACTTGAATCTGTCGCACTGTGCTCGCGGACTCCACATAGCGGGACCTTTGGAGAGGTTGAGCATACGGAACTGTATGGTTGTGCGGTCCGTAATTTGTCCAGTCATGCCGCCCAGTGCGTCTATTTCGCGCACAATCTGTCCTTTTGCAATTCCTCCTATCGCTGGATTGCAGCTCATTTGAGCTGTTTTCTCCAAGTCCATGGTAATAAGGCACACTTGTGTGCCTCTGACGGCAGCAGCGTGTGCTGCTTCGCATCCTGCGTGTCCAGCACCGATTACTATGATGTCATAGTCCAAACGCATAAGACTATTTTTTTTCGCTCAGTTTTTTGCACCATTTCCCATTGCACATACAATAAATGCCGATGGCAATAAGAGGTAGGCTTAGAATTTGCCCCATGTTAAGAAACATACCCTCTTCAAAACCTACTTGGTTGTCCTTTAAGAATTCGATTACAAGTCGAAGACTGAATATAGTTGTCAGACACAATCCGAAGAAAAATCCTGTGCCGACACGGCTTCGTAGTTTTTTATAGATAGCGATAGTTGCAATAAAAAGAATTGCATAGCTTATAGCTTCGTAAAGTTGTGCCGGATGGCGCGAAAAGTTCTCTCCATTGTTGGCAAAAACAAAACCCCACGAGGCATCTGTAGGTCTTCCTACTATTTCAGAGTTAAACAGGTTGCCAATGCGTATGAAAGCAGCCGAGATGGGTGATACAATGCCCATGTTGTCAAGTACTCTTAGGAGGTTGACCTTAAACTTATGGCAGTAAATCACGATTGCAGTAATCATGCCGATTACTCCTCCGTGGCTTGCAAGTCCCTCATAACCAACGATGTGCCATGTTCCGTAACCATCTTTCTTTATCGGAAGAAGCATTTCCGTTATATGATTAAGGAAATATCCCGGTTCGTAGAACAAACAATGTCCTAATCTTGCGCCAATGATTACTCCGATAAAGACATATAGAAATAATGGCTCAAATTTTTCTCTGCTAATTCGTTGATCCTTATAAAGTTGAGCCATAATTAAATAGCCTGCTACAAGCGCACAGCACCAACATAGCGAATACCATCTTACATCAAATCCCAACAAGCTGAATGCGATGGGGTCTGGTTGCCATATAATAGTAGCTAGCATAAATAAGGATTGTTCTGATGATTAAACAAGAGACTATACGTTGAATCTGAAGTGCATGATGTCGCCATCTTGCACGATGTATTCTTTTCCTTCTATACCGAGTTTCCCCGCTTCTCTTACGGCAGATTCACTGCCATATTTAATGTAGTCGTCATACTTTATGACTTCTGCTCTTATAAAGCCTTTTTCAAAGTCGGTGTGTATTACTCCTGCGCATTGTGGTGCTTTCCATCCCTTGCGGAATGTCCATGCTTTAACCTCCATTTCGCCAGCTGTAATAAATGTCTGCAAGTTCAGCAACGCATAGGCAGCCTTCACAAGCCTATTGCAGCCTGATTCGGTCAACCCTGCATCTTCTAGAAACATCTGACGTTCCTCATAAGTCTCAAGTTCAGCTATGTCAGCCTCTGTCTTGGCTGCTACAACGATAACTTCAGCATTTTCCCCTTCTACAGCCTGTTTCACTTGTTCAACGTATTTATTGCCATTCACGGCACTTCCTTCATCTACGTTGCAAACATACAGCACAGGTTTGGCTGTCAGCAGAAATAGGTTTTTGGATGCTTGCTGTTGTTCTTTGCTTTCAAAAGTAACGCTACGAGCCGATTTGCCTTGGCTGAGAGCCTCTTTGTATGCAAGCAGAACTTCATATTCTGTTTTTGCATTTTTGTCGCCCCCGACTTGTGCGATTTTTTCCACACGCTTGATGCGGTTTTCTACAGTTTCTAGGTCTTTTATCTGTAGTTCTGTGTCAATGATTTCTTTGTCTCTGACAGGATCTACGCTGCCGTCAACGTGAACCACATTGTCATTATCAAAACATCTCAATACATGTAGGATGGCATCAGTCTCCCTAATGTTTGCCAAAAATTGGTTGCCTAGACCTTCGCCCTTGCTTGCACCTTTTACAAGACCTGCTATGTCGACAATTTCTACCGTAGTAGGAACAATACGACCAGGGTGCACCAGTTCCGCAAGTTTGGCCAGACGTTCATCAGGCACGGTGATAACTCCTACGTTAGGTTCGATAGTGCAGAAGGGAAAATTGGCGGCCTGTGCTTTTGCATTACTCAGGCAGTTGAAAAGAGTGGATTTGCCTACATTGGGCAATCCTACTATTCCGCATTGTAAACTCATGTTTAGTGTGTTTTTCTATTTTAGCGCAAAAATACTGAAAACTCTTGATGTTCCCAAGTTTGTGTTACTGGAAGTAGCGCTTTGCGCAATGTTGCGACTTTCTGTTTGGTCGCTATGATTTTGTTTGTAAAATATTTTCAGAGTCAAGATTACATAAACAGTAGACTTCAATTTCGATGGTCTTTGCTGTAGATTTCCACACTTTGCTATGAGTGCAGTTTTAAGGTTTGAAAAATAGATAGCATATAAATATGGCTGCAACAATACCTATTAAATCCGCCAGCAACCCGCAGACAACAGCATGGCGTGTTTTGCTTATGCCCACAGAGCCAAAGTATACGGCAATGATATAGAACGTCGTGTCAGTACACCCTTGGAAGATGCAGCTAAGTCGCCCAACAAATGAATCTGCTCCCCATGTGGTCATGGCATCTATCATCATGCCACGTGCGCCACTCCCCGACAGCGGTTTCATTATAGCGGTAGGCAGAGCTCCTATCCAATCGGTGGCTACACCTGCTTGGTCAAAAAGCCATTGGAGTCCTGCAACTAGCCAATCCATGCCGCCAGAGGCTCTAAAAACGCCGATACCTACCAACATGGCTACCAGGTATGGAATGATGCGTACGGCCGTCAGAAAGCCCTCTTTTGCCCCCTCAATGAAAGCATCGTAAACATTTAGACGTTTCCTTATGCCTGCAACCAAAAATGTCATCACAATCAGCATTAACAGAACGTTGGCGAAGTTGTTGGCTACAGTTCCCATAGTTGACTGATCAAGTTGTGAGAATCCCCACACGAGAGTTGCAACAACCAAACAGGCTCCTCCGAGAGTTATGATTATAGTGCGGTTGAAGAGATTAATCTTCTGATAGATAGAAGTTACGATAATGCCACCAATAGTCGAGACAAATGTGGCAAGCAATATGGGAAGAAACACGTCGGTTGGCTGCGATGCTCCTAGCTGTGCTCTATAAACCAAGATAGATATCGGCACAATTGTCAGTCCGCTGGTGTTAAGTACCAAGAACATAATCATCGGATTGGTGGCTGTGTCTTTTCTTGTGTTGAGTTCTTGCAGCCCCTCCATTGTTTTAAGTCCGAGTGGTGTTGCGGCATTGTCAAGGCCAAGCATATTGGCGGAGATATTCATGAACATATTGCCGAAAACTGGGTGGTTTTTGGGAATATCTGGAAATAGCTTAGTCATCAACGGGCTGAGGACTCTGGCCAAAGCATTGATGAGTCCGCCCCGCTCGCCAATTTTCATTATTCCAAGCCACAAAGAGAGTACCCCCGTCAATCCCAGGCTTATTTCAAAAGCAGATTTGGCGGTGTCAAATGTCGAACTCATTATATTGGGAAACACCTCTGTGTCACCGAGAAAGCACATCTTTATAGCTCCAATAACGAAAGCTATGCAGAAAAATGAAATCCAGATATAGTTGAGTACCATTTTGTTTGTTGTGTTCAGTCAAAGTCTGCCGTTTATGCCGTTTCTGTTTGCAGCTCTTCCAGCAATTGGGCGAAAGTCTTGTGTGTGACCGGATGCTGGAGTGTTGGTGCGATTTCTGCCATTGGTTGCAGAACGAAGAGCCTTTTCTCCATTTGTGGATGTGGGATGACTAGGTTGTGACACGAAATCGCCTCGTTATCATACAACAAGATGTCAATATCTATTATTCGGTCTTGATATTGGTGGCCATGGCTTTTGCAAGTCCGCCCCATGCCTTTCTCTATGTCTTGTGTGGCAACTAGCAGTTGTTGGGGTGTAAGTTCTGTACTGAACAAAGCCACGGCATTTAGAAACGTGTTTTCCGAGTGAAATCCCCAGGGCATAGTGCTGATGTAAGACGAGAGTTTTACAAGTGTGCCAACTTGTTCCTTAAGAGCCGCAATGGCTCTTTCCAAATTGTTGCGCAGTTGACAGTCTCTGTTCTTTTCGGCATTGAAACACAGGTTCGTTCCTAACCCAATATACGCAAGATGAGGCATGTTGTTTTTTTCAGCAGTTACGCATCAGTCCACAATCAGCATGACATCACCGAAGATTCCAAACTTGTATTTTTTCTTTACTGCAATTGAATAAGCCTCCATTGTCTGAGTGTATCCGCCGAATGCTGCTGTAAGCATGAGCAAAGTGCTTTCAGGGGTGTAGAGGTTTGCAAGCATCGATGTGGCAACGTTGAAAGTGTATGGTGGGAAGATGAATTTGTTAGACCATCCGTCAAAAGGCTTGATGTGGTGTAGAGTGTCGCATGCACTTTCTAGTGCTCGTTGCGTAGTTGTGCCTACAGCCAGCACTTGCCTGTTGTTATCTTTGGCCTTGTTGACAAGTTCACAACACTCTTCGTTGATGTGCATCTCCTCTGAGTCCATTTTGTGCTTGGTTAGGTCTTCCACATCAGTCTTGCTGAAGTTACTTTGTCCGCAGTGGAGAGTCAGAAATGCTGAATTAATGCCTAGCACCTCCATCTTTTTGAGTGTAATGCGCGAGAAGTGCATGCCAGTGGCTGGAGCGGTCGTTGCGCCTTCGTTTTGTGCAAACACGCATTGGAAGTCTTCAAGGTCTTCTTCGGTCGGTTCTCGCTTGATATATGAGGGTAGGGGGGCGGATCCTAGTGCATATAGGTCTTTCTTAAATTCTTCGTGTGTGCCATCGTAGAGAAATCTCAGTGTTCGTCCGCGACTTGTAGTGTTGTCAATGACTTCGGCCACAAGAGAGTCATCTTCACCGAAATACAGTTTGTTGCCTATGCGGATTTTGCGCGCAGGGTCTACTGTTACATCCCAAAGTCGGTCTTCCTTATTCAACTCTCGGCGCAAAAACACCTCAATACGTGCTCCAGTGCGCTCTTTGTTGCCACAGAGCTTTGCGGGCATTACCTTAGTGTCGTTAAAGACAAACACATCGTCTTCGTTGAAATACGAAAAGATGTCGTTGAACATCTTGTGTTCCACATTGCCAGTTTTGCGGTGCAGAACGAGCATACGACAACCATCGCGGAAAGGATCAGCTTCTTGTGCAATGAGTTCTTCGGGAAGTTTGAACTTAAAATTTGAAAGTTTCATGAGTTCTATTATGATGTTTTGTTTTTCTTGGAATTGTGCAAACTATGCGATAGAATCTATTTCGACCGAGTCCAACCATTGTGGAAAGTCATCAAGGGTCAAACACTGGCTTACGTGAAAATCTCCGATACGAGTGCGTCGTAAATCTGTAAGATATGCTCCGCTGTTGAGAGCCTGGCCAATGTCGCGTGCAAGAGCGCGTATATACGTTCCTTTACTGCACACCACCCTTATGGTCAGCATTGGTTTTTCGTAGCTTATCACTTCAATTTCATCGATGGTCAGCGTTTTGGGTTTCAGCTTCACCTCTTGTCCGTTACGTGCTAGATTAAATGCTCGTACGCCGCTTATTTTGCAGGCGGAAAATGCGGGAGGAATTTGTTCTATTGTGCCGATAAAGCCGCTCAGTACAGAGTCTATTCCCTGTCGTGTTATATGGTCGGTAGGGTAGGTAGCGTCTTCGGGGTGCTCCATGTCAAAGCTAGGTGTCGTTGCCCCTAGTTTTAGTGTTGCTACGTACTCCTTAGTATGGTTTTGTAGTTCTTCTATCCTTTTGGTTGCTTTGCCCGTGCACAGCAGCAACACTCCTGTTGCAAGAGGGTCGAGAGTGCCTGCATGACCAATCTTTATTTTGGTGCCAAGTTTCTGTGACAACAACCATCTTACCCGAGCTACCAGCCCGAACGATGTCCACTCTTTGGGTTTGTCAAAAGCAAGGATTTCTCCAGCGTAGAAATTCATTAATATTGTTTATGAGAAAAAATGGAATCCTAGTACGACCGCTCCCACAATGGCACAGTAGACGGCAAAATATATTAGCTTGCATTTCTTGACTAGCGCAATCATGCATTTGCAGGCAAAACTTCCTGATATGAATGCAGCTAAGAAACCTGCAATAAGTGACATTGTCGGCACATCGATACCGCTTTCCTGACCACCACTCACAAGATCTTTAAAATCCAAGACGGCAGCACCGAGAATGGGCGGTATGACCATGAGAAATGAAAATTGTGCGAGGCTTTTGCGGCTGTTGCCTAGCAGCAACCCTGTAGCTATCGTTGATCCGCTGCGCGACAGTCCCGGCAACACGGCTGCTGCAGCTTGCGCCAGACCTATCACAAATGCATTCTGAGGCGTGATGCGTTCTTTCTCCTTTGGCTTATAAAAATGTGTAAGAGCTAGTAGAATGGCTGTAATCAGCAAGCAAAAACCCGTTACCACCAAACCATGGTTATCATACAGAGCCTCCACCTTGTCTTTGAAGAACACTCCTACTATGCCCACAGGTATCATAGAAATAATAATGTTTATGACATAGCGTGTTTCATCGTTGAGTTTGAATTTGAACAACCCTGCGAAAATCCACGCAATTTCTTTCCAAAGCACTACAATTGTGGAGAGCACGGTAGCTATGTGTACCATGACGTCAAAGGCCAGTCCTCCGTCTGCGGCCGATTCTCCAAGCAGTGCTTTGCCTATCTGTAGGTGTCCACTGCTGCTTATAGGAAGAAACTCCGTCAATCCTTGTATGAGTCCTAGAATTATTGCTTGTAATGTATCCATTGTTCAATAGGGATTTCAGACTGATAACGGTCACTACTCCTGTGTGTTGTCTTTTTTGTGGTAGATAATGGCTACGATGATAAACAAAAATCCAAACAGGCATACCATTGGAGCTACTTTTATGTGCATGGTGTTGAAGATTTCTGGGTCGTAGGCCTGGGGTGTTGAGGAATTGCCCGACATCAAGATGAAGCCCAAAATGATTATAGCCATACCTATGGCAAGCAAAATGTAGTTAATCTTGCTGAAAGCCAACATTGCAGGGTTGTTGTTGTGTTGTGCTTCGGTTTTGTTTGTTGTCAAGTTCTTTTTTGTTGTCTGTGTCATTGTTCTATAGGGTTAATGTGTTGTGGGTTCTATGAGCGGAAAATGCGATGGCGCGTCATTTTCAGGTATCGAGTTACCGACACGTATGCCGAAACCCAAGTCAGTAACAGTCCGCACACTATGACGATGCCTACGGTGCTTATAACTACTTGGGTGGTGACCAAGTCTTGTAGCTGTGGTTCATACGTAATCAGATAGTAGACTCCCACAGCAATTGCTACAAGGGCAAACAATGCCGAGACTAGTCCTATTAATAGGGCTTTTCTTACGAATGGGCGACGTATGAAGGAGTAGCTTGCGCCGACCAGTCTCATGGTGCGTATGATGTGGCGTCGTGCGTATACGCTAAGTCGTATGGTGTTGTTGATAAGCACAAACGACACTATTGTGAGCAACATAGCCACGATTAACATTCCCGTACTTATATGACGTATGTTGTTGTTGAGTTTGTCCATGAGGTTTTGCGGCGCAGTGACGTCCACAATCAAGGAGTCGTTGCGCAGCGGTGGCAGAATTTTTTTCAGCGAGTCGCTGTTGGCATATTCAGCTTTCAGCCTTACTTCAAAAGAAGCGGGCATGGGGTTGTAGCCTAGAAATTCCGTTGGGTCAGTACCCAAAGCCTGTGATTGCTCTTTGAGAGCCTTCTCTTTTGACACATAGCAAAGCGAACGGGTGCAAGGCAAGCCTTTGAGGCGTTTTTGTATATTGTAGGCCTGACTTTGTGTGACATTTTCGTCAAGCATCAGCGTGACGGTGAAATTTTCTTTCAGACTGTCTGAAAATTCATGCGCAAAACTAACGAAGAACACTACCAGCCCTAGCAATATCAGCATCAGAGTGGTACTGATGCAGGCGGTGATGGTGTTCATTCTTGTGCGTTCTGTCTTTTTTTGTTTCGCCATGGTTGTGAATGGTTTTCCAAGCTGCCGTTTGAGTGTATTGTTGCGACAGCGGTAGTTTCTGTTTAGTTTTCCGCCTTGCCTGTAAGCGTGGCGCTAGTAGACCCTGTGATAGTTACTCTTATTGTTTGTCCTGTAGCATAATTACCACGGTCAAACACCACCACCTTGTTCTGTGGAGTGCGACCAAAGAGCTGGTCGGCAGAGCGCTTGCTACGTCCCTCAATCAGAATTTCGAAAGTCTTGCCCACATCTTTAGCGTTTTGTTCTCGGCTCAGTTCGTTTTGCAGCGCTATCAGTTCGTTGAGGCGGCGTATCTTGGTGTCCTCGTCAACGTCATCTTCAAAGTGACGTGCGGCGAAAGTGCCAGGTCGCTGGCTATATTTGAATAGAAAGGCTGAGTCAAAGCGGCATTGTCTCATCAGGTCAAGCGACATCTGGTGGTCTTCTTCCGTTTCCGAGCAATATCCGCAGAACATGTCTGTGGTAATAGCACAGTCGGGTATTATGTTGCGTATAGCTGCTATCCTCTCGAGATACCACTCGCGTGTGTATTTGCGGTTCATCAACTTCAATATGCGGTTGCTGCCGCTCTGAACGGGCAGGTGTATGTGGTGGCAGATGTTGGGAGCTTGTGCTATGACGCGCAGAGTCTCGTCGCTCATGTCTTTGGGGTGTGAGGTGGTAAACCTTATACGCATTTCCGGCACAGCCTTTGCCACTGCGGCTAGCAACTGCGGAAAGCCTACCGTCTTGTCACCTTCGTCCCAAATATACGAGTTCACATTTTGTCCCAATAAGGTCACTTCACGGAAATGCTTCTGCTGCAAGTCTCTTGCCTCGTTGAGGATGCTGTTTACATCGCGACTGCGTTCTCTTCCTCGTGTGTAAGGCACAATGCAGTAGTGGCAAAAGTTGTTGCATCCGCGAGTGATGCTCACAAAGCCCGATATGCGGCTTCCGCCAATGCGTTGTGGTATAACACCGGCATAAGTCTCCGTCAGTGACAGCTCCGTGTCTTGCGATTTCTCTCCCGCCTCAGCCGCAGCTGTCAGGTGTGGCAGTTTCATGTAGGAATCAGGTCCTGCCACAAGGTCCACGTTGTTGTGCTTGATGAGATGGTCCTTAGTCCGTTCTGCCATACATCCCAGCACGCCTAAGATGAATTTGTGTCCGTTCTTGCGGCGTGCATTGAGGGCGCTGAGTCGCCTTATTATTTTCTGTTCGGCATTGTCGCGTACTGAACATGTGTTGAGGAATATGGCGTCAGCCTCTTCTTCGTTGTCACAGGTGTCATAACCAGCCATCTTCATTATCGAAGCCACCGTCTCGCTGTCTGCCACATTCATCTGGCATCCGTAGGTTTCTATGTAGAGTTTTTTCATTTCTTGTTCACAACAAGGCAAATGCCCTCAAATATTAGTGCAAAATTACGGAAAAAGTCGTAACTTGCGCACCGAAAATCAGTAAAACCATATTTTTATGTCCAAACAAATCATTGATGAACAGCTGGATATTGATTTGACCGAAATCAACAAGACTAGTCAGAGCAGCATGGTAGCCAATCTCGGCATCGTATACACCTATGTGGGCACTGCCCGTGTAGAGGGGTTAATGCCTGTAGACGAACGCACCTGTCAGCCTTTTGGAATACTGCATGGCGGAGCTTCGCTAGCTTTTGCCGAAACCCTTGCCGGACTTGGCACGATGGCGCTGATTTCCTCCGATGAGAGAGCCGTGGGTCAGCAGGTCAGTGGTCATCATGTTTCATCAGCGTCAAAGGGTGACACTGTTAAGGGAGTCGCCACTCTTATGCATCGTGGACGCACTAGTCACGTGTGGAATGTAGACATCTTCTCTGAAAATGAAAATAAACTGGTGTCGACGGTGAGAGTCCTCTATTGTGTACTGAAAAAGCCTGCCTCTGCATCCTAAGACATCGTCGTTTCTGCCTCGCGCCTAAAAATAGTAGCACCGCAATATAATAACAAGGGTTATGGAGTGTTATGTAGATATAGATATCTAAAAGTTCATGGCAGCCTTGTGTTGCCAGTAGCCCCAAGATTTAATCTACATGAAGAAAAAGATTGCAACTGTTGCTTTTGCGACATTGTGCCTGGTGACTTTAGGCGCACCGGTTGAGAACACCCCAACGCAGGATTCTGTTTTTACGACTAAGACAGTCTCGTTAGTCAATGACACTCTTATCTCATTACATTATTCTCCTAACCAATCAAAACACCGTTTTACCAACGCCAAGCTCTATCAGATGACTTTCGTTGGTGCTCCTTTGATAGCGACGGGACTTATCATGAAAGGTGAGGATACTCATTTCCGTCGTCTTCGCAACGACTATGCTAAGGAGTTCCATCGTCCATTCGACAACTACACACAATATACGCCAGCTGCCGTGATGCTAGGCATGAAAGCCTTAGGCGTGAAAGGACGGAGCGATTGGAATCGCATGCTAGTCTCCGATGCTTTCTCGGCGGCAATTATGGCAGGTGTCGTGCAGTCAATGAAGTACACTACCAATGTGACTCGTCCTGACGGATCCGACAACCACTCTTTTCCTTCCGGCCATACTGCCACCGCTTTCATGACTGCCACTATGCTCTCCAAGGAGTATGGTCACATCTCGCCTTGGATAGGCGTGGGCTCATATACCTTCGCTACCGCCACGGGATTGATGCGCATCGCCAACAACAAACACTGGTTGAGCGATGTGCTGACGGGTGCTGGCATTGGCATAATCTCAACCGAACTGGGCTACTATCTTGCTGACCTCATATTCAAGGACAAGGGCGTTCACCACTATGCAGTTGATGAAACCTACTCGCGCCAAGACAGACCATCTTTCTTTGGCTTCTATCTTGGAGTGAATATTCCCTTGAGCCACTATGATATCAGCGAACAACTTGAGTTTAGCACTTCCTCGGGTAGTTCGGCTGGAGTGGAGGGGGCCTATTTCTGGAGTCCATATGTTGGTCTGGGAGGAAAAGCTACTATATCCAATACCCATATCATCACTACAGACAAGGAGTGTGGAGCCTCGAGTGGCGATGTGGCAGAAAAGAACAACCTTGATGCCATTTCGGCATTGATAGGTCCCTATTTCTCCTACCCACTGTCTCCTAGGTGGAGTCTTGGAACCAAACTCTTGGCAGGCTATGTTTATTATCCCAAGTTGAAAATGACAAATAACTACACAATTCCATACAACGATGGTGTTTGTTTCGGTAGCGGACTCTCTATATCCTACAAGGCACGGCAGCGGTATGGCTTCCGCTTTTTCGTCGACTACAATCTGCTACCATCCCATAGCAGACAGAGTGGAGAATGGATGAACATGCTATCAGTAGGTACCACATTCGGCATACATTTCTAAAACTATTAACCAATGAACAAGATTATAATGCTAGGTACGGGCAATGCCACAGTAGCCCGATGCTACAACACATGTTTCCTCTTGGAAACCTCCTCGACTCGATTGCTTGTAGACGCAGGTGGTGGCAACGGTGTTCTTGGACAACTGCAAAAGGCAGGGGTAGACATTGCTGACATCCATCATCTCTTTGTCACACATGCACACACCGACCATGTGCTGGGTGTAATCTGGATAATACGTATGGTGGCACAATGCAAGGGTTATGAGGGCAAACTTCACGTATATAGTCATGACAAAGTGCTTTGCGTAATCAAGACCATTGTCGATATGATTTTGGCCAAAAATCAGTTGACAAAGGTGGCAGAGCGTATAGTGTTCCACGAATTGACCGATGGAGAAACATTTGATGTTGGTGATATCCAACTCACTTGCTTCGATATCCATTCCACCAAGGAAAAACAATTCGGATTTAGGGCGCAATTACCTGGCGACATAGTCTTGGCTTGTCTGGGTGACGAGCCTTATAATTCACTCAATCGCCCCTATGTCCAATATGCCGATTGGATGTTGTGTGAGGCATTCTGTCTCTACGCAGACCGCGAAGTGTTCAAACCATACGAAAAAAATCACAGCACAGCTCTCGATGCCGGCAAACTTGCCGAAGACCTCAATATAAAGAATCTTGTTCTTTACCATACCGAAGAGAAAACGCTTGCAACTCGACGTGAAAACTATACAAAGGAAGCTGCACAATACTTCAAGGGGCGAATTTTCGTTCCCGACGACTTAGACGAAATCGTGATTTGTGAGACACTATGAAATGTTTTACGCATATATATAAAAAAGCGGTTGCGAACATTCGCAACCGCTTTTTTGTGTTGTGTGGACCAGATAGGGCTTGAACCTATGACCTCCAGATTATGAGTCTGTTGCTCTAACCAACTGAGCTACAAGTCCATTTTGTGAAAAAATGTGTGCTGATTATGCGCTCCAATCAATCAGCGGTGCAAAAGTACGCAAAAATTTTTATTTATGACTAACGATTCGGGAGAAATTCTCTTTTTTCATTATCTTTGTGCAAGAAACCATCAAAAGTTCAAATAATCACAGCATGAAGAAATCATCTATTATAGCCTTTGCACTTGGCGCATGCGTATCGCTGCCATCGTTTGCATTTCGCCCTCCCACAATGGGGTGGAGCTCATGGAACACCTTTGCCCTCAATATTAACGAGGATGTTATTCTTGGTCAGGCTGAGGCTATGGTCAAGACGGGTTTGGCAAAAGCAGGCTACAAGTATATCAACATTGACGACGGCTACTTCCTCCCTCACGACAAGGAAACCAAAGCCCTGGGAGTGCGCATGGACCGATTCCCCCACGGCATGCGCTACGTGGCTGACGAAATCCATAAGCTGGGGCTGAAGGCGGGTATCTACTCTGACGCTGGTGCCAATGCCTGCGGAGGCTCAAAGGACATCGGTTATTACGGCTATGAGGTGGAAGACAATATACTCTTTTTCGATACGTGGGACTACGACTTTGTCAAAGTAGATTTCTGCGGAGGTCGTCAACTCAACCTTGACGAGAAAGAGCAGTACACTAAAATTATTCAGGCTATCCGCGACCATGTGAATAAGAAAGACGTGGTGTTTAATATCTGCCGTTGGGCATATCCCGGCACTTGGGTCAGCGACTGGGCAGACTCTTGGCGCACTACGGGCGACATCTATTGCGCATGGCCATCGGTACGCTCCATCATCAAGGAAAACCTATACCTCTCGGAGTATGTACACGACGGCCACTACAACGACATGGACATGCTCGAGATTGGACGCACTCTGTCGCACGACGAAGAAATTACCCACATGGCGGTGTGGTGTATGCTCAGCAGTCCGCTCCTTATAGGCTGCGATATGAGCCAGATACCTGAATTCTCGCTCAACCTTTTGAAGAACAAGGAGCTAATAGCCATTAACCAGGATGCGCTCGGCATAGGAGCTCCTGTCGTCCAGCGCAAAGACGAAGTCTATGTGTTTGCCAAAGACCTCAAGAAAGTACGCGGCAAGGAGAGAGCCGTTTGTGTCACCAATCTATCTGACCAAGAGCAGACCATAGAGGTAAACGTGGCTGACATAGGGTATGACGGCAATGTGGCGCTGCGTGACGTTGTCAACCACAAAGAGTTTGCAGCTTCTGTAACCGGCAAGTTCAAGGTGACAATTCCTGCACATGGTTCACAAGTGTTTGTGGCCACGGGCAACAGCCGCTGCGAACCCAAAAAGTATGAGGCAGAACAGGCGTGGATGAAGTGCTACCAGGAACTGACAGATGCTCGCACCGCCAATTATGTGCCAAAGGCAGGAGCCTCAAATGGAGTCGTGGTCAATGACCTTGGCAAAAGCCTTGACAATTATATGGAATGGAAACATGTCTATTCCAAAAACGGCGGAGAATACGAACTAACCATCAAGTATATCTGTGGTGAACAACGCCCCTTGGCTATATCAGTCAACGGCGGAACTCCAATCGTAGAAAATTTTGCTGGGAAGAACTGGGAGAGTGTTAGCAGCAAGACCATTCGTATAAAGCTCAACAAGGGTATGAACTCTATCAAACTTGGGCAACAAGACTCCTGGGCACCCGATATTGACTGCATCGAACTCAATGCAATCTGATAATCACTCAATCGATTCAAACCCAAAAGGGGACTTCATAGTGAAGACCCCTTTTTGTGCGTTATTATAATCCTCCACTAGCCAAACTATGGATACTGTTTGTCTCTCGACCGCTTATCTAGCACCAGTCAGCTACTACTGTTTGATGATGTCCTATGATAAGCTTCTCATTGAACAGCACGAAAACTACACCAAGCAGACCTACCGCAACCGCGCCAACATAATGACAGCTAACGGCACAATGCCGCTCACGATTCCTGTGGAACACAACGGAGGGGAGAAAACACTCATTCGCGACCTCCGGATAAGCAATCATGGCAACTGGCGTCATCTTCACTGGCAAGCCCTGCAAACGGCCTACGACAATAGTCCTTTCTTTGAGTACTATGCCGATGATCTCAGACCATTCTATGAAGGCAAGCCCACAACGTTTCTACTCGACTACAATCTCAGACTACAGGAACTAATTTGCAGACTTATAAATATGAGGCCGCAAATATCGCTTACCACCGCCTATGAGAAAGAAGGCGATTTCCTTGACATGCGCACTACCATTACGCCCAAAAAACGCAGTCTGCTCGCTGACCTTTTAAAAGGTGAAAGTGAACCCTCGCCAGTGCCCTATTGGCAGGTCTTTGCCTCGCGCTACGGCTTTGTGGCAGACCTAAGCATAGTGGACCTCCTGTTTAACATGGGTCCCGAGGCTCTGGCGGTGCTCCACAGATGCGCCCAGGCTTTGGCGGTAAAACAAAAGGGGTAGTTGCAGCTATTGCGCTTTATCCGCTCTAAGACTAGGCGAAGTTCTATCGGGGATGGAGTCAACGAATCAATCTCTCGCTTCAGCAAGTTCGTTCTGAAGGTCTTTGCGACTCTTGCTAGTGGTAACCAAATATACACCGCCAAAAATCAAAACTATTGCAGCAAGTTTGGTCGTGTTGAATGAGTCCATTCCCCAGCACACCGCCACTACACAGGCCACAATAGGCTGCACATAGTTGTACATGCCTGCCACTGTAGGCCGCAAGTTCTTCTGACCGACCACAACAAGCATATAGCTTAAGAAAGTGCCGCCCACAACGATAAATGCCAGTGCAGCGATGTGCGTCCAGTCCATGCCAACCCAATTGGTGTGCATCAAGTCGCTCGCGGAAAACGGCAGTGTGAAGATGAAAGCGTAGGTAAACATCCATTTCATGATAGTAAACAAGGAGTACTTGTTAACGAAATTCTTATACCTCACTATATAGAAAGCGTAGCACAGCTGGGCAAACAATACCAGCAAGTCTCCCCATACATAGGTGTTGCCCGATGATGCCACCGTCGTTATATGGCTGCTGCCCATGATGAGCAGCAATGCTCCGCTTGCGCCAGCGGCAATACCCAACACCTTCTTGCCCGTAATCGGTTCCTTGAGTATGTAGGCAGCCAGCAGCATAGCCCACAGCGGCATGCTGGTGGTGATTATCGATGCGTCACCCGGTGAACTGAGACTCACTCCGAAGATGAAGCTCCCCTGGTTGAGCACTATAGCGAATAGCGAGGCAAAAAACAGCGTGAGAAGGTCTTTGTGACAAACGTGCTCGGGCTTCTGAAACAACGACCCTATCCAAAACAATGCCATGGCACCGCCAATGCGCATATCGGTCACGACAAATGGAGAAATCATGCCACCAGTCATTACCCACTTCGACACGGGCGACATGAGACCCCACATCACATTGGCACCCAGCATTGAAGAGTGCCCTTTCCAACTAATATCCTTCATGACTCTATTCTTATCCCGAATTCGACTGCAAAATTAGCAGATAGACAGGAAATAGACAAAACTGCTGCATCTCCTTTTTTTAACCACGCGAGAGTCCCATATTGACAGGGCAACTAGCACGAGTGAACCAGTCTGACGAATACACCACGCTGGCATACTAAAATAACTCGCTGAAATGGCATTTTAGCGAGTGTGGATTGATTCTTTCAGAAAGTTTTTAGCTGAAGCTCTTACAGCTGTCCGCTCTCTATCTGTAGCACGATGCGCTCTATTTCGCGGTCATCGCCCTGGGGGTCGTAGTGCTTGCGCAGATTGTTGCCGAAGAGGGTACTCAGCACATTATACATGTTGGCTTTGGCACTGCCGAGAAAGGCCTTGATCATCTCAAAACTCGTTTGACCACACTCACGGTCAATGAGTTTGACGAGCAGCTTGCCCTGTGTCTTCGAAATTTTGCGGACTGTTGGCTCATACTGCTTGCGTATGCCGCGCTCCACCGCCTTGATGTGCTGTTTCTTCTCTTTTTCGGTGTCGAGAGTTTGCAGATAGTCGTGGGTCTCAATCAGAATGGTGCGCACCAACCTTGCGTAGGGGAATACATACCTCACGTTGCGCACCAGTTTGTCATATTTGGTGCGCTGGCGGTCTGACTTGAACTGCCGAGGTGGAAACTTGTAGAAATCGTGGAGAGTCACATTGGGAATGCTGTCACCCTTATAATATGCACGGTCAACCTTGACGAGCATAGCCACCTGCAGAGTGTCGTTGTTCGCTTGGGCGTAGGTCTTGATCTGCAGACATAAGGCCAAGCTGACTGCTAGAAAACAAATTGTTCTACGATGTTTCATAAACGTGGTGCAAAAGTAGTGAAATATCACTTATCGAAGCATCTGTTTCAAGCTCTTTTAATCAATTTTGTCGCAAAATAACATTACCTTTGCACTCGTCAAATATTGTTTTTACAATGCATAAGTTGACTGTTCTTGAAATGAATCGCCTGACTGCCGACGAATTCCGCCGTGCGGAGAAGACACCCTTGGTTGTCGTTCTTGACAACGTGAGAAGTATGCACAATGTGGGTTCGGTGTTGCGCACTGCTGATGGATTCAGGGTGCAGATGGTTTGTCTTTGCGGCATAACCGGTTGTCCACCTCATCCAGAAATCCACAAGACGGCTCTAGGAGCCGAAGACTCTGTTGAGTGGCGATATTTTCGCTCTACTGAGGAGTGTGTCAGCGAACTCAAGCAAGCAGGTTTCGTTATTGTGTCGGCAGAGCAAGTGCAAGACAGTGTTGATATGCTTGAATGGAGCGAGAGCCGCCCTACGGCAATAGTGTTGGGCAACGAAGTGAAAGGTGTAGTGCAAGAAGTTGTTGACCAAAGCGACTATTGCCTCGAGATTCCGCAATTCGGCACGAAACATTCGTTCAACGTCTCGTGTGCTGCCGCCATGATAATGTGGCAGTATTTCAGCAACTATCGCAAGAACCAAGGCTGATTTCGAAAATCACTGCCGCACGACGTTGGGCGAGTAGTCCGTAGGTTTGTTGTGCGAGAAATGTTACTTTTGGTTGTGGCTTTCCCAAGTAGCATGAGTGACAATAGTCCATTCGCCCGTCAGGTCAGGAATGCGTGCGTAGCTACCTCCCAAAGGGTGTGATTCGGTGTCAAGATCTTCACTACTGTCGAAGCAGTCTATCAGCGTCTCTTCAGCATTGTAGAGTTCCACTATGACCGCTTTCTTGTGAGGAATCCGCGCATGCAAGTCTTCTTCGTTGATGGTGAAAAGAGCGTGGGGAGCCAGTGTGGTGTCAGGAAATGTGTAGAGCTTCTTGTCAATACCCTCAGTGTCCATCTTCCATAACTTGTAGCCTTTGAGATTGATACTCTTGTCGGTGGCATTGCCTATCTCTATCCATTCAAGCCCGTCGTTGTCTTTGCCGCAAACCTCGTTGATGACTATGCCCTCGCCGTTGCTTGGCTTTTGCTGACAGCCGCAAAAGCTGAAAGACCCCAAAATAGTTGTAGCTATCAAAGCGAAGTGTTGAAATGTTGTCATATGCGCTAATTGTTTGTTGGTTGTGCAAATATACCTAAAGGTTTTTGAATTGACACTAAGTTCAGCGCTTTTTACACAAATCATTATAAATGGGCAATGCAAGCTCAGAATATGCTATGGTTCCAATGCCCCAAAGGAAAATCTTTGAGGTACGGCCTATTTCACCATCAAGACCTTGGCAACAACACCATTCTTGCCTTCTGCATCTGAGCCAATGACATAATATACTCCCGTAGCCACGCGTTTGCCTTGGCTGTCGCAGCCGTCCCAAACGAAGGTGCCTCCGAGCGAGGTACCCTGTGTTATCAACATTCCCGTGGAGGATGTTATCTTGACGTCAGAATCCTTGACGAAGCCCGTGACGTGTATTTTACCCTCATATTCGGGACGCACGGGGTTAGGAAACACTTTGATGTTGCTCTCCGAGAGGCTTTCGGCAGGCGGAGTGGCATCAGCACGGTAGGACACCAATCCCATGTCGGTGCCAATCATGAGTAAACCATTGACAGGGCTGATGGCAAGCGACAGAATGCAGTTTGACAGCAACGACGAATTGTCGACAGTGAAATGTTCCAATATCTCAGTTCCGTCCTCCGACACGAGATAGAGACCATTGTCGGTCGTGCCTATCCACTTGCGGTTAGCACCATCAACAACAATAGTCTTGACCGCTACACCCTCAAGCAGGTAGTCGGCATAGTTGGTTCCGTCGTTGCGCGGCACGAGCGGTTGCCTGAAAGTCACGTTGGAAGAGAATATTTGCTTGGGGTCTTCAAGTACGAACACTCCTTGGTCAGTGGCTATCCACAGATGGTCGTTTTGGTCGAACACGGCCATATACAACAGGCTTATTGTAGTCGTGGTGCCATTCTGGTTGGTAAAGGTTGTGCAGAAAGCGAATTTGTCGTCTGCCTTGTTGCTGAGAGTGCCGTTATAGTTCAGACAAGCGATGCCGGCTTTATATGTACCCGCCCAGCGACGATGAGTCATCCATACCCAACCGCGACTGTCAAATATGAAGTTATCAAACGTAGGGAACGTCTTTATCTCATCAAGATAGAAACTTTTCCATTGCATATCGGGTGTGAGTACGCGCACGATGGTATCTACCAAGTTGTTGAACATCCAAAGGTTGCCTTTGGAGTCATACTTGGCTCCCGTCAGGCGGTTGTAGCGCAGGCGCAGACTAGCATTGTTGGGATAGATGCTGGAGATAGGGGAATTGTCGCAGTTGTAGAGCTTCTGGAAAACCCCATTGCGGAACTCATACAATCCGCCGTCTGACGACGAAGCGAAGTGGTGCTGGCGGTCGTTGGGGTCTTCTGCCACGGCAGTAATGTTGATATATGGAACCCCTGTCTTCTTGCTTATACTGTCTTCGCTGAAGTTGTTCCACGTTCCGTCCTGATAGGTCATGATAGTTCCCTCGTAGTAGGTCTTGCCGTGATATGACAAGGCTCCTCCCGCCACAATAAGTTTGTTGTAGTCGGTGTAGTAGATGTCAGAGAAGTAGTTCCTCACGGGACTGTCAGGAATGATAGCGTCGGAGGCGGGCTTCAGCGTGTCGGCATCTATGGTGAACGGCTGCAGTCCATTTTTTCTCCGCGACGCCCACAGATAAGTGCCGTCGCTGCTCAAGTTGGCGAAATCATTGCTTACTTCAGTAATGCTGACATCTTCGTTCTCGTCTACCACTCCAATTTTGGTGGAACTCTGCAGCACAAGTTTCTTACCGTAGGGATTGTAGCTGTTGTAGGCTCCCTTACACACCATGTTGACCTTGAATGTTTCGGTGCTGAATCCGTAGAGCCCGCTGCCGTAGAGAGCATAGACCCCACCGTTGAATGACATGAAGCGCAGAGGCTTTGACGTGCTACTCCATGTCGTCCAGTTGGATTTGTCGAGAAGGTTGTCGTTGCGCTTACCCGACAAGATGCCGTCTGCCACTCGGGCGAAAATCCGGTCATCATCTCCGATAGCCGTGCGGACATTTGTTCCCAACTCATAAACATTGCTAAACTCGGCTTTCTTAAGGTTGATGACAACTATGCCAAACGAGGTAGACAAAAATGCCTCATGCCCCATGATGGACACATCGTTGATAGTCTTGTCGAAAAACAAGGAGTTCTTGTATTGCGGAATGTTGATGATGCTGTCATTTATATCCAGGATGTCGATGTTGTAGTCGTCGTAGACAAGCAGAAGCGATTGCAGCTCCTCACAGTAGGCAATATTGGTTATATTGGCTCCGCTCAATCCTAAAAATTTTGAGTAGGTATGCACCTTTGTGTCGCCAAGAGTGTATGAAAACAAGCTGCCACCTGCCAAAGCATACACTTTGTTTCCTACCGGAATGTTGCTTGTGACATTGTGGTAGGACATATAGGAGTTCCAGTCGTTGCCTGCGGCGGTAAGCGACAATGCCAAGGTCGCAAATGCCAAAAGGTGCTTTTTCATAGTCCGTAATTGCATGGCAAAAATTCTTTTATAGCGTTATTGGCGGGTGCAGTTTTTGGCAACAGCCAATTATAATTAGTTTAGGCAGAGGACGATTGCGATATGTCTGTGCAGAGGTTGATAGAGGTTTGTCTCGACAGAATCCGACAGAAAATTGTTTTGGCTGAAGCCGAGTGTGAGTTGTCTATGGTGTAATTGATGCAGTTCCGTCTTGTTCGTCTTGTCGGAAGAGGGCTTGTGACTGTCCTGAAATCAAATCTGCCCGTTGTCAAGAAACTCCATCAGCTTTGCTACAGCTCTGGCGCGATGGCTGATTTTGTTCTTGAAGTCTTCTCCCAACTCAGCAAAGGTCTTACCTGTCTCTTCAGGCATGAACACGGGGTCATATCCGAAACCATTGTCGCCCAGGGGCTCTGTAGAGATGTAGCCCTCCACTTGTCCACTGAAGAGATGTTCTTTACCGCCTTGTATGAGTGCGATGGCAGTGCGGAAACGTGCCTTGCGATTGGTCTTGCCTGTCATCTCTTTGAGGAGTTTGCGCATGTTGGCTTGGGTGTCGTGACCTTCGGTTGCATAGCGGGCGGTGTGTACGCCGGGAGCTCCGCCTAGAGCCTCTACTTCAAGCCCTGTGTCGTCGGCAAAACAATCTAGCTTGTAGTTGTCGTAGACATAGTGCGCCTTTATTAAGGCGTTGCCTTCGAGAGTCTCCGCAGTCTCGGGGATATCGGCGTGGCAATTGATGTCGTTGAGACTCAACACCTCTGCCCGCCCTTCAAGTATGGCTCTTATCTCGCGCAGTTTGTGTTCGTTGTTTGTTGCAAAAACGATTCTATACATTTGGCTAAGTGTCTTCTAATTATAAACGTCCTACGTGGCGTATTATTGTGTTTGCTCTCCTCATTGCCCCTCTCGTCTTGCATTGGGGGGGGGAATCTTGCCTTTATTTACCCTTTATGTGGTCAAAGCCGTTGCCGAAGACTCCTATGACCTTGGTCTGTGACACAAGAGCTTTGGGGTCAACCTGCTTGATTATCCTGAAGACGAAGGGGCTCTCGCGCCTGCGCACCAGCACAATGAGAATGTTTCGCTCATGCTTGGTGTACCAACCTGTGCCGGAAATCACGGTGACGCCACGGCCTGTCGAAGCTATTATGCGCGATATTTCGTCATACTTCTCTGAGACGATGAAGAACTGCACCGACTGTCGCCTGTTGGAGACCACATAGTCAAGGGTGACGGTAGTCACGATTAGAGTGATGTAGCTGTAGACCAGCAGGTTGATGTCATGAAAGAGAAAGTAGCCGCTCGAGACTATGCAGAAGTCCGTACACACGATGACTTGTCCCAAACTCATGTCGCGGAACTTGTTGACCACGGCGGCTATTATGTCGGTACCGCCAGTCGAACCGTTGTTGATGAATACCACTGCTAATCCGGCACCTTCGAGAGCTGCACCGATGATGCACGACATGAAAGGATTGTCAAATATCTGTGAGAAATGGTTGTGGGCATCAACAGGCATGAAATATTGAAACAGAGCCATGAAACTGCCGAGGCTGACGACCCCAAAGATAGTGTTGACAAGAAATTTGAATCCCAAGAACTTGAGGGCTACACCGAGCAGAATCACGTTGAATGCCCAATAGGTGTATTGCACTGGCACTCCCGTCGAGTAGTATATCAATGCTGCCGCACCCGAAGTGCCGCCCGGCACAAGGTGGTAGGGCAACTGGAAAAACACATAGCCGGCGGCGTAGATAAACGTACCCACTATTATGAAGAAGAAATCGTGAGCTGTGTCTTTCAGACTAAAGTGGAGCTGTATCATGTCTGTTGCTGCGTGTAATTAGCGTTTGTCTGTGAGTCACTCCGTGTTATTTCACCACAATGTTGACGATGCGGTGAGGCACGACTATTGTTTTGACAATCTGTTTGCCATCAATGTATTTCGCAGTGTTCTCCGAGGCCATCACGGCTGCCACGATGTCGTCTTTGTTGGCATCGGGGGCAAAGTCCATGGTGAAGCGTGTCTTGCCGTTAAACGAGATGCTTATGGTCTCAGTGTCCTGCTTGAGGTATTCTTCGTTGACTTCGGGCCAAGGGGCATCGCACACCGTGGAGGCATGACCCAACACTTCCCAAAGTTCTTCGCAGAGGTGGGGTGCAAATGGAGCGAGAAGTTCTACCAGTTGCTCCAGCACTGAGCGTGATGAGCATTTCTGCTGTGCCAACTCACCCACGCAAATCATGAAGGCGCTGATAGATGTGTTGTAGGAGTAGTTCTCTATGTCTTGGCTGACCTTTTGAATCAATTTATTGATGCTCTTGAGGCTGTCGCGGCTCGGCTCGTCGTCAGACAGCATCAAGTTTCCTTCGCGGTTGTAGAAGAGTCCCCACACCTTGCGCAAGAAGCGCGAGCAACCATCGATGCCGTTGCTGTCCCAGGGCTTCGACTGGTTTATCGGACCGAGGAACATTTCGTAGAGGCGCAGGGTGTCGGCACCATAGCGTTCCACGATATAATCGGGATTGACCACGTTGAACATGCTCTTTGACATCTTCTCGATGGCCCAGCCACAGATATACTTGCCGTCTTCGAGCACAAACTGGGCGTCGGCATATTCAGGGCGCCAAGCCTTGAAAGCCTCTAGGTCGAGCTGGTCGTTGCTCACGATGTTGACGTCAACGTGGATAGGAGTGGTGTCATATTGGCTCTTGAGTCCGTAAGACACAAAGGTGTTGGTGTCCTTTATGCGGTATACAAAGTTGGAACGACCCTGTATCATGCCTTGGTTCACAAGTTTCTGGAAGGGTTCCTCCTTGCAGCTCACGCCTATGTCAAAAAGGAATTTGTTCCAGAAGCGGCTGTAGACGAGGTGGCCCGTAGCGTGTTCGGAACCGCCGATATAGAGGTCTACGTTTTGCCAGTAGTCGTCAAGTTGCTTGTCGACCAGAGCCTTTTCGTTGTGGGGGTCCATATAGCGCAGGTAGTAGGCGGAAGAACCTGCAAATCCTGGCATGGTGTAGAGCTCGATGGGAAATACGGTCTTGTTATCAATCAATGCTTTGTCTACCACCTTCTTGCTACTTTCGTCCCAAGCCCAAATCTGAGCGTTGCCCAATGGAGGTTCGCCAGTTTCGGTCGGCAGGAAGTTCTCCACTTGCGGCAGGGTTATCGGCAGGCACTCCTCCGGTATCATCTGCGGAATGCCGTCTTTGTAGTATACGGGGAACGGCTCGCCCCAGTAGCGCTGGCGGCTGAAGATAGCATCACGCAGGCGGTAGTTGACCTTGACGCGTCCGATGTGGTGCTCCTTGACGTAGGTCTTGGTGGCGGCAATGGCCTCCTTGACCGTCAACCCGTTGAGCGAGAAGTCTATATAGGGCTTCACGCCTGGGCGGGGCGAATTGGCCACGATGCCCTCCTTGGCGTCATAGCTCTCCTGGCTGACGTCGGCGCCCTCAATGAGCGGAATGATTGGAAGATTGAAATGCTTGGCGAAAGCATAGTCGCGGCTGTCGTGGGCGGGCACTGCCATGATGGCTCCCGTGCCGTAGCCTGCCAGGACATATTCGCTTATCCAGATGGGGTTTTTCTCGCCGGTGAATGGGTTGATGGCATAGGCTCCCGAGAATACACCCGTCACCTTATGGTCAATCTGACGCTCGCGCTCGGTGCGTCCTTTCACGTAGGTAAGATATTTGTCTACCTCAGCTCGTTGTTCCTCTGTGGTCACTTTTGCCACGAGGTCGCTCTCAGGTGCCAAGACCATAAACGTAACGCCAAACATGGTGTCGGCGCGGGTAGTGAAGATAGTGAACGACTCGTTGGAATCGGCAATTTTGAACTCTACCTCAGTGCCTTCCGACCGCCCGAACCAGTTGCGCTGAGTCTCCTTGATAGAGTCGCTCCATTCAATGGTGTCGAGTCCGTCAAGCAAGCGCTGTGCGTAGGCGCTGACGCGCAGACACCACTGGCGCATCTTCTTCTGCTCCACTGGGTAGCCGCCTCGAAGGCTCACACCGTCAACCACTTCGTCGTTGGCGAGCACGGTGCCGAGCTTAGGACACCAGTTTACCATCGTTTCGCCCAGAAAGGCTATGCGGTAGTTCATGAGAGTCTGGTTCTTCTGACGCTCGTCCATAGCGTTCCACTCAGCTGCGGTGATGTTGAGTTCCTCGGTCTGTGCTACGTCCAACCCCTCAGTACCCTTGGTCTCGAGGTGCTCCACCAGTTTGGCGATGGGCTGTGCCTTTTGGCATTTGTTGCAATAGAAGGAGTTGTACATTTTCTGGAACGCCCACTGCGTCCAGTGGTAGTAGTCGGGTGAACAGGTGCGCACCTCGCGGTCCCAGTCAAAGCTGAAACCTATCTTGTCCAGCTGCTTGCGATAGCGGTCGATATTTTGGAAAGTGGTTTTTTCGGGGTGTTGGCCAGTCTGTATGGCGTATTGCTCGGCAGGCAGACCATAGGCATCGTAGCCCATGGGGTTAAGTACGTTGAATCCCTTCTGACGCTTATAGCGTGCATAGATGTCGCTGGCTATGTAGCCCAGAGGGTGCCCTACGTGCAGTCCGGCGCCGCTAGGGTAGGGAAACATGTTCAGCACATAGTACTTGGGTTTGTTTCTGTCCTCAGTGACGTGGTAGGTCTTTTGCTCTTTCCACCGTTGCTGCCACTTCTTTTCAATTTCGCTAAAATTGTAGTCCATTTATGTCGTATGTTTTTGATTTGCGAGTTGGTGCGTGCGCCGTAACTTGCGCAATGCGCACTTGAAACGCAAAGTTAGCAAAAAGAAATCACACTATAATATAAAAAAGCCCAATAACCACGCCAAGTGCTGGCGCAGAGCAAAAAGCCAAGACTACTTGCTGGTGCCGGGCGAAAGCCCACATGCGATTTTTTTGTTGTCTGCGCAGGCGAATTTCGGGGCAAACGGTTGTCAATTTCCGCGGAAATTGATGAGCGTTTCCCCCGAAATTGATATCGGTTTCCGCCGAAATGCCACCGCCGCATCAACACTTTTGGTCGCATTGTGGTCACACAAAAAAAAGCCCGAGGCTTTGCTTGGCAGAGCTTCGGGCTTTGGATTGGGTGGTTGTGTGATATGGTGTTCTCTCCTTGGGGGAGTGGGAGTCACAGGTCAGTGTCTTGTTGACCGCCAGAGGAAATACAGGTGGCGACCTATGGTGGGCAGCAGGCCGTAGTGGTGTGACATGATGCGAAAACGCTCCAGGAGCGATTTGCGGTGGTTGTGTGTCGTCATGCCCTCGTTGAGGTAGTCGGCTATCACGATGCCGGCATCGGTTAGGGGGAGTCCGATTCGCTCGCCTTCTTTCATGATGCGAATGCACCAGTCGAAATCGGCAGAGAAGCGATACTTGAGGTTGTAGGGGGTTTGCCGGGCGAGGTCTGTGCGGGCGAAGAAGGCTTGGTGGCAGACCAACATGCCGTAGCGAAACGAGGTCCAATGCAGGTGTGTGGGCGGTTGCAGATGGCGCTTGCTGATGAAGGTGCCGTCGTTGTCGACTATGTCGGTGTTGCCGTAGATGACTGCCGGGTGCTGGGTGGCACTGGCTGCCACTTCGCTCAGTGTGTGAGTTGAGTGGAACTTGTCGCCAGCGTTGAGAAACACGATGTAGTCTCCTGTGGCCATGTTGATGGCTTTGTTCATGGCATCATAGAGACCATTGTCGGGCTCGCTGAGCATGTTGATTTCACGCCTTTTGGGGCGAAGGGAGTTTTGCTCTTGATATTGGTGCAGTCGTATCATGGTGTGGTCAGTAGACCTGCCGTCAACAATGACGTGTTCCACGTTGTCGTAGTCTTGCTCTGCCACGCTGTCGAGGGTGCGCTGCAATAATTGGCCGGGGTTCCATATCACCGTGGCCACAGATATCTTTACACTCATTTTCTATTTTTCGTTATGTGTTGCCACTGATTTGCTCAGCAGCTTCTTGTAACAGTTGATATAGTTCTCTGCCACTATCTCTTCGGAATAGTTGGCAAGGGCATCAAGGCGGCACTGCTCAGCCATCTTGCCGAGGTTGGCTTCACACAGTGTCCACTCCAGTGCGTCGGCAAGTTCGGTGGGTGCTCCTGGGGTTACGAGGCGTCCGTCAATACCGTCGTTTATCATTTGCGGAATGCCTCCGACTTTGGTGCCGATGACGGGCAGGCCGCTCGCCTTGGCCTCCACAATGGTGTTGGGGAGATTTTCTTGTAGCGAGGTGGTGGTCAGCACGTCGGCTGCACAATAGAGTTTCACCTTGATGCTTTCATCGCTAACGAGCCCCATGGGGTATACTTCTACGGGGAAACTGCTGCCCACAGTTTCGGATCCTTTGCCTACCAACACGAGTCCCAGTTGGTCCTTGAGTTCCGGTCTCCGCTCAATGAGTTGCTGCAGTGCTTGCTTGAGGAAGGTGAGCCCTTTTATGGGTGCCAAGACGTTGTAGGCGCAAAACAGGATGAGTTTCTTGCCGTCAGCAGGCAGTCCGAGTTCTCTCCGCATCGTGGTCTTGTCGTGGGGTGCATAGACGTGGCAGTCAATGGGGTTGGCAATACTCTGCACAGGGTGGTT
Source organism: Bacteroidaceae bacterium (assembly GCA_963600315.1). GTDB lineage: Bacteria > Bacteroidota > Bacteroidia > Bacteroidales > Bacteroidaceae > UBA6382. Next base: position 12,285 of record CAVCAW010000040.1, on the reverse strand, counting down.
GCTCAGCAGGGGGCTTGCCGCCGCCGTCTGCTCAAGCCATTGGCTGCAGGCAACGAAGGTCAGGTTGGGAAAATGGCTCCACAAGGTCTTCTTGTGTCTCCAAGTCACATTGGAGAGGTCTTTGGTGCCTCGGCTGACGAGCATCGGACAGTTGTTGCACTCGCTGGTGTAGCTGTCGCAAAAGTAGGCATTGTGGCACAGACCGGTGAAGGTCCACATGTCGTGCATGGTCCACACTACGGGTTTGCCGCTTTCCAAAATGCGCTTAATGCCCTTGAGCGACAAGAAGCCTTGGTTGACCCAGTGCAGATGGATGATGTCGGCTTCCCGAAATTCTGTGGTGCTGGTTAGGTTGATGCCGGTCAGTGCAGGGTCAATGTCAAACAGGTGCTTCTTGCTGAATCTTTGGCGTACGAAGATGTTCAGCCTCTCCGTCAAGAAACTCCATTTGTATCTCCACCGGCTCTTCGGTGCAACGACATCGGGATTGTTGCTTCCACCGAGGTCTGCTACGAGCATCTTTGCCTGAACCCCGCTGTGGTTAAGGGCTTTGGCAAGGCGCGAAGCTGCGATGGCGGCACCGCCTGCCTGACCGCTAGTGTTAACCAACAGCACTTTCATTGTTTCTTGTCTTCAATAAGTTGGGGTATGATTATCATGGAGTGAACTTGCTGCTTCTCCACGGGGGGAATCTTGCGCCAGTTGCCGTAGAGCATGGTCAGATATTCATCGCTCTTGGCGGGCACGGGGAATTTCTCTCCTTCAAACTCTGCCTCTGACAACGGGAAGATGTTTCCTTTGGGGTGGATGGCTCGACACCAACTGAAGTAGGGGATTAGGGCAATATACTGGCCGTTGTCGGTGAGCTTAAGCATCAGTTTCCAGATGGCAAGACATATCGTCCGCTTGATGCCGAAATAGAACAATTCTGCCAATGATCGCCATGAATAGCAGTGGGGCTTGTGGAGCGTAGTGTCGGCTATGCAGATGGCTCTTGCGGTCTTGCCCAAGAAGCGCCGGCATGCCGAAGGCCCTCTGTCGTAAGGGAATACGTCTACAAATATGCCTTTTTGGTAGGGCTGCCCGTTGTTGTCGTCAGCATCGGCTATATATGAGTTGAGGTCTCTCACTTTGCATGCTCTGAAAGATAGACCGGGGTCGCTGTGCCGCGTTTGTAGAAACATGGATTGGGGCAGTTCTGACGGAGCTACCTTCAGAAACTTGTTGTAATCTGAGCGCATCATCGACACATCGAGGTCATCGTCCCATGGAATGAAGCCCTTGTGACGCATTGCCCCCAATAGGGTGCCGCCGTCAAGCCAGTAGCTGATGTCGTGAGCCCGGCAGATGCGGTCAATCTCCTTAAGTATGTCGAGCATCTTGAGCTGGGCGCCGCGTAGCGACTGGCGGCGGAATTCATCCAGATATTTATTGTCCATGATTGTTAGGAAAAGTTATTTCTTGAGGTGAGACCTGTAGTAGTAGCCGCACGAATAGACGAAAAACAAGGCTCTGAGCAGCCTTACGAGCGGTCGGCGCTCCTCGGTGTGGAAGATGTGATGGGAGTGTTGGGCGAAAAACACCATACGGTGTACGAAGGCCACCGGTCCGCGCTGCATTTGCAGACGCCCCATCTTTACTGCCTCGGTGAGACTGCGAGTGGCAAAGGGTAGTCGCTCGAGGAAAGGGGTTACTATCGTGAAGCGTTGGCGCACTTCGCCTTGCAGGGCTTTGTGGCGAAACAGCGAGGTGGCGACATAGTCCCAGGCTGCGCTGGAAAGCAAGGCGCTGCTCACGGGTGTCGTGGCTGTGGCGGCATCAGCGTGGCGGCGAAAATGCACCAGAGTCTTGTTGACAAACACCACGCTCTCCATGGCTGAGGCTACGCAAGCCAACTGCCAGTCGTAGTAGAGCGTCATCTTGGCTCCATCGACCAAATAGCTGAGTAGCTCTTTCTTGAATAGCATGGTGTGGCCGGGTATTTGGCTGAGATAGGTGTTGCGTATCAAGTGGAGATTGGGAATGCGCATATCGGCTTTGACAGGAAACCCATCGCTTGAGAATGGTACGGAAAACCCCGTGCACATAGCGCAATCGCCTATCGCCAGGGCTTGCCAACGCAGTTTGTCAAGTTCCCATACATCGTCTTGGTCACAGATGGCAATATAGTCTCC
>CAVCAW010000040.1:0-10101 GCA_963600315.1 Bacteroidaceae bacterium | reverse complement strand
CTGTGGCACGCAGCATGGCAGAGAAGAAATTCCCGTTGATTCCGTGTTGTTCGGAGTTGTTGGCATAGACTTTAATGAACGGATATCGCTGGGCGTAGTCGTTGAGTATGGTCATTGTGTCGTCTGTCGACCCGTCGTCCTGCACTATCAGTTCATAAATGGGGTAGGTCTGCGACACCACGCTGTCCAACTGCTCGCACAGATAGCGCTCGCCGTTGTAAGTGGCCATCACCACGGATATTCTTAGCGTTGTGTCTTGTCCTGTTTCTTCTGTCATGTGGTCCAGATGCGTATGTGTTTGCAAATGTACGAAAAAGCTCTGTTTTGCTCCGCTCTTTTGGTTACAAAATTCCTTGTAGCGTCTACACAAAATCTTTGTCGTGTCTATTCAAAATTGTTGTCGCAAGCTGCAGTCGAACTGTTTCAATGCTTTTAGCTAGAGGGAGAATGTCGGTCCATGTCCCGACCCGAGAGTGAAATTCTTGCCTCTCTCTAGTGATTGATGCGTAAAGTCGTGGGCCTTGCGTGCGGCTTCGTCAAGCGTCTCGCCCAAGGCGAGGTAGCAAGCGAGAGCTGTCGAAAGACAACAGCCCGTGCCGTGGGTGTTGCGTGTGTCTATGCGGGGAGAATCAAAGAGGATCATCGCCCCTGTCTCGGTGTTGAAGAAGATGTCTGACAATATGTTGCCTTCTCCATGTCCGCCCTTGAGATAAACCGACACATCGCCAAATCGGCGACTGAGGTTCTTTGCCATTTCTTCTGCCGAGTCGCTTTTGCCCCCGAGCAATTTTTCTGCTTCTGGTAGGTTGGGCGTGATGACACGTGCGGCACGGAGCAACTGCTCGAAGGCACCGCCGCCGTTCCAGCTGAAAAGGGGCTCGCCTGAAGTGGATTTCAGAATGGTGTCGACCACGACGTCGGCATCAGGCAGCGACTCCACAATCTTGACAACTTCGGCAGCGACTTGCTCTGAGGCCAACATGCCAATCTTGACAGCGCAGGGTTTGATGTCGTCGAGTAGTACTTTGCCCTGTGTGGCCACTTGGTTTGCGGAGCAGGGCCACACTTTTACCACGCCCTGTGTGCTCTGCGCTGTGAGAGCCGTCACCACGCTTGTGGCGTAGCACCCCAAGTGGGTTGTAACCTTGATGTCTGCCTGCAAGCCCGCTCCGCAGCATGGGTCGCTGCCGGCAATAGTCATGATGACGGGGCGGGAGCTGGCTGTTTTGGTCTGTTTCAAATATTGCGCCATTGGATTAGGTTATGCGGTTGGTGACAAAGAGAAATTAAGGGCAATAAAAAAAGCGAACTGCGGTGTTTTTTACTTCACCGCAATTCGCCGCGTTGTTCTAGGCGGATTCGAACCACCACTGAGAGAACCAAAAACTCTAGTGCTACCATTACACCATAGAACAATCCCTCGGCAAACGGCCTTTTTAGAGACCGCCGCCCTAAATAGTGGTGCAAAGGTAAGCATTTATTTCAATTCAAAACCCCATCGAACAGGTTTTTTTGCTTTTATGCGTTTTAACGATTCTTGCATCATGCCTACGTTTGGACTGGAAGTTTGGCACTTGGAGCATCCTCTTACCATAGCCTGCGGAAAGTTAATCTAACCTCAACGCGAGCAAGCCAAACCGTGTTAAGGACTCCTAAAAAAGCCCAATAGTTATGACGGAATTTGCTCATTTCAAATAAAATACATATTTTTGCACTCGATGGAGATAGAAAATATAAAAAACATCGTCTTCGATTTTGGCGGAGTGATTTGTGACATTGATTCGCAAAGATGTGTCGAGGAATTCCGCAAGATAGGTCTTGACAAAGATATTTTTCCACAGCAGTATTCGCAGTTTGAGGGAATTTTTCAGCAGATTGACCGTGGAGTGATGTCGGCGGCTGAGTTCTACGAAACTTTGCGGCAGAAAAGTTCTATGCCGGGTGTGACCGACCAGCAAATCCGCAATGCTTGGGTGAGTCTGATAGATCCCGTTCAGCCCGAGCGCTATGAGGCTTTGAGGCAGTTGAAGGATCACTATAACTTGTTTATCCTCAGTAATAGTAACGAGATTCATTGGGATTTCATCCAACGTTGCTGTATGTCATATGAGGGCGAAGACGTTACGCTGTGGTTCAAGCACATATTCCTTTCGCACGTGTTGCATCTTGAAAAGCCTGAGGCTGAACTCTTTCAAGCTGTGCTTGACACAGCGCATATTGCGGCATCAGAAACTTTGTTTATTGACGATAGTCAGGCAAATCTTGATGGGGCAGCTAAGTTAGGGTATCACACGATGCTGTCAACTCAAGGAGACTGGACATCTAAACTTCAATCGCAAAACAACTGACGTGATGCAGATAATTGACGGCATTTCCGCCAACTCGGTTGTCGAACCCTCTGTGCAGACTGTGGGGTTCTTTGATGGCGTGCATCGCGGACACCAATATCTGCTTCGCCAGCTGGCGGATGAGGCGGCTAAGCGAGGGTTGAAGACCATGGTTGTGACTTTCAAGCAGCATCCGCGCCAAGTGCTCGACCCCAAGACAAGTGTCCCGCTGTTGACTACTTTGCAAGAAAAGCTGCGCCTGATTGAACAATGCGGTGTTGACTATGTTGCGCTGCTGGACTTCACTCCTCAACTGGCGGCTACAGATGCTAGGTTGTATATGGAGCGAATCCTCCGTGACGGATTGTGCGGCAAAGCGGTTGTGACGGGCTATGACAATCATTTTGGCAAGCGAGACGGCAAGGGCTTTGCCGACTACAAACAGTATGGCGAGCAACTAGGGCTTGAGGTTATTCAGGCACTACCGTTGCCCACACACTACTGCACTCACGCTTCGTCGACGGCTGTGCGCAAAGCCTTGGTGGAGGGCGATGTAGCTAAGGCCAATGACATTTTGGGACGTCCTTATTCCATGGGCGGCATGGTGGTTCACGGACAAGCTATAGGGCGCACTATCGGGTTTCCTACAGCCAACATAACGCTGGACTCGGCTGACAAACTTGTTCCGAAGGCTGGGGTCTATGCTGCGATGGCAACGGTAGGAGATGACCGACTCTGCGGCATGCTCTACATAGGCAACCGCCCCAGTATCCACAACCACCCCGAGCTGCACATAGAGGTGAATCTGCTCGATTTTAATGAGGAAATCTATAACCGTCACATCTGCATAGAGATTGTTGCGCAGATACGCGATGAACGGCGCTTTGATTCGCTTGACGAGCTGCAGGCGCAACTTGCCAAGGACAAGAATCAGACAATAGGGATCTTGAGTAAACAATGAAAAAAGCTCTCATAATCATAGGTATATACCTCATCGTGCAAACGTGTGTAGGATTTGCGGCGGTTTTGTGTGTAGCTATCACTAGTGGTTGCCAAGCTACTTCAGTGCAGCAGATACCTGCCAATATGTTGCTGGTGGCACTGGTGATAAGTTCCATATTGTCCTCCATTGCTACTACACTCATTTGCGGCAAAGGGACGAAAGCTGTGTTCCAGAGAATGCCGACGTGTAAGAGTCCGGCAAAGATATTGCTCTTGTGCTTGCTGACAACATTGCCATTGGTTGTCTTGTCAAATGGCCTGATAGAGGTTGTAGGACTTCCCGACAATATGAACGGCGAATTTTCCGAAATGAGCACGTGTGTGTGGGCTTTGCCCGTATTGGCCGTGATTGGTCCTTTGGCGGAAGAGATTTGCTTTCGTTATGGAGTCACGGGTGAGCTGCTCAAGCAGATGCCCGCTTCACCAGTAAAAGTCATAGTGATTTCAGCCTTGATATTTGGTGTCATCCACATGAATCCTGCTCAAATGTTGAGCGCATTCCTTCTAGGTCTATATTTCGCCTGGCTTTACGTCAAGACTCGCAGCATCTGGCCTTCAGTGGTTTGCCATGTCTGCAACAACACTATTGCAGTGGTCACTATGCGACTGCTGCCTCAGGACGACAGCATTTCGAGCCTGTTGCCTGCGCCGGTATACATTTATCTGGTGCTGGCTGTCGCCATTGTGGTTGCGATGCCCTTGCTCTTCGTGCTAAACAAGAAACTTACACCATAAATGTATCACCAAAACCCCTCATACTCATGAAAACTAAAAAACTTGTTGCAATTGCCACTTTTCTCCTCTGCGCTATCACTGTCATGGCGCAACAGGTGGGTATCGCTTCATTCTATGCCAAAAACATACGCAGCAAAATGGCTAGCGGACAGCGCTACCACAAGGACAGCATGATATGTGCCCATCGTAGCCACCCGTTCGGAACTCTGCTGAAAGTGACACACTTGAAAAACCACAAGAGCGTAGTTGTGAAAGTTGCTGACCGCGGCCCCTTTGGTCGAGGGCGTATTATAGACCTATCGTGGGGGGCGGCAGAAAAACTCGGTATGGTGGCGGCAGGTATTGCTAAGGTAAAGGTGGAGTTGTTCAAGGGCGAAATAGACTCTGAAATAGACACTCACCCTAACGATTCTACCGACCTCTTGATTGACTACGAAAACCGCGACTACGAATTGCCTTTCTTGCCGCACAAGCAAAACCAGAAACCGGCTGGCGTGCCCCAAATACCTACTCACAACTCACAAACCCCGACTCCCAACTCCCCCAAAACAATCGGCAAGACTCAAAAGTCGACTCACACCACTAAGAAGTGAAACCACATGAGTCAACAAACAGCTGCAATTATAGATAGGGCAGCGAAGATGTAATCTTTATGTCAAACTACGGGAACTGATAAGGCAAACCGAGCAACAGCGGTCGCTATTGCCGTTTCCTTATCAAGGTAAGCCCATCGCGCAAGGGGATTATGACTTTTTCTACCCTATTGTCGCGAGCCACAATATCGTTGAATTTTCTTACCCCCAAAGTCTGTGGGTCTTTGTCGTAGGCGGGGTCGGTCACATGTCCGTCCCACAGCGTGTTGTCGGCTAGTATATAGCCACCGTCCTCCAGCAGCTGTATAGCCAAATCATAGTATTCAGCATATTGCCGCTTGTTGCCGTCAATAAACACAAGGTCGTAACGCTCGCTGGAGTCCTTCAGGGTTTCAAGGACATCGCCTATGTGCATACGAACTTTGTCGGCCCAAGGTGAGGCTTCGATGCGAGGGCGTGTGAAATCCTCCATTTCATCGTTGATTTCATAGGTGTCAACAATGCCTCCCTCTTCCAGACCTGCCGCCATGCAAAGGGCAGAGTAGCCCGTGTAGGTGCCAATCTCAAGAATCCGCTTGGGCTTTATCATCTCCACCAGCATTCTCAGCATCACCCCCTGGGTGTGTCCTGATGCCATGCGCGGTCGGAGGAGGTAGAGGTTGGTGTCGCGGTAGAGCTTATAGAGATAGGGGTGCTCGGCATCGATGTGAGACTCGATGTAGTCAGATAGGTCTTGCATTAGGGATTTACTATCGCTTCGATGGCCAAGCGGTAAGAAGTGAGACCGAAACCGCAGATTACTCCCTTGCACCCCGCTGAAATCATAGACTTGTGTCTGAATTCTTCACGCTGGTGCACGTTGGATATGTGAACTTCTATGACGGGTGTGGTTACAGCCTTGATGGCGTCAAGCAGAGCAATCGAAGTGTGAGTGTATGCACCGGCGTTGAGCACGATGCCGTCATAGGAAAAACCAACCTCATGAATCTTGTTTATCAGTTCCCCCTCTACGTTGCTTTGGTAATACGATAGTTCCACGTCGGGATACATGGCAGTCAGCTTGTTGTAGTAATCGGCGAACGATGAACTGCCGTAGACCGCCGGCTCTCTAACGCCGAGCAAGTTCAGATTGGGTCCGTTCAATATAAGAATCTTCATTCTGATAATGTTTTTTGAGGTTGTCAGCACAACTGTTAATGCCTTTTCGTAACTTTGGCGCAAATTTATAAAGAAAAGTTCATACGCTCTGCCATGTCAGTGCAAATTATTAACTCCGAACACTTGGCGGAAACTCGCATACCGCAACAATGGGCAACCGACTACCTTCGCCCCTTTGCCATCTATCTGAGGCTAGAGCGCGGCTTGTCGACCAACACGCTCGATGCCTACATGAGAGACGCGAACAAACTCCTCGATTTCTGCGCCACTGAGGGCATTGAGCCGCTCACCGCTACCATTGATGACCTCCACCGCTTCTCTGCTGCACTTCACGACATAGGGCTTGACGCACGCTCACAGTCTCGCATTCTATCGGGAGTACGTACATTCTTCAAGTTCCTGCTTATGTCCAACCGAATAGATGCCGACCCCAGCGAACTGCTGGTCTCGCCCAAGGTAGGACTACACCTGCCCGAAGTGCTGACAACGGAGGAAATAGACAGAATCGAAGCCGCCATAAGACTTGACTCCCGTGAGGGCCAACGCAATAAGGCCATCATAGAAACTCTGTATAGCTGCGGACTGCGCGTTAGCGAACTGTGCGATCTCAAACTCTCCAACCTCTATCTCGACGAAGGCTTTATCAGAGTCAAAGGCAAAGGTTCGAAAGAACGTCTCGTACCCATTTCTGGTAAGGCGATAAAGGAACTCAAACTATATTTTCTCGACCGTAACCAGTGGAAGATACCGCCAGAATACCAGGATTATGTATTCATTACCATCAAGCGGAGCATCAAAAACATAGGCAGAATAATGGTTTTTCACCTTGTCAAGGAACTATGTGCCCGGGCGGGCATCACCCGCAACGTGTCGCCCCACACCTTTCGCCACTCCTTCGCCACCCACCTCCTAGAGGGCGGAGCCAACCTCCGTGCCATCCAGGCCATGCTGGGGCACGAAAGCATAGCTACTACCGAAATATACACTCACGTTGACAGCACACGTCTACGTGAGGAAATTCTACTTCATCATCCGCGTAATATGCGTCACTAATAGATTCTGCCAGCAAGGTCAGTACCATACTCTTCCGTTGAGTCACGTCTGAACTTATCCTTCTTCTTGTCGGCTTCCTCATGAGCAGCAGTCAACTCCTCATAATACGTAGCATTGCCGTCAATAGTCTTTTGAATACCCTCAGCAGACACACCGTTAAGCTCGTCCAAAGCATTGTTCAACTCCTTATTGCCATAGAGCTTCTCCACATCCATAGACGCAGGAACGCCATTAATCTTTTCTCGTTGCCCTCGAGATTGTGTTGAGCTAAATTGAGCGTTTCGGGCGAAACGTTGGTTTGTTTCGGGCGAAACTGACAAGCGTTTCCGCGGAAATTGACAATCATTTCGGCGGAAACGCAGTTGTTTGCTCAATGAAAATTTCGATGAAAAGGCTTTTCCACAAAAGCGAATGGCGCTGCTCGAAAGCTGCTGTCATGCGTGGCTCAGTGTAACTATGCCTATAGTCAAAACTTGTGCCAGCACTGGCAAAATGCTGCTAAAATGCACTGTTGCAAATGTTTCTAAGAACTACTTAAAAAGACTTGTGATAGAGGCAAAACTTGACATATTTACCAAATTAGGCTCGTGGGGTAAGAAAAAAACTGCTTTTTTGATGATTTTCGCCGAAAATATTTGGAGGAAAACTTTGATATTGCGATATTTGCAACAACTCTCGTCCATAGGGAGTGAGAAGATGTAACTAAAATACTCACCAACTAATAACTAGATTATGAAAAAGACAGACTTGATTGCCACTATCGCCGAAGGTGCTGGCATCTCTAAAGTAGCTGCTAAGGCCGCTCTTGAAACCGCTCTCACAACTATTGTTGGAGCTGTAAAGGCAAATGACAAGGTTATCCTTCCCGGTTTTGGAACTTTCAGTGCAAGCACTCGCGCCGCACGCACTGGTATCAATCCTAGAACTTTGGAAAAGATTACTCTCGCCGAGAAGACTACCATGAAGTTCAAAGCTTCTGCAGGAGTTCTCGACTAATCTCAATAGAAGATTTATAACTAAAGCCTCCCGGAATATAAATAGTCCGGGAGGCTTTGTGCGTTTTTCCTGATTGTCTTTGTATGTAATCTCAAAGTCTGCTTGTGTTTTCTAATTGTTTGCAATCGCAAACTGAATTTTTGCAATCTCATGGTGATTCAATTGCCCAATGCTATCAATGACTGCACCACGACGTTGCCGCTTGTTGTTCAGCTGCCAAACGTTTCTCTGCGCAACGGATAGTTGCCGCGAAGCTGTTCGAAAAGCTCTGGATGAGCCTTGAGTCGCCTGGAATCATCAAGAGGATTGTAGAGCGTGAGCCAGTCTTTGAGCGTTTCACCGACAGGTGCGCAGCTGTCTGGGAGGGCTGGTGCAGCTGTCTGCTCGAGGAATCGGCTTTCGTCGTTGATGGCGATGTGGAAATGCTGGCATACAGCCCTCAGTGCCATACGTGTGGCATTGCTCTTGCCGTCGGCTGAATATCCTGCTATGTGGGGCGTGGCTATCACCGATTTGTCTAGCAGCTCAAGATTAATGCATGGCTCGTTCTCCCATGTGTCAACTGCCATGTTGCTTATGATGTTATGGTCAAAAGCTTCCAGCATGACTCGCTCATCAACAACTCCGCCGCGGGCGGCATTGACAATGAGCGGCTTTTGTTTCAACTGCGCAAAGAAGTCGCTGCCAGCCAAGTGAAAGGTGGGGTGGGCTCCGTCTTTTGTCAGTGGTGTGTGGAATGTGATGACGTTACATTTGTCTGCTAGCTCTCCAAGTTCTACCAGTTCCACATCAGCCGTGCCAAGTTCACGCAATGGAGGGTCGTTGACCATAATGTGGCAGCCGGCTTGCGACAATGCTTTGTAGACTTCGCGTCCCACATGACCGTAGCCAACTATTCCCACCACGAAATCCTCCATGGCGCAATCTGACGACTGACTCAGCACCGCCAGTATGTTTCTTACATATTGCCCGACCGAAGAGGCGTTGCAGCCGGGGCAATTGGTCCAGCTTACACCGAGTTGCTTGAGGTCTGCCGTGTTTATATGGTCGAAGCCTATCGTTGCCGTGGCTACAAACTTAACATTGGTGGAGGCAAGCAATTTGCGGTCGCAATGGGTGCGAGTGCGTATTATCAAGGCATCGGCATCTGCTATCTCACTACTGTCGGCAAACTTGGTGCCGGGAAGGTAAACCACTTCGTCAAACAAGCTTGATGCGGCTTGAGCTATGTATGGTATCTTATCGTCTATTACTACTTTCATACAGCGAAATTAGTCTTTTTCCATCTAATTGACATGCAACTTAAAAATAAAACATTACCTTTGTAACATAACCTCATAATGTAAAGCTATGGAATTCACAAAACTTTGCCAACCAATCTTTGAGAAGGCAATCGACAACTATCACGTGACAGACAATGTTGACACTCCTATCAACAATCCATATCCGGAAGGCACAATAGAGCACGACCTATACCTCAAATGTTGGATTGACACCGTGCAATGGCACTTCGAAGACATCATACGCGATCCTGCCATTGACCCTGCTGCTGCCTTGCTGTTGAAACGTCGCATAGATAAGTCTAATCAAGACCGCACAGATCTCGTGGAGCGAATCGACAGCTATTTCCTTACGCTCTATAAGGATGTGAAGCCTCTGCCTGAAGCTACCATAAACACCGAGTCGCCGGCATGGGCCATAGACCGTCTGAGCATTCTTGCACTCAAGATATACCACATGCGCTTTGAGGCTGAGCGCAAGGACGCTGAAGAGAGCCACCGACAGAAGTGCGCCGCTAAACTTGCGGTGCTGCTTGAGCAGCAGAAAGACTTGTCTTCAGCCATCAATACGCTCATTGATGACATAGCTGACGGACGCAAATATATGAAGGTCTACAAGCAGATGAAGATGTATAACGACACCGATACAAACCCTGTGCTCTACGCAAAGAAATAGCACTGCGGCAAGATTGGCAAGTGACTGCCATTAAGTTTCCCCATAAAAAATGCGGAGAGAAAATGATTTCTCTCCGCATTTTTTATAGGAAAAAGATGGGACGGCACGTTGTCGCGCCGTCCCATTGTCTGATTAGAACTTAACCTTCTTACCATTGATGATGTAGATCTGACCCTTCTGAGTAGAAGAAACAGCCTTACCATCGAGAGTAACTGCAGCGCCTGTAGTAGCAGCGTTTTCAGCCTCTACACCTGCAATGCCAGTAGCCTTGCCACCAGCGA
>CAVCAW010000039.1:0-18323 GCA_963600315.1 Bacteroidaceae bacterium | reverse complement strand
CCGTAGTCTTGATGCCGGGGAAATCTGGGTCGTCGGCGGTTGACACAGGCACGTGGTCGGATATCGGGTCACGACAGATAATGAATCCACAGGCATGTATGCCAGTACCCCTGACCGTACCCTCTAGTTTGCGGGCATATCTTATGGTAGCAGCCATGCGCGGATCGTCGCTAGCCTCAGCATCCTGAAGTTCCTTTACGCACTTTATGGCATTTTCAAGGTTCATCTTGAGGTCTTTGCCGTTGAGTGACAATCGGTCTGGAATGGCTTTACAGAGAGCGTTGGACTCATTAAGCGGCAGTTTCTCCACCCTTGCCACATCTTTTATAGAGTTCTTGGTGGCCATAGTGGCATAGGTAATAATGTGGGCACAGTTTTCGTGACCATATTTGTCCATCACCCAACGAAGCACTTTGCCTCGGCCGTCATCATCAAAGTCGGTATCTATATCAGGCAGCGACACGCGGTCAGGGTTAAGGAAACGCTCAAACAGAAGGTCATACTTGAGAGGGTCAATCTTGGTTATGCCTAAACAATAGGCCACCACACTGCCCGCCGCCGAGCCACGCCCGGGGCCCACCCACACGCCAAGTTCCTTGCGAGCAGAATTGATGAAGTCCTGCACAATCAGGAAGTAGCCAGGGAAACCCATAGTCTTCATCACATGGAGCTCAAAACGAATGCGGTCGTCCACCTCTTGACTGAGAGGTTCTCCATAAAGCCGCACAGCGCCATCGTATGCCAATTTGCGCAAGTAGTCGGCTTCCAGCTTAATGCGGTATATCTTGTCATAGCCGCCAAGTTTCCTGATTTTTGCCTCGCCCTCTTCCTGTGGCAATTGATTCTCACCATTTTCGTCAGACGTAAACTCACGGAACAGGTCTTCTTCGGAGAATTTCTTGCGCCATTGCTCCTCATTGCCAAAATCATCCGGAATGGGGAAGAAAGGCATTATAGGGTCAGAGTTGATGTCATAGGTCTCCACTTTGTCCAGAATCTCGCAAGTATTGGCCAGAGCCTCAGGCACATCGCTAAACACCTCGTTCATCTCAGCCCGGGTCTTAAACCACTCTTGCTTGCTATAGAGCATACGTCTAGGGTCGTCAAGGTCTTTGCCCGTCGAGAGACACAGCAAGTGGTCATGAGCCTCAGCGTCATCTTCGTCAACAAAGTGGCAGTCGTTAGTACAAACCAACTTTATACCATACTCTTTGGCAAGTTGCATGATGACAGCGTTGGCTTTCTGCTGTTGCGGGAAGGTCTCACGGTTTGCCCTCTGCGACGGATTTTTCACCTCGTGGCGTTGCAATTCCAGGTAGTAGTCATCGCCCCAAATAGACTTGTGCCACTCTATGGCTTCGCGTGCTCCAGCCATATCGCCCTCCAGAATTTTCCTTGGCACATTACCAGCAATACAAGCAGAACACACGATAAGCCCCTCGTGGTATTTCGCCAAATCTTCGCGGTCAGTGCGTGGACGTCCATAATAGCCATCAACCCAAGCTCGTGAAACGAGTTTGATGAGATTGCGGTAGCCCTGTTCGTTCTTAGCCAGCACTACCAAGTGATAACCTCCACGGTCGCCCTTGGTTTGATCCTTATCCATTTTGCTGCGCCGCGCCACATACATCTCACACCCGAATATGGGCTTAAATGGGGGCAAGCCCTCCTTCTTGCGATTACCATTGACTTTTTTGCAATAGTCAAACAATTCCTTGACTCCAAACATATTGCCGTGGTCCGTGATGGCCACACCGCGCATTCCGTCGCCGATAGCCTTATCCACCACTTTGCGAACGGGCGACATTCCGTCAAGAATTGAATAGTACGTATGAACATGAAGATGTACGAAATCCTCCATATACTTTTTCATTAATTATCAGTAGAACAACAATGGGGAGCGCAACAAAGGGACTCCCTGACAAAACAAGTCCATCCCCCTACACTGAGCAAAGTTAAGACAAATCAGTATGACATTCAAACTTTTCCGACCATTTTTTAAATCACCAAAAGGCAATCAGTTCGAGCTGCTTCTGTTAAGCTTCGCATAGCTTTTTGACGCTACTACAGGAGCGTAACCTCACCATGAAACCCCGACGCTAAAACTGCACAATACTCCGCGTTTTGTCACAAACACACACCGTCCTGCCACCATTTGACTTCTACCGACCCCACGTTTGCTTACTTTTAACCTATTACTCTGCCATTATTCAAAAAAAAAAGGCAATTTTGCATTTCGCTATGACACATATGATTGCATTGCTACTAATAATTCTCAAAGGACTGTTCATTGGAGTGATATGCTCTGCGCCATGCGGTCCCGTGGGGGTCTTATGCATTCAACGTGTCCTTAACAAGGGGCTCAAATATGGAGTCCTTACGGGTGTTGGCGCCGCATTGAGCGACATCATCTATGCACTCGTTTCGGGTCTCGGCATGAGCTTCGTGACCGATTTTGTCAAGGACGAAAACAACAAGCTGATAATGCAGCTGTTGGGCAGCGCCATGCTCCTTGCATTCGGCATCTACATGATTCTATCTCACCACAAAAGGCACAGCATAACGGTATCGAAAGAACGCGGACTGCTCAAGAACTTCTTCACAGCCTTCCTGCTGACTTTCTCCAACCCCCTTATTATTCTGCTTTTTCTGGTATTGTTCGCCCGTTTTGATTTCATAACGCCCGACTACCCCGTCAACATGGCCATAGGCTACTTGTCCATCATCATCGGAGCCATGCTTTGGTGGTTGGGTCTTTCTTTCGTGATAAACAAAATCCGCAATACCTTCAGCGACAAGTATATCATGATCTTGAACAAGGGCATTGGTTTCCTTGTCATTGCTGCAGCTGTTGCGGGCTTTGTGTTTACACTCACTGGACTGCACTGGTATTAAGTGGACACGACAGTGTCATGTCGCCACATACCCTCAGTGCGCCGTCAAACCAACGTCATGCTTGTTGCCCAAAAACTAAGGAAAGAAAACATCGCCCAGTATTTGCTCTACATGTGGCAGATTGAAGATATGCTGCGCGCGTTCAATCTCAACATTGACCTTGTGGAAAAGAATTACGTCGCTCGCTTCACGCAGTGGAACGAGGAGCAGAAAACCGAAGCCCTGACGTGGTATCTTGACATCGCCAATATGATGCGCAGCGAGGGAGTCGCAAAAAAGGGACACCTGCAGATTTGCAAGAACGTCATAACCAATCTTGCAGAGCTGCATCACAACCTAATGACCTCCCACAATTTTCAGTACTACCACATGGCATATAACCACGCATTACCACTCGTGGTGGAACTGCGCTCACACCAGCCCCATGCCGACAATACCAACGAGATTGAGAGCTGCTTTGAGCTCATCTACGGAGTAACCTTGCTCAAGATGAAGAACAGCCCTGTCAGTCAAGACACGATGCAAGCATTGCAGACCATCTCCACCTTTATCGGAATGTTGAGCGAATACTATCATAAGAACCTCAAAGAACCCTTGGAATTGTAGAACACCATGCAACAGCACAACGGAAATATACTCGTGACCGGTGCCAACGGGCAACTCGGCAGTGAGCTACGCTCCATCGCCAGCGAATGGCAGCAGCTCAACTTTGTTTTTACAGACATCAACGAGCTTGACATTACCAACCAAGACGACATACGCACCGCCATTGACACCAACAACATTGACGGCATTATAAACTGCGCTGCCTTTACAGCTGTCGACAAAGCTGAAAGCTCGTCCGACAAGGCTCGTCTGCTGAATGCCGAAGCCCCCGAGATGCTTGCCCGCACCATCAACGACAAGGGCGGGTGGATCATTCACATCTCCACCGACTACGTATTCAGCGGCGAACAATGGAAGCCCTACACCGAAGACTGCCCGACCGGACCACAGTCTGTCTATGGCAGCACCAAACTCGAGGGAGAGCACCGAGTAGCAGAAGCCTGCACCAAGAGCATAATAGTGCGGACCGCATGGCTATACTCACCCTACGGCAACAATTTCGTCAAGACCATGCTGCGATTGGGCCAAGAGAAGGAACGCCTCAACGTGGTGTTTGACCAAATCGGCACCCCGACCTACGCCCATGACCTGGCACGAGCCATCGCCACGATAGCCGCATCAGACCACAAGACTTACGGCACATTCCACTTCAGCAACGAGGGCGTAACCTCCTGGTATGATTTCACCAAGGCCATACACCGACTTGCAGACATCGACACCTGCCAGGTTAGCCCCATTCGCACCGAAGACTACCCTACCCCAGCACGTCGACCAGCATACTCAGTGCTCGACAAGAACAAGATAAAACAAACTTACAACATAAGCATTCCGCACTGGGAGGACTCTCTGAAAGAATGCCTTGCGAAGATAGCAGAGCAAAACAGCTTGTAGTCCTTACCACACTATAAACAAAACATATACGTCTACAATGAACAACGAAATAACACGCCGGCGCACATTCGCCATCATATCACACCCCGATGCGGGTAAGACCACCCTCACGGAGAAGCTGCTCTTGTTTGGAGGACAGATACAGGTAGCTGGAGCCGTCAAGAACAACAAGATAAGGAAGACCGCCACGTCGGACTGGATGGAGATAGAGAAACAGCGTGGAATCTCCGTCACGACCAGTGTCATGGAGTTTGACTACCACGACTACAAAATCAACATACTCGACACCCCGGGTCACCAAGACTTCGCCGAAGATACTTTTCGCACCCTCACAGCAGTCGACAGCGTAATCATCGTGGTGGACGGTGCCAAAGGCGTAGAGGCACAGACGCGCAAGCTGATGACCGTGTGCCGCATGCGCAAAACCCCCGTCATAATCTTCATCAACAAGATGGACCGTGAAGGTCAAGACCCCTTCGACCTCCTTGACGAGCTTGAGAAGGAACTCCAGATTTCGGTGCGTCCGCTCAGCTGGCCTATCAACCAGGGAGCGAGATTCAAGGGTGTCTACAACATCTACGAGCACAACCTCAACCTATATACCCCCGACAAACAAAAAGTTACGGAGCGCATCGAAGTGGACATCAACACCCCGCAACTCGACGAGCGCGTGGGCGAAAAGGACGCAGCCAAACTGCGCGAAGACCTCGAACTCATAGACGGAGTCTACCCCGAATTCAATCAGCAAGACTACCTCAATGCCGATGTCGCTCCCGTATTCTTCGGGTCGGCACTCAACAACTTTGGCGTACAGGAACTACTTGACTGCTTCGTCGAAATCGCACCGTGCCCCAAACCCACACAGGCCATGGAGCGCACCGTAGAACCCGACGAAAAGAAGTTCACTGGATTTATTTTCAAAATAACGGCCAACATCGACCCCAACCACCGCTCGTGTATCGCTTTCTGCAAAGTCTGCAGTGGCAAATTCGTACGCAACACCCCTTACCTTCACATCAGGAGCGGCAAGACCATACGTTTCTCCTCGCCCACACAATTCATGGCGCAGCGCAAGAGCACCATTGACGAGGCTTGGCCAGGCGACATCGTCGGACTGCCCGACAACCAGACGTTCAAAATAGGCGACACCATTACCGAGGGAGAACACCTGCACTTCAGAGGACTGCCGAGTTTCTCGCCTGAACTGTTCAAATACATTGAGAACGCAGACCCCATGAAGGCAAAACAGCTCAACAAGGGCATCGAGCAACTCATGGACGAAGGTGTAGCACAGCTCTTTGTCAATCAGTTCAACGGTCGCAAGATAATTGGCACCGTAGGGCAGCTGCAGTTTGAAGTGATACAATATCGACTGGAAAACGAATATAATGCCAAGTGCCGCTGGGAGCCAGTGAGTCTCTACAAGGCTTGCTGGATAGAGAGCGACGACGCTGCCGAGCTCGAGAACTTCAAGCGCCGCAAATATCAGTATATGGCAAAAGACCGCGATGGGCGCGACGTCTTTCTCGCCGACAGCGGCTACGTGCTGCAAATGGCGCAACAAGATTTCAAGAACATAAAGTTCCATTTCACCAATGAGTACTAAGAAACCGCATATATTTCCGTTTGACAAGGACGACATGGAGAGCGCCGTCAAGACTCTCCGCAAGGGTGGAGTCATACTCTACCCCACCGACACCATTTGGGGCATCGGTTGCGACGCCGCCAATCCCGATGCAGTCAGCCGAATCTACGACATTAAGAAGCGGCTTGACTCCAAGGCTATGATAGTCTTGGCCAACAGCGAAGCCATGATAGCCAACCACACAGAGCAAGCTCCCGAAGTGGCATGGGACATCATCACGCTCGCCACCAAACCAACCACCGTAATCTTCGACAAGGGGCGCAACCTCGCACCCAACCTCATGGCAGCCGACGGAAGCATCGCTTTCAGGCTCACTCATGAAGAATTCTCAAGCCAACTGTGCTTCCACCTCCGCAGACCAATCGTGTCGACCTCAGCCAACATCAGCGGTCAACCCTCGCCCAAGATGTTTGGCGACATCAGCGACGAGATTGTCAAAGCAGTGGACTACGTGGTGCGCTACAGACAAAACGACCTTACACCGGCTGCCCCCTCCTCAATCATAAAGATTGGCAACGGGAGCGAAGTCAAAATCATAAGATAGATCTAAAGCACCATGACAAGCTCTGCAAACGACTCTTTTCTGAAGACCATATCGCACACCATCATCGTCTGGACCGCCACCAAACTAAGCAAGAAGCAGCTCACCATACTCCTTAGTTTCTTGGTGGGCGTATTCACAGCCCTCGCCGCCATGCTGCTCAAGTGGTTGATAGAGCTGATGCAAGACTTTGTCACTCATGGTCCCGACATCACCCATATCAACTGGTTCTACCTCATATCGCCACCACTCGGAGTGTTACTCAGCGCCCTGTTTATCAAATATATAGTGAGAGACGACATCGGCCACGGTGTAACGAAAATTCTCTTTGCAATTTCGCGCCGGCAGGGCAAGATTCGCAACCACAACAGCTGGACCAGCATCATTGCCAGTAGCATCACAATCGGCTTCGGAGGCTCCGTGGGAGCCGAGTCGCCTATAGTACTCACAGGCTCTGCCATAGGCTCCATTCTGGGCAAGACATTCCATGTCAACCAGAAGACACTTATGCTCCTCATAGGGTGTGGTGCAGCTGGGGCCATTTCAGGCATTTTCAAGGCTCCGTTCGCCGGACTGCTCTTCACACTCGAAGTACTCATGCTAGACCTCACGATGGCACACCTCGTGCCATTGATAGTGTCGTGTGTCACTGCCTCGATACTCACCTTTGCCCTCAATGGTTTCGACTCAATGTTTACCCTCAACGTAAACGAACAGTTCAAGATAGCCTACGTGATGCCAGTCATCGTCCTCGGAGTGGTCTGCGGCTTGATGTCGCTCTATTTCACCAAAGTGATGAACACCATCGAGACGATGTTTCGCAAGTCAAACAACTTGATAGTGAAATGGGCGTGTGGTGGCGCAGTGCTCAGCGTGTTGGTATTCTTCTTCCCCGCACTCTACGGCGAGGGCTATAACACCATCACCACCCTGCTTGACGGCAATGCCAGCACCCTGCTCAACAACTCGCCGTTCTACGGCACTCAGAACTTGCTACTCATCCTGGGTTGCATCATGTTTCTCAAAGTTGTAGCAACCACAGTCACCACCAGCGGAGGCGGCTGCGGCGGTCTATTTGCTCCTTCTTTGTTCCTGGGCTGCCTCACCGGATTTGTCTTCGCCGCCTTGTGGAATATCGGCGGCATGTCGTCACCAGTCCCCTCCACCATCTGCTGTCTGCTAGGCATGGCAGCTGTGATGGCGGCTGTGATGCACGCACCTCTCACGAGCATCTTCCTCATTGCCGAGATAACTGGCGGCTATGGTCTGTTGGTACCCCTCATGCTGGTCAGCGTTATCTCATACATAACCATCAGAATCTTTGAACCCCACAGCATCTATTCTATGCGTCTGGCCAAGAAGGGACAACTTGTGACTCACCACAAGGACCAGGCTATCCTTACACTGATGAACCTCGACTCTGTCATCAACCGGCAGTGCACCAGGGTCACACCCACCATGCCACTTGGCGAGCTCGTCATGATTTTTGCAAAGGAGAAAGAAGACATCTTCCCTGTGGTCGACGGCAGCAACAACCTGCACGGACTCATCAGTTTCAAAGACATACGCAAAGTCATTTTCCGCCAAGAACTCTACGGAGTGTTCACTGCCGAACAACTCATGCTCCCCGCACCCGACATTCTGCCTATAGGTTCATCTATGACCTACGTAATGAATTGTTTCGAAAAGTCAGGAGCCGAAGTATTGCCAGTAGTTGACGACGACAATCACTTCGTCGGTGTCATCCACAAGACAGTTCTCTTTGAGACCTACAGACAGACTCTCGTTGACTTCTCTGAAGAATAGACCAAACCAAAAACAACACCACTCACACCCTCTCTGTTTATGGACAAAAAAGACTTACGCATCATATATATGGGCACCCCCGACTTCGCCGTCGAGGCCCTGCGCCGCTTGGTTGAGGGCGGCTATAACATCGTGGCGGTAGTCACCATGCCAGACAAGCCCATAGGACGCCACCAAAGCAAACTACAGCCAAGTCCCGTCAAAGAATACGCCCAGACTAAGAATCTGCCCATACTGCAACCAGCCAAGCTCAAAGACCCTGAGTTCATCAAGCAACTGGAGTCCTACCAAGCAGATTTGCAGATTGTAGTGGCCTTCAGAATGTTGCCCGAGGTAGTGTGGGACATGCCACGCCTCGGCACCTTCAACATCCATGCCTCTCTGCTACCACAATACCGCGGTGCCGCTCCCATCAACTGGGCCATTATCAATGGTGACAAAGAGAGCGGACTGACTACATTCTTCCTGCAGCATGACATCGACACAGGTGACATCATCGACCAAGTGAAAGTGCCCATCACCGACGACTGCACGTTCGGAGAACTCCACGACACCCTCATGTCGCTCAGCGGCGAACTTGCTGCCAAAACCGTTGACCGCATCATCGACGGCACCGTGACAAGCACACCCCAAAGCGCATTGTGCGACGACACACCATTGCGTCCTGCACCCAAAATCTTCAAGGACACATGCCGCATAGACCTAACCAAACCGCTTGACGAAGTCTACAATTTCGTACGCGGGCTCTCGCCAGCTCCAGGAGCATGGGCAATGCTCCACACAGGCAGCGAAGAACTAGTCTTAAAAATCTATGGGGCAAAGAAAGTCCCCTCAGACCATCAACTGCCAATAGGAACAATCGTGTGCAACGGCAAGAAAAACATCGACGTAGCCCTTGAAGGCGGCTTCTTGCGCATCACCGAACTGCAGATGGCAGGCAAAAAGCGCATGGATGCCACCAGCTTCATCTGCGGCTTCAAATTCTGCGGCAACGAAACCCTCTCTTAACCCATTTGCTACCAACATGACAGCACTCTACACCATATTGCTACTCATCGTGTCCAACGTGTTTATGACCCTCGCCTGGTATGGGCATCTCAAGCTGCAAGAGACAGGACGCATATCCCACTGGCCACTCATAGCCGTAATCTTGTTCTCGTGGGCCATAGCCCTGGCAGAATATTCATTTCAGGTGCCTGCCAACAGAATCGGCTTCAGAGAGAACGGAGGCCCCTTCTCGCTCATGCAGCTCAAAATCATACAAGAGGGAGTGTCGCTCATCGTGTTTACCGTGCTCGCCACCATGATGTTCAAGGGAGAACATCTGCAGTGGAATCACTTGGCAGCATTCGTGTGCATCATGATGGCCGTGTTTTTTGCTTTTTTAAAGTAACCAACCAATTGTTCACACTATAAATTGCGGCTATCTCAAAAATAATTCCTTACTTTGCAGCCGTAAAATCTCAAACCCTAAAAACACTACAACACCATGTTAATAGAAATCAATGACAGCAACTACGAGGAATTGGTCAACCAAGGCAAACCCATCGTGATAGACTTCAATGCCGAATGGTGCGGCCCTTGCCGCAAGATGGGACCAATCCTTGAGAAACTCTCTGAGGAATATGGCGACAACGTCATTATCGGCTCTTGCAACGTCGACGAAAACGAAGAACTCCCCGTCAAATTCGGCGTGATGTCCATACCAGCCATCTTCTTTGTTAAGGGTGGCGAAGTAGCCGACAAGACCGTCGGAGCCGTTCCTGCCGCCACCATCGAGCAAAAGCTCAAGGCTATCCTCTAAGCCGACGACACAAACGGCGACCATAAGGCGCAGTCTAAAGGCATAGCGACCGTTGGCAGACCAACATAAAATTATTTAGCCGCAGCAGCATAATAATTCAGCGTGCGCTACGTTATATTGGTGTATAACAACAAAACGCACAGCCTATGGACGAAACTCTACGATTGAATTTGTCCCCGCGTATGGAAACGATTGCACTAATCAAGGCAGCTGCGAGAATCCTCACGATGCGCAACTCAGCCACAGTCGCACTCAACTAAGCGGGAGAAAACACCAAAAGCCCCACAGCAAGCATACACAATCTGCAAGCTGTGGGGCTTTTTCGTTTTGTGAAACAAGCCACAACCATGGTGTCAACCGACTCTGCCCAAACTCGCTCCTATCAAGGGGCAAGCAGCCACCACTTGGTGAAAAACACTATTGACAGGACTACGAGAAATGCGGGCTTGGCGATAGCGTTTCGGGCGAAACGTTTGTCCGTTCCCCTCGAAATTGGATTGCATTTCCGCCGAAATTGACAATCATTTCGGCGGAAACGCAACTGCCGGCTCAACACAAACGAGCGCAAAAAGCCCCGCAGCAAGCATAGTGTAGTGAGCAAGCTGCGGGGCTCTTGTATTTGAGGATTGATGCGCTCTACGAGCAGCAGATAAGTATTATCAACTGAGCGGTGAGTATGCGCAGGAACATCGACAACGGATAGACGGTGGAATAGCCCACAGCCGGAGCGTCATTACCAGCCACCTGATTGGAAAAGCCCAGGAGAGGGGGATCTGTATAGGTGCCCGCAATGAAACCCATCATGGTGAAATAGTTAAGTTTGAGCTTGATTCGCGACAAGATGCCCACGATAAATATTGGCACCACGGTTATCAAGAAACCTACCCACACATATTTTATGCCATCGCCCTGGACCAAGGTGTTCCAGAAATTGGCACCCGCCTTGATACCAACGCTTGCGAGGAAGAGGTTAAGTCCCAATTCTCGAACAAAGAGGTTCACACTGGTGGTGGTGTAGGACGTGAGTCGCAACTTATAGCCCTTGGCACCAATAAGGATGGCCACAATCAGCGGACCACCGGCGAGACCAAGTTTCACGGGGTTAGGAATGCCGCTGAAAGTGATTGGAATGCTACCAAGTATTACACCGAGCAATATGCCAATGAAAATCGGCCCTATGTTGGGGTGATTGAGCTTCTTCACGGAGTTGCCCACAGCTAAGGCGGCACGCAGCACGTTTTCTTCGGGACCTACCATGAGTATGCGGTCACCAATCTGCATGTGTACGTTGCGGTCTGCAAAGAGGTCCATGCCGGCACGGGTAAGGCGAGTGACGTTGACTCCATAAATGCTGCTGAAGTGCATCTGACCGAAGGTCTTGCCCTCTATATTAGGTTTGGTCACAAGCACGCGTTTGGAGACGATGCGCGAAACATCGGTAGCCCAGTTCTTTTCTTCCTTTACGCCCAGAAAGGCCAATATGGCAGCGGAGTCGTCTTCGGCACACACCACGTTGAGCAAGTCGTTCTCTTGCAGCACCGTGTTGTAGACTGGTGTGCTCTCTACCCCATCGCGCTCCATGCGTGAGCAGACGAAGTGGCGACCGAGGAATTCGCTAATTCTGCGCAGTTCCATACCAGCCAGCGAATGATTCTGCATGCGCACGGTCATGCGGCAAGGCTTGGCGTGAGGATTGTCCTCCACCTCGCGGCGTATCTGTTCCTGCTCATTCTGCAGTTTAATCTTCAAGATGTAGCGCAACAATATAACAGCACCAATCATGCCCAACACGCCAAGGGGATAGGCGCAAGCATAGGCAGAGGCTATCTGATTGGTTCCCATGGCGGTCTGCAAATCGGGGTCGTGGCGCATGATGTCAGTGAGTGTTTCGTTGGCTGCACCAAGACCGGGAGTATTGGTCACGGCACCGCAGAGCACACCCACCATCATGGGGAGGTTCTTGAGATCGTCGATGTTGAAGAACAAGAAGTAGAGCAAAAACATAACCCCCACATTGAGCAATACTATCAGACATGAATAGAGGTTGAGCTTCACTCCGCCTTTCTTGAACGACGAGAAGAAACCTGGACCGACCTGAAGACCTATGCAGTAGACAAACAGAATAAGTCCGAAATCCTGCACAAAATTGAGCACAGCTGCGGGAGCGGCATAACCTTCGTCGTTGTTAAGCCCAAAGTAGTTGTAGATATGCCCTATCAGGATGCCGGCAAAAAGCACAAAAGTGGAACCCAGCATCACAACGCCAAACTTAATCTTGCCAAGCTTGTAGCCCACTGCTATGACGAGGGCATAAAGCAGCACGATGTGGCCGATGCTGCTAGTGTCTGTCAATAGTTTTAGAAACCAATCCATTCTATAACTTTATTTACATTGAAAAAAAATACCAGCACAGACGTGCCGGACTAGAACGGGTGCAAAGTTACACACAATTTTGCAAAACTACTTTATAAAAGTGAAAGAATATCAACATGTAAGCCCCCGCATCTTGCATTGAAGATGCGGGGGCTTGTCTGTTGACAGGAGAACGCTCCCCTTTGATAGGGAATGTTCGACCTGATTGGGTCGTTAGAACTGCGCTGTTACTTTACCAGCACTTTGCTACCGTTAACCACGTAGATGCCTGGGGTGAGGGAAACGGTAGTCGTCTCGCCTGCCTTGAGGCTCTGGCGTGCTACAACTGCACCATTGGCACTCACTACAGTGAGAGTCATGTCTTGGGCTGCTGTTACGCTTACGCCACCCTGGCTTGCGGCGATGGTGGTGCCGTCGCCGGCTACGATGCCTTCAACGCCAGAAATTTCCATCTTGGCAGCGTCCATCCACTTCTTAAGCTCAGCCTTGATGTTGAGATAGTCAGCCTTGGTAGAGATGATGTCGTACACAATAGCGTCCTGAGAGTCGGTGAACTTCTTGTAGGCTGCCACGAGCGAATCCTTGATAGCAGAGCTCAGTTCGGATTCTGCACTCACGTATTCGTTGTAGGTAGAATAGATTTCGATTACATAGTCCAAAAGTTCGTCGCTTGCGTCATCGGTTTCTTGATCTTGTGCGAACTGTGCTTTCATGAGTTCGTTGGCCTCATCGGCTGTCAGCGGAATGAGTTCCCAAGCGTTGAAGCCCTTGTCGGCATCAGACACGACATCGCCGATAGTGGTCCAGCCGTAGACGGTACCGTTGCGGACTCCAGTCTTGCGTACACAGCGGCTCACGCTGGTATCGGTCTCGTCGGCAATCCAGAACTGACCTAAACCATAGTTCTTGAAGATCTGAGCGTTGACGGCTTCTTCAGAGGCATTGGTCACTTCACCATACCAGTTGTTGCCGTCGCCGGTGTTGAGATACATGTTGCCATTGTAGACACCCTGTACATAGAATCCGCCTTCCACTCCTTCCTTAGCGGTGAACTTGAAGATGAAGTTAGCGTTGTTCTTGTCGAAGGTCTCGAAACGAACTTTAGCAAAGCCTGACTCCAAAGTGTCGGCCTCGGCTATATACATAGCAGCAGGACCGCCGAAGTTGGTCTTATAGGCATCATACTTGCTCACGATGTAGTAGTATCCCTCCTCAATCGGGTTGAGCTCAGAAACCACCTTTGCATAAGCAGTCTTGATTTCATTGACAGCAGCGATTTTCTCGTCAGCAGTGCCTTCCAAGACATTCTTGCCGTTTGTCAGAGAAGTGTTAAGTGCTGCAACATTATCCTTAGAGTAATAGCCAGGATTGTCGGAACCTTCAAGATTCTTGGCTTCCATCTCAGCGATGAGGTCGCTCAGACCGGCTGCAATACTCTCTTTGGCTGCGGTGACAGTAGCGTCGCTCACCTTGTGGAGATACCACAGGTTCATCTTGCCCTTGTTGGCCTCGCTCACTGAGCCCCAGATATTCAGAGTACCCTCGGTGTTTTCCTTGGAACCATTGTGGCTAGCAGTAAGAGCATAGACGAAGTTGCCTGCTGTAGAGTTGATAACAAACTTACCAACTACAGACGACGGAGTGAATTTCTGAGCAGCGTCGGCAGCGACTGATGTCAGCACGTTGCAGTTATAGGAAGCTGCACCCTTGTTAAGATAGGTATTGTCAACGAGGTTCTTTGCATACCAGTTGCCGTCATCTGAAGGCGAGAGGTAGTAGATCTCTTCATAGATAGACTCGTCGTAGGTCTTCCACTTAACGATACCATCAGAGTTGTAGATAGCGAAGCGATCTTCGTCGTCATACTTCTCTTCGTCAGAGAACGGATAACCCGAACCCTTGCCGGCAGAAACCACGGTGTAGTAGCCCTCAACAATCGGATTGACAGTGATAGCCTTAGCATAAGCCTCAGCAAGTGCGTCAATGGCGAGACGTATATCATCGTTGGTGCCGTTTTCGGTCAGAGCCTTAGCAGCTGTCATAGCGGCGGTATAGGCTGTAAAGTTGTCGGCATTGTAGAAACCAGGGTCAGTGCCGGTGGCGGCAGACTCGGTGTCGAAGTCGTAGGCCTTGATGGCTGCTGCGAGCTCGGCGGTGATATCGTTGTTGAAGGTAGCCTCATAGAACTGCCAGTCAACATCAGCAGTCCATGGTGTAAGGGCAACATCGCTGCCCTGAGTGTCAAGTTTGTAGTACTTAGAGAAGGAACCAGAGGTAACCTTGTCGATTGTAGCCAGCACATAACCCGTCGGGGTCTTGCCTGCGCCTACACTGCTGCGAGTCTGCTCATCGCTATAAGCGGTGGCAGCGAGCACGGTGAATGCCTGAGCATTGTCGGTGGTGCCAAACGTAGCGTTGAGACCAGCATAGCCATGAACGTCGAAGCCATCGTTGGGCGAGCCCTCAGTTGTGCCGGCAACGAAGTCATCCTTCTGCCAGTAACCGTCATTGGCTACAGACTTGAGATAGTAGGTCGGAGTGTCGGTGTCGACGGTGTTGCCCGTTGCCTCGATGCTCCAGATAGCGCTATTGTCGAGCACGTTGACAGCTGTTTCGCCGCCCTTGGTGGTAGCGTAGAGGCTGTTGGCCACGCTCTTCATTACGTAGGTCTTGCCTGCCTCGGGAGCTGACGGTTCGGAAGCGATCTCCCAAACGCCGCCAGTGGCCTCGGTGTAAGGCACGAAGCGCCATGTCCACTCTGCGTGGGCCACGTTGCCACCAGTTGTGCCTTCGCCATTGTATGCCCAAACATCGTTAGGACCTTCGGCTGTGCCGGCTGCGTTGCCCTTGGGGCAGTAGGTCCATGCAGTATTGTTCACCACCTCGCCCTTGATATAGTAAGAGCCGGTGCCGTCATAGCAGTGCATTGCCAAACCGACAGGATCGGTGCTAGCAGCCACGGTGCCGCAGAATGAAGTAGCGGAGCCTGCGTAGAGGCCAGTACCTACATTCTTGAAGTAGTAGGTGCCGTCGTCGTTGACGGTGATATCAAACACGAACTTGGAATCGTGTTCAGCAAACTTAGCCCAACGCACGGTCTTGGCGGTTGCGTCGATATACATTGCCTTTTCAGCCGAGCCAGCAGCAGCAATCTTGCTGTTGTCGTTGATGACATAGTACTTGCCGCTGACCATCGGGTTCGATGTAGTGATGCAAGTCTGGTAGGCTGCCTTCAGTTCATTGCTTGCAGCAATTTTCTCCTCGGTGGTACCGCTCTCGCTTACTCTCTCGGCCACAGCGATGGCTGTCTTGAAGGTCTCTACGGCAGATGCCGGAATCAAACCAGGATATTCGCTGGTTGGGATATTTATATCCTTGTACTCAGCAATGAGGTCGCTCAGACTAGCGGCGATGCTCTCCTTGGCAGCCTCAACAGTAGCGTCGCTGACCTTATGGAAGTACCACAAGTTCATCTTGTACTTGTTGGCCTCGCTAGCGGAGCCCCAGATGTTCAGGTTGGCCTCGGTGAGGTCCTTAGAGCCGTTGTGGCTGTTGGTCAGTGCATAAACGTTGTTGCCGGAGGTAGACTTCATAGTGAACTTGCCGGCAATGGTCGAAGCGGCGATAACCTGCTCGGTGGTGGCTGTAGTAGAGGTCTCCACGTTGCAGTTGTAGGAACCGGTACCCTTGTTGATGTAGGTGTTGTCAACGAGGTTCTTGACGTTCCAGTTGCCGTTGGTTGTAGGTGACACGTAGTAGATCTCCTCATAGAGGGACTCGTCGTAGGTCTTCCATTTCACTACGCCGTCAGAGTTGTACATGGCGAACTTGTCTTCGTCGTTGTATTTCTCCTCGTCAGAGAGCGGATAGCCAGAGCCAGCGCCTGCAGAAACGATGGTGTAGTAGCCTTCTACAATCGGGTTGACCACGATAGCGTCGGCGTAAGCAGCTGCAAGAGCATCGATGGCATTGCGCACTTCAGACTTCTTGCTGTCGGCTGTCAGAGCCTTGGCGGTAGCCAGAGCTGTGTTGTAGGCGGCAATCTTGTCGGCGCTGTAGTAGCCGGGGTCGGCGCCTACAGAGACAGATTCAGTGTTGATGGAGTAGGTCTCCTGAGCAATCTCGAGCTCGCGATAGATATCGGTGCCCTTCACTGCCTCGTAGAACTGCCAGTCAACATCGGCGAGCCACGGAGTGAGAGCCACGTCGCTGCTCTGGGTGTCTAACTTGTAGTACTTAGAGAAGGTGCCAGAGGTAACCTTTTCGGTAGTGGCGATAACATAGCCCGTCGGGGTCTTGCCGCTGCCCACGCTGCTGCGTGTCTCCGTCTCGCTATAAGCGGTTGCGGGGAGGACGGTGAACTTCTGGGCATTGTCGATAGTACCGAAGGTAGCGTTCAAACCTGCATAGCCATGAACGTCGAAGCCGTCGTTGGGTGAGCCCTCAGTTGTGCCGGTAACGAAGTCGTCAACCTGCCAGTAGCCGTTGTTGGCCTCAGACTTGAGGTAGTAGGTCGGAGTGTCGGTGTCGACAGTGGTAGCTGCAGGCTGGATGCTCCAGACGGCGCGGCTGTCGAGCGGGAATGCAGTAGACTCAGCGCCGTTGGCGGTGGCATAGAGTTTGTTGGCCACGCTCTTCAGCACGTAGGTCTTGCCTGCTACAGGAATAGAAGGCTCGCTGGCAATTTCATAGTAGCTAACGGTGACAGGATTCTTGATTTCGTCAATGATATCCTGAGGAACCGTGCGGAGATACCATGCGTCGAAGCCGCTGGTAGGCTGTCCATAATAGCGGCCGATGGCATTGCCAATGATGTAGTAAGTGTACGTAGTCTTGTTGTCTCTCCACTTGTACTGACCCTCAGCGTCGTACTTCAGAATCTGATATACGCCATCAGCTGGGGTCTCAACGAGAGATACGGTGTTGTTGTCCTGAGCCTGGCCCACGTAGAGACCGCTGCCGAGGTTCTGGAGCTGATACTGTCCATCGCCCACGATGGTGAGGTGGAAGATATCGTATGCGCTATTGGTGTTAGCGTGGTTGGCGAGGGCGTTAGAGCCGTCGTTGGGGTCGTAGGCCACGATATTCTGGCCAGCCTTAGATGTCCATGCGCTCTCGATGTAGTAGTAGCCCTCAACAATTGGGTTAACAACAGCGGCCTTGGCTACAGCGTAGGTGCTCTTTACAGAGTCGATGGCTGCGCGGTACTCCTGGCGAGTGTTGGCAGCAGTAAGAGCCTTGGCAGTTGTAAGCGCATTGATGAACGGAGTCACGAGCGTAGAGTCGAAGCAACCGGGGTCTGAGCCGAGGTTGGGGAACGAGAGGTTGCCGTACTTGGCGAGCACGTCCTCAAGCTCGTCGCTGATGGTGTAGTTGGACTCTCCGGAGAGGAGATTCCAAGCCTGCCAGTCGTTGTTGGTAGGATATACCGACGACGAGATGTAGTAAACCTGGGTGAAGCCACCGAAGCGAGACAGGCGGAACCATGTACCGTCAGAGTTGGAGTGGTGTACGAAGACAGGGTTGGCAGCGCTGTAGACGTTTATCTTGAGGCCTTCCTGTTCGTCGATTTCTGCCTTGGTGAGGAAGGCGAACGCATAGGCATTAGCCTTGTCGTCAACCATGCGCTTGTTGCCTTCGGCAATAGAAGTGATGTCAGTAGCACCGAAGTACTTGCCCGAAGCAAGGTCCTTCATGTAATAGGTAGGCTTGCTGGTGTAGATGGCATCGTTGGAGCCAGTAGCCTCAAGCTGCCATACGGT
>CAVCAW010000038.1:0-33492 GCA_963600315.1 Bacteroidaceae bacterium | reverse complement strand
TACGGAAATAAGCGTTAATTTTGCACCGCTTTTGAACAAAAAGCATTGACTCGCTAGCTCAGCTGGTAGAGCACATCCCTTTTAAGGATGGGGTCTTGGGTTCGAACCCCAAGCGGATCACACTTGAGGCGGCAAACTTGCCGCCTTTTTTGTTGGTAATCAGTGAAATCATAAAAATCTTTGTTTTGCACCACCACCTGCAACCCGCAAAATGCTGGCCCCTAACTTTGGGTGTCGCATGATGCCCTCAGTGTGACAAATTAGATTGAGTGGGTTGCTCTTTTCTGGCGCAAATTGATGTCGATTTCGGGGGAAATGGATAACAATTTCGGCGGAAACGCAGTAACGTTTCCGCCGAAATTCGAATATTATATCAATGTTTTTAGACTTGGTGTGAGGTCGTCAATCTTCACTCAGAAGTTCTTTTGCTTTAGCCAGAGCCACGTCGATGTGTGGACAGATGTGGTCGGGGTTCATCTTGTCGTAGAAGTGGGATTTCTCAAGCTGGCTGTGAACCTTGGGGCTTACGCCAGAGAGAATGACGTGAATGCCCTGCTCGTGGTTCATCTCAATGAGATTGGCGAGATTGTGGATGCCCGTGGAGTCGATGAATGGCACGCGGCGCATACGTATGATCTGCACCTTGGGGCGCGGTCTGGTGTCGAGGGTGGCCATGAGGTCGTCAAACTTGTTGGCTATGCCGAAGAAGTAGGGACCGTTGATTTCGTAGACGGCGCATCGGTCTGGAATGGTCAGGTGCTCTTCGTGGACGTCCATATCGGCTTCGCGACTCGGGTCAATCTCGTCTTTGACTACCGATATCTCTGTGGTTTCCATCACGCGCTTGATGAAGAGGGCGCACGCTATGACGAGTCCTATCTCTATGGCTATCGTGAGGTCGAAGATGACGGTCAGGAAGAAGGTGACGAGCAGCACGGTGACATCGCTCTTGGGGTTTTTGAGCAGTCCCTTGAAGGTGCGCCAGCCGCTCATGTTGTAGCTCACGATGACGAGCACGGCAGCCAGCGAGGCCATCGGTATGTATTCGGCATAGGGCATCAGCACGAGCAATATGAGTGTCAGCACGACGGCATGGATGATGCCGGCTATGGGAGTGCGTCCACCATTGTTGATGTTGGTCATGGTGCGTGCTATGGCTCCCGTGGCAGGTATGCCGCCGAAGAGAGGAGTCACCATGTTGGCTACGCCTTGCGCTACAAGCTCCATGTTGGAGTCGTGGCGGTCGCTGGTGACACCGTCTGCCACCGTGGCGGAGAGCAGGCTCTCTATGGCACCGAGAATGGCTATGGTGAAGGCTACGGGCATGAGCTTCTGTATCAGTTCGAAGGTGATAGACGGCACTACCATTTCGGGCAGCTGCGCCTGGATGTGGAAGCGGTCGCCGATGGTATCAATGCCTTCGATGCCGTATTGCTTGAGCAATATGACGGCTGCCGTGCCGAGCAGTATGCCGTAGAGCGACCCCGGAATCTTGTTGAGCCAAGGCACTTTGGCCAAGGCCTTGGGCGACAGCAGTATGACTGCAAGGCTGCCCAGTGCTACGATGAAGTTCCAAAGGTTGAAAGTCTGTATGTTGTTGAAGTAGCACGCCCATTTGCCGATGAAGTCGCCAGGCGTCTTGAGCGGTATGCGGATGTGTTCGCCAGTTGACGACACGGCGTCTTGCGTAAGTCCGAGCACGTCGCCTATCTGCGTGGTGAAGATGGTTACGGCAATGCCCGCAGTGAAGCCTATGATGATGGGGTAGGGAATGAATTTAATCACTGTGCCCAAGCGGAAAATGCCCAAGGCCACGAGTATCACTCCCGCCAGCAGTGTGGCTATGAGCAGTCCTTGTAGTCCATAGTCTGGATTGTTGACGATGCCATAGATTATTACGATGAAAGCTCCCGTGGGGCCTCCTATCTGCACTTTGGTGCCTCCCAGAAACGAGATGATGAAGCCTGCCACGATGGCGGTGATGATGCCCTTTTCGGGGGTCACTCCCGAGGCGATGCCGAAGGCTATGGCAAGCGGCAGTGCTACGATTCCCACGATGATGCCTGCCATGAGGTCTTTCATGAAGGTCTCTTTGTCATATCGCTTGAGGCAGCCGAAGATTCTTGGTGTCAATCCGTTAAATGTCATGATTTTTGTTTAGTGTTTTTTCGTGTTTTTGTGAGGCGGAAATGCCTTGCCGCCTGAAATTTCGTGCAAAGGTAGGAAAAAAGCTGGTGCTCCGTGTGGCGATTTGGCTACATTTTTAAGTTGAGCGTGTGTAAACAAAAAAAAGCACAGAACCAACGTGGTGTGTTGGGCTCTGTGCTTTTCGTGTGTAATTAGTGGTCTGTAGTGACTTGGCTTTACTTGATGCAACCGAGTTCCTTGCCTACCTTGATGAAGGCTGCCACGCACTTGTCGAGGTGCTCGCGCTCGTGGCCGGCAGATACCTGTACGCGGATGCGGGCCTGTCCCTTAGGCACAACGGGATAGTAGAAGCCAGTGACGTAGATGCCCTCGTCCTGCAGCTTGGCAGCGAAGGTCTGCGACAGCTTGGCGTCGTAGAGCATCACAGCGCAGATGGCTGACTGAGTCGGCTTGATGTCGAAGCCGGCTGCCATCATCTTATCGCGGAAGTAGTTGACGTTCTCTACGAGCTTGTCGTGGATAGAGGTGTCCTCCTTGAGCATGTTGAACATCTCGATGCCTGCGCCTACGAGCGAAGGTGCCAGAGAGTTAGAGAAGAGATAAGGACGGCTGCGCTGGCGCAGAATGTCGATAATCTCCTTGCGACCGGTGGTGAATCCGCCCATGGCTCCGCCGAACGACTTGCCCAGTGTGCCGGTGTAGATGTCGACTCTGCCGTAGGTGTTGAAGAACTCGCTCACGCCGTGGCCTGTGGCTCCCACAACACCAGCTGAGTGGCTTTCGTCAACCATGACGAGAGCATCGTATTTCTCAGCGAGGTCGCAAATCTTGTCCATAGGGGCTACGTTGCCGTCCATAGAGAATACACCGTCGGTAACGATGATGCGGAAACGCTGTGCCTGAGCTTCCTGCAGGCATTTCTCGAGCTCGCCCATATCGGCATTGGCATAGCGGTAGCGCTTAGCCTTGCAAAGGCGTACACCGTCGATGATAGAGGCGTGGTTGAGTGAGTCAGATATGATGGCATCTTCGTCGGTCAACAGAGGCTCGAATACACCACCATTGGCATCGAAGCACGCAGCGTAGAGGATGGTGTCTTCGGTCTTGAAGAATTCGGAGATTTTAGCTTCGAGTTGTTTGTGGATGTCGGCTGTGCCGCAGATGAAACGTACAGACGACATGCCGAAACCGCGCTTGTCCATCATGTCTTTGGCAGCCTTGATGAGGCGCGGGTGGTTGGAGAGACCCAGGTAATTGTTTGCGCAGAAATTGAGTACCTCTTTACCTGCAACCTGAATGGCTGCCTGCTGTGGGCTCTCGATAAGGCGCTCGTCCTTATAGAGTCCTGCTTCTTTAATCTCAGCGATGGTCTGGCTGAGATGTTCTTTCATTTTACCGTACATGTTAGTTTGAGTATTGTAGTGTTAGTTGTTTTGATGCAATCAGGAAATCTCTCCCTGCAATAGGGAACCTCTCCCCCTGCCAATGTGCAAAGGAAACGATTTATTGTGAATATGCAAAGAATTGCACGCTCTTTTATTTCTTCCCGAACTTGTCTTGCAGGTTGTGCTTGTCCTGCGGGTTGCGATAGAAGTTAGGTGCGATTTTGATTACCTCCTCTATGCATTGGCGAGCCTCCTCTTTTTTGCCTTGTTTGACCAGTGCTTTGCCCTTGATGTTGATGAGTTGTGGCTTCCATTCGTCATCGGGAGCCCACGTCATGGCATTGTCGCACAGTTTGACGGCTTGCACGGG
Organism: Bacteroidaceae bacterium; assembly: GCA_963600315.1. Taxonomy (GTDB): domain Bacteria; phylum Bacteroidota; class Bacteroidia; order Bacteroidales; family Bacteroidaceae; genus UBA6382. The sequence continues at coordinate 29,589 of CAVCAW010000038.1, read as the reverse complement.
ATCGCCCGCCTTGAGAGTGATGCGTGCCGCATGGCATAGAAACATGGGCATTTGGCCCGACAGACTTTCGCCAATGGCGAGGCTGTCGCTTGAGAGTCCGCGAAGCAACTTGTCGAGCAGCAAATTGGTCTCTTTGAGGGCGCGCTCTGTGTCTTGCATTTCGCATTCGCACATCAGTATGTACTGCTGCCGGCTGAGGCAGCCGAAGAGCCAGCCCTGTATCATCATGTCGATGTCGGGCGACAGCTCAAACTGCCCGTAGGTGTACTCCAGCTGCCCAAAGGCTGCTTCGGCGTCTTCAAACTGATGGTTGTGGCCATAGTCAATGGCGCGGCTCAGCTCAAAGCTGCACCGCATGATGGTGAGGTCAAAATCGCTCATGTCGAATCCCCTGATGCCCTCCTCCAAGAGGTGGTTGATGAGATCGATGGCTTTACTGTAGTGCTCTATTGCGGTGGTGTATTGCTGTAGAGAGTCAGCGTAGATGCCTAGCCCCATGCTGGCGTAGACAACACCTTTTTCGACTTCTTTCGTACGCATCTTCATGATGTCGGGATAGAGGGTTTCTGCGCGTCGGAAGTAGTCTAAAGCTCGTGCGGTGTTGTGGAGACTGTCGCGCTGCAGAATGCCGTTGATGGCGAGGTATTTTGCCTTATAGTCGGGGGTGATGTCGAGCTTGGCAATGCTGTCCCACAGGGCTGTGGCTTCCTTGAACTGGCGGTGCTGCACCATCAGGCGACCGCGTTCAAAGGCTTCCTCGGCGCTATCGTTGGTCTGCGCACTCACCGCTGCTGCGAGTGAGAGGCAACAGATGGTCGCAATGAGTCGAAAGTCGTGTGTGAAGACTTTGCCCTCGTGTATGATTAGTCTAAAACTATGAGCGATGGTTCTGAAATTGTGTATGATGAGTTTGCAGTTGTGTGTCATGTGTTGATAGGTGTTTTTATTTGGTTTCTGTGAGGTGGTAATCTATCATGCGGTTGAGGGCTCGCCTGCACACGGGGCAGAATACCTTGACGCTGTTGGTGCGCATGCGGCAGTTCACGGCGGGGCGCCACACTCCCTTGCTCAGGTAGCCTCCCCCTTCAAATACTCCGACTGTGGTCACGTCGTTGTTGCTGAGGTGAGCTGTTTCTTGGGGTGTGGTGGGCACTGATGCGCCTTTGGGCAGCATGTCAGCCCATTTGTGGTCGAAGTCTACGAGGGTGGTGAGGTTCTCGTTCCAAGGTTCTATGTCGGGGTAGTAGTATTGGGTGTAGGCGTCGTCGTAGAAATATTCGTCGCCCAGCCCGCCGAATTCGTGGGCGAACTCGTGTACGGTCACTGGTATGGCTTGGCTGTTGTTGGCGGCGGTGATGCAATAGCTGTTGTAGACACCGCTGCCGCCATAGGTGGCAGTGTTGGCCAGTATGAGCAAGTGTTCGTAGGGGACTCCGGCAACTAGGTTGTTTGCCTGGCGTAGGTCGGGCACCCCGAGCAGGCGGTCCATGTGGAAAAAGTTGAAGTAGGAGTTTATGGCTGTATTTCTCCAGAGATTCTTGGCGGGCTCGCTTGTGCCGCTTTGCTGGGAGATAGCTCCTACGGCAACTACGTTGAACTTGGTGCGGTTGGAACGAAACGGTTCGTAGTTGAACAGGCTGTCGGTGAACTGCTTGGCGTCGTCATAGAATTTCTGTTGTTCGCTCTGGGTGTAGCCCTCCGCCAAGATGGCTATGTCGATATGGTCTCTGCAGTCGCCCGACTTGATGATGTCCAGCGTTGGCGGTAGGGCGGCATCTGCTGTCAGGTTGCGTATGAGCATGTCGTTGGGGTCTACCGTGTGCTGCAGTGTGGCTACGGGTTGCTGTCTGAAATCATAGAGGTTGATTTCTACTTCGACAGCGGTGCGCGGCATGGGCACCAGCACTACGTGGTCGAAGGCGCACTGGGAGGTGGCTGCTTCGCGTGTGCCCGCCCACTCTTGAAAATGCGACGAAAACGAGCTGCGGTAGATTACCTTTTTTGTGTCGGCTGTGCGCAGCGTGATGTCGGCTGTACCTTTGAGCAGGTTTCTGTCGAGGTTAACGCGTCGTCCTGCCCACACGTCAGTGCTGTAGCATCGGTCGAGGAAAATCTGTTGCTTGGCTGAGTCGCCGGCGAAGACGTAGTCGATGCGCAGTGTGCGCCCGTCGAAATAGGTGTCGAAGTCTACGCCCGCCTTTGCAGTAGCGGCGAACGCAAGGAGTATGCATGTGATGATGTGTCTCATGGGTCTTGGTCTAGATGGTCGTCAATAGCTCTGTGTAGGCTGGGCAGTGCTCCAGGTTGTTGGACTCTACAAGGTGGGCGCAGAGTCCTGCTGCGGTACCCGCCGCAATGTTTTCGGCAAGGTCGTCGAAATAGAGAGTCTCGTTAGGGGCGATGCCCGCAACTGAAATCATGTGGCTGAAGATGTTGGGCGAGGGCTTGGCCATGTGCATCTCGAAACTGAGGAATGAGTGGTCGAAACAGTCTTCGGGGCTGAGCTTTTGTTGGCTCAGCATTGCGAGGGTGCGCTGCCACATGTGGCTGTTGATGTTGCTGAGCAGTATGATTTTGTATTTAGTGCGCAGAGCTGTGAGTGCCTTTGTGCGCTGTGGCGGAAATTTGCCGTCGAGCGAATATAGCGTGTTGACGATGTCGGCGATGGTGACTCCCTGCTTGCAGTGGGGCAGTAGCACTGCGGCGAACTGCTCCTCGCTAATGAACCCGTTGATGTAGGCATTGATTAGCTCGTCGACCTTGCTTGGTGCGTTGGCATTGTGGCAAGGCTGTGAGTTGACTGAGCCGGGCGTGGAGATGGGCAGGCCGAGCTGGCTGAAGCTTTCTGCCGCCCCCTTGAAGTCGAAGTTCATGAGCACGCCGCCCAGGTCGAAGACTATGTTCTTGATGTTGTCCATTGTGTTGTTCATCGTGTGTGAGAGGGTTGACTGCCCATGAAGAACTCCAGAGTGCCGCCTCGCTGTATGTCGTTGAAGTCTATGTAGTTCTTCTTGTATGGTTTTCCGTTGAGCTTCACTTTGCGTATGTAGGGATTCTGGCTGGAGTTGTCGTGAGCTACTATCGTGAAGGTTTTGCCCGACGCTGTGGTGAACGAAGCTCTCTTGACGAGCGGGCTGCCAAACTGGTAGCGTCCGCCGCAAGGCTCAACCTGATAGAGTCCGAGGGCGGAGGAGACGAACCATGCCGACATCTGCCCGCAGTCTTCGTTGCCTGCCAGTCCGCCTGTGGTGTCGTCATAAAGCGTAGTCATGATGCGCCTGACCATGGCTGCAGTCTTGTCCTGCCTGCCGGCATAGTTGTAGAGGTATGCAATGTGGTGGCTGGGCTCGTTGCCGTGGGCATACTGGCCTATGAGTCCCGCAATGTCGGGCGTGTAGTTGTCTCCGAGGTCTTCGTCGGCGCTGAACAGAGAGTCGAGCCTTTCCACAAATGCCTTGTCGCCACCCAGCAGCGTCTTGAGTCCGTCGACGTCGTGGGGTGCGAGCCAGAGGTATTGCCACGGGTTGCCCTCAGTGTAGTCGCGTGTCTGAATGTTGGGCTTGAAGCCTTGGGTAGACTGGAAGTTACCCTGTTGGTCTAGCGAGCGCATGAATCCCGTTTGGCTGTCGTAGAGCCGCTTGTAGCCAAGGCTTCGCTTGGCGAAATACTCGTAGTCTTGAGTGTGTCCCAGCTTTTTTGCCACTTGCGCCACGCACCAGTCGTCAAGGCAATACTCCATGGTGAGCGAGACGCTCTGGTCCAGTCGGTTGGACACATATCCCAGCCTTTTCATGTCGTCCAGTCCGAGATAGTTGGACATCATGGTATTCTTGAGCGCCAGGTAAGCCTCTTCCTGCTTGTCAGGGCTGACAAATCCCTTGAGCAGCATGTCGGCAAGTATGGGCACTCCCGACATGCCTACCATGGTGTAGGTCTCAGTGCCCATGAGGTGCCAGATGGGCAGGAAGCCCTGCTCGTGGCTTATCTTGAGCAGCGTTGCAGCCCAGTCCTTCTGCATCTGCGGCAGCAGGAGTGTGGCCAGTGGGTGAAAGGTGCGGTAGGTGTCCCAGCAGCTCCAGATGGTGCTGGTCGTGGCGGTAGTGTCGCGGTGGGCAGTGCGGTCAGCCCCCATATAGCTGCCGTCGGTGTCGGAGCAGACGGCTGGCTGCAGCATCATGTGGTAGAGCGCAGTGTAGAAGATGGTCTTGTGCTTAGTGTCGAAGAATTCAGCGTCGACTGCCCCGAGCTGTTTGTTCCAAGCCTGCTGCGCCGAGTCTCTGACCTGCTCAAACGAATGCATGCCGGCAGTCTCGCTCCTGAGGTTAGCCAGTGCGTTGTCGGCACTGACTGCCGACACCGCCAGTTTCACTACGAGTTGGCTTTGTCCGTCGCCTCCGAATATTGCTTCGCCAAAGGCGCGCGTGCTGCGCAGGGCACTGCCTGGCAGGAGCTGGTTGTCTTCATAGACGCTCCATGCGGCAATGGGGCGCGAGAACTCGGCAGCGAAATACACCGTGTGGCGCGGAGACCACCCTTTGGAGGTGCGGTGGCCAGCGATGGTGTGGCTGTCAGCTTGGTGTATCTCGCAGTCGGTGGCCATGTCGCCTATGGCATTGCGGAGGTCAATGATGACCCTTTGGTCGCGGCAGTCTGCCGGCCAACTGAAGCGCAGCCACGACACGCGACAGGTGGCGGTCATCTCTGCCAGTATGTTCCAGCGGTCAAGCAACACGCTGTAGTAGCCGGCACGGGCTGTTTCGTTAGCGTGGGAAAACGAGGAGAAATGCCCTGATTCGGGTTTGCCGGCTTCACCGTGAGCCTTGCTGACATTGCCGCTTACGGGCATCAGCAGTATGTCGCCCAGGTCGCGGCAACCCGGGCCGCTGATGTGGAGCGGGCTGAAGCCAAGAATCTCGTTGTCGGTCCAGTTGTAGCCCGAACACCAGTCCCAGCCGTCGCCCACTTCGACGGGTCCGGGGTTGGCCATGCCGAACGGCACGCCACCCCCCACTGCCACATGGCCGTGGTTGTCGGTGCCGATGAGGGGGTTGACATATTCAGCGCAGTTGCCCGAATGCCGCAATCCGTCATTAGTGGCAATTGTTGCCGACGGCGTGAGCGACAGGCATAGCGCCAAAACTACTACAAGGACAGCAAGGCAAGGGCGGGACTTCTTCATTTCTCTAGGCTTATTGCTGGACTAGCTACGCTAATCCGCATGTTGTAAAAACAGCGACAAAGATAATAAAAGATTGCCTAAAATGCGGTGTTTGTTGATAAAAGTGTAATTTTGCAATACTACAACACTTACTAAAAGACAAAAGCAAAAAACAATGGCAACAACTCCTGAATTTAACTACGCTCCCATGTTCCAGCTGGGACCCGACACTACAGAGTACTATCTTCTCACCAAGGACCACGTATCGGTTGGCGAGTTTGAGGGACACCCCATTCTCAAGGTAGAGGCTGAGGGTCTGACCAAGATGGCAAACGCCGCATTTCGCGACGTGAGTTTCATGCTGCGCCGCAGCCACAACGAGCAGGTGGCCAAAATCCTCTCCGACCCCGAGGCTTCCGACAACGACAAATATGTGGCGCTGACCTTCTTGCGCAACGCCGAGGTGTCAGCCAAGGGCAACCTCCCATTGTGTCAAGACACAGGCACGGCAATCGTCCACGGCGAGAAGGGACAGCAAGTGTGGACCGGCTATTGCGACGAAGAAGCTTTGTCGAAGGGTGTCTACAAGACCTACACCGAGGAGAACCTGCGCTATTCGCAGAATGCGCCCCTCGATATGTACAACGAGGTCAACACTCGCTGCAACCTGCCGGCTCAGATTGACATTGAAGCCACCGAGGGCATGGAATACAGGTTCCTCTGCGTCACCAAGGGTGGTGGCTCTGCCAACAAGACATATCTCTATCAGGAGACCAAGGCGCGCATTCAGAATCCCGGCACCCTCATTCCTTTCCTTGTAGAGAAAATGAAGAGCCTGGGCACCGCAGCATGTCCGCCTTATCATATTGCAATAGTCATTGGCGGCACGAGCGCAGAGAAGAACCTCCTCACCGTCAAGTTGGCGTCGACCCACTACTACGACTCTCTGCCTACCACCGGCGATAGCACCGGCCGCGCTTTCCGCGATGTGGAACTTGAGAAGACGCTACTCCAAGAGGCTTGGAACATAGGTCTCGGCGCACAGTTCGGTGGCAAATATATGGCCCACGACGTCAGGGTGGTTCGACTGCCACGCCATGGCGCTTCGTGCCCCATCGGTCTGGGCGTGAGCTGCTCTGCCGACCGCAATATCAAGTGCAAAATCAACAAGGACGGCATCTGGATAGAGAAGATGGACGACAAACCCTACGAGCTCATTCCCGCTGAGCTGCGTAATGCCGGCGAGGGCGACGCTGTCAAGATTGACCTCAACCAGCCCATGCGCGACGTGTGCAACATACTGACACAGTACCCCATCGGCACGCGCCTCTCGCTCAACGGCACCATCATCGTGGGTCGCGACATCGCACACGCCAAAATCAAGGCGCGCCTCGACGCTGGCGAGGAAATGCCCGAATATCTCAAGAACCACCCCATATACTATGCTGGTCCAGCCAAGACACCAGCCGGTATGGCTTGCGGCTCGATGGGCCCCACCACGGCAGGGCGCATGGACCCCTACGTTGAGGAGTTCCAGTCGCACGGCGGCAGCCTGATCATGCTGGCCAAGGGCAACCGCTCTGCTGACGTGACCAACGCCTGCAAGGCCCACGGCGGCTTCTACCTCGGCTCCATCGGAGGTCCCGCTGCCATCTTGGCTCAAAACAACATCAAGTCCATAGAGTGCGTGGAGTATCCCGAACTCGGCATGGAGGCTATCTGGAAGATAGAGGTCGAGAACTTCCCCGCCTTCATCCTCGTCGACGACAAGGGCAACGATTTCTTTAAACAACTCAAGCCCGGATGCTTTGGCAAAAAGCCATGCTGACCAGCTTTTTAATCACAGGCTGACGGAGAAAAAGATTGATTTCCTCACCGCATTTCGGCGGAAACGGATAGCCGTTTCCGCCGAAATTGTTTTTCGTTTCGCCCGAGATGGCTGTCCGTTTCCGCCGAAACGCTGTTGTGGCATGGTTCTTCCTACGCAAAATATGGCTTCTGGTAGAAATGTGAAAAATGTAGCGGAAATAAATAAGAGATGTTATAAAGTGGTAGTGCAGCGTACGTCAAGCTCCAACTATCTCGTCGGGAACTTCTTCGTCCTCATAACGCTTCATACTTATGGTTCCGTCACGGTTTACCACAATTGTCACATAACATTCTTCTTCGCTGTGAGGCACGGAGATTTCGGCTTCGAGCTTCACGGCATCGTTGCTGAATCCGCGGCATGAGAGACGGCTGAAGATGGCTCGTGGTGCTATGCTTTGGTCTACGTAGTCCATGAACGAGTTTTTGTTGTAGTGCTGAAGAGCGATGGTGTCGCCCGACGAAGTGATGCACAGCGTAGCTTTGTTGTCGCAATAGAGGCAGTTGAAATTTTCGTTTTTGACTGACGGCTGATTGAAATCGGGGGTCATTGTTATGCTTACGTGAAACTTGCCGTCGTCAGAGTCCAATGTCATTGGAGAGTTGAAGATGCAGCGGCGTCCGTCTTTTTCATATTCACTGCCGTCACTCATCTCCTCTTGGCCTTCTTGAGTGGGTGCTGTTTTGTCAACATCTGACTTGGAGTTGTGGCAGGCACTGAGTCCAAGCGCTACGCACATAAAAATCAAAAACTTCTTCATTTTCACTGTTTGCAAATTCCTTATAGTGCAAAGTTATGTTTTTTTATTGTAGTGGGGTGTATCTTATACCCTACAATTGAACTGTGTTTATTGGTGGCTGTGGCGGGAATAGTGTTTTATCACTGACGAGCCCAGCCGTTCTTCACCAATGGGGCTGATGTCAAGAGTTGGCGCATAGATTGCGCGATTTTTTGGCATGTTGTCTGACACGTCTGCAAAATTTCTGGCTGAATGCTCTACGTGAGCCTCGTCCCATAAATTTAGTGAGATGAACTGCCGCAGTACGGCGGCTCCGCCTTCTACCAGCACTGATTGTACGTTGCGGTCGTGCATGTTGGCAAGCAGTTGTTCTAGAAGATCACTGGTTTTGTCTATCTTGATGAAGTCTACGTTGGGGCGTGTCACTACGCATGGCTTCTTGCGATAGCCCGCCACAAGCGTTGGCATGCTTCCGTCAAATACTGATAGGGTAGGTGGCAGGTTGCCGTTACGGTCTATCACTATGCGTATTGGAGAGGAACCATCCATCAGGCGGGTCGTAAGGGTGGGGTTGTCATACAAGGCAGTGTTGCGTCCCACCAGTATGGCTGTGTGTTGCGCACGCAATCGGTGGACTCTGCGCAACCCTGGAGCTGAGGATATCTGCAGTTGCCGGCAGTTGCCATCGGCATCAGGCTTTATGCCCATCACGCCGTCGGAAGTCTGCGCCCATTTCAGCGTTACGTATGGTCGACGACAAGTGTTGTAGACGATAAAGCGGCGATTGAGGTCTTGGCATTGGTTGTTAAGAACTCCTATTTGCAAGGCAATGCCAGCATTGCGGATTATCTTTATGCCGCGCCCGCTTACTTTGGCAAACGGGTCCATACAGCCGATGACTACACGACGCACTCCTTTCTTGACCACTAGTTCGGCGCAGGGTGGTGTGTGACCGTAGTGTGCGCAAGGTTCGAGACTGACATACAGCGTGCTTTCTGGCAGTAGGTGTTCGTCTTCGGGCTTGACGGAGCGGAAAGCGTTGACCTCGGCATGAGGACCGCCGCAACGTATGTGATAGCCCTCGCCAATGATTCTATCGTTGTGGACTATGACAGCTCCGACCATAGGATTAGGGGCTGCGCTGAGCTCTCCGTTTTTGGCCAGCTGGATGCAGCGGGTCATATATAATTCATCAGTATTCATGAGTCAAATAAATCCAGCTGTATCGGGGGCAGTAGGTTGAATGTTTTCCTGTGGTAGGGTGTTATGCCGTGTTCTCTGATTGCCGCACGGTGTTCCTTGGTGGGGTATCCCTTGTTGCGCTCCCATCCATAGGTGGGAAACTCCTGGCTTATCATGTCCATGTAGTCATCGCGGTAGGTCTTGGCAAGAATGGAGGCGGCGGCTATGGAGAGAAATTTGCCATCGCCCTTGACCACCGTTTGCCACGGCACGTCGCGATAGGGCTTAAATCTGTTGCCGTCCACAATGATAGACTGCGGCTGAGTCTTGAGTTGGGCGAGAGCACGGTGCATGGCAAGGATGGAGGCGTTGAGTATGTTGATCTCGTCGATTTCCTCTGCCGTCACCACTCCGACTGCCCACGTCAGTGCATCGCGCTCAATCGTCTCGCGCAGTTGATGGCGGCGGGCATCGGTAAGCTGCTTGGAGTCATTGATGTCTTCGTTGTGATAGTCGGGGGGGAATATCACCGCAGCGGCATATACACTGCCGGCCAGACAGCCGCGCCCCGCTTCGTCGCAACCCGCTTCAATCACATCGGGCACCAAGTAGGGTTCCAATATCTGCTTGCAGGTTTTAGGTCGTGACATAATCGTTTTGTTCCTTAATCAAACGGTTCTTCTCACTATGTCAAAACATCTTGGCGACACGCTTGATGCCTTCAACAAGGGCATCGACCTCTTCAAACGTGTTGTAGAACGAAAACGATGCCCTCACCGTGCCCTCTATGCCATAGTGTGTCATGACAGGTTGGGCGCAGTGGTGACCTGTGCGTACGGCTATGCCGAGTCGGTCGAGCAGAGTGCCCATGTCAAGATGGTGGATGTCGCCTACCAAGAAGGATATGACGGCATCGCGGTCTTCTGCCTTTCCGAATATGCGCAGACCGTCTATGCGCTGCAATTGCTCCATGGCGTAGCGGGTCAGCTTGCGCTCGTAGGCCTCGATGTTGTCCATTCCGACACTGCTCACGTAGTCGAGGGCAACGGCCAAGGCATGGCAACCTACATAGTTGGGCGTGCCTGCCTCAAACTTGTAGGGCAACCCCTCAAAGGTGGTCTTCTCGAAACTGACGGTGCTTATCATTTCGCCGCCTCCCTGATAGGGCGGCATGGCATTGAGCCACTTCTCCTTGCCGTAGAGCACGCCGATGCCGGTGGGACCGTAGACCTTGTGGCCGCTGAACGCCAAGAAATCGCAATCCAAATCCTCAACGTCAACCTTCATGTGCGGCACGCTCTGTGCAGCGTCCACCAATACTGGGATGTTCTTCGCATGGGCGGTGGCAATCATCTGCTTTACGGGATTCACCGTCCCAAGCACGTTGCTCACCTGAGCTACACACACCAGTCGGGTGTGGCTGTTGAGCAGACACTCATAGGCGGCGGTGTCGAGCGTGCCGTCATCGTTGAATGGCAGCATGCGCACCACGATGCCCTTGCGCTCAGCGAGCAACTGCCAAGGCACGATATTGGAGTGGTGCTCCATTTCTGACACTACTATCTCGTCGCCCGCACCAAGCAGTTCGCCAAACGATGACGCTACCAGATTGATTGACTCCGTTGTGCCCCTGGTGAAAATTATGTTTTTGGTGCTGCCGGCATTAATAAAGTCTTTCACTCTCTCCCGCGCCTGCTCCATGAGGTCGGTGGCTTGCTGCGACAAGTAGTGAATGCCCCTGTGCACGTTGGCATTGAGAGTGTAGTATTCTGTGCGTTCGGCTTCTACCACACAACTCGGCTTCTGAGTGGTAGCCCCGTTGTCCAGATAAACCAGCGGGTGCTTGTATACTTCAGTCGAAAGGATTGGGAAATCCTCTCTTATTTTCTTTACGTCAATCATCGATGTATTCTCCTCTTATTTCTTGGAACACAGCGAGCAGTCGCCGCAAGCTCCGTCTCTATGGCGAAAACGCTCCTCGACCATTCTCGACAAGCGGTTGCGCAAGGGCTCAAAACCAATGCGGTCAATCACTTCGTAGGCAAAAGCCTGCTGCAGCAAGCGGCGGCCTTCAGCTAGCTCTATGCCACGCTGCGCCATGTAGAACAGTGCAGCCTCGCTGAGCTGCCCCACGGTTGACCCATGGTTGCACTTCACGTCGTCGGCATAAATCTCAAGCATGGGCTGCGTGTAGACGTGAGCCTTGGGCGACACGCAGAGGTTGGCGTTGGTCTCTTGAGACTCGGACTTCTGCGCTCCCTTTGCTACGTAGACCTTGCCGGCAAAAGCTCCCCTTGATTCGCCATCGAGCACGTATTTATATAAGATGTCGCTCTTGCACGAGCAAGCCTCGTGAGATACGAGCAAGTTGTTGTCAACATGTTGCGCACCATCGCCTATCACCAGACCGGAAATCTGGGCGGCAGCGCCTTCCCCCACAAAATGGGTGGCAAAACTATGGCGCGTCAAGCCGTTGTGGAGCGTCACGTCTGAATAATCCAGACAGCTGCGCTCCTCCTGCACTATGCTGGTAGTGCGAAATAGACTGTTCTTCTCGTTGGTTTCCTCTATGGCGCACAGATGCAGCTCACTGTCGGCATCAAGATATATTTCTGCCACCTCCGTAGTGAGATGACTGCCCGCAGCAAGCGAGTGGTCACACAGCAACACGGAGGCTTCCGAACCTTCTTCCATTATTATCATCATGCGGCGGTTGGTCATCACGGGATTGTCGCCTATGGTGAGGTTCACTATCTGTATGTTGCGCTCCACTTTCCGACCCTTGCCCACATAGACTACTGTGCCGTCCTGCGCCAGCATTGTGTTAAGCGATACGATGCCGTCAGGCGTGAGCTTGTTGTAATGAGCCTTGAAAACCTCGGGATATTTCTCTGCGAAGTCAATCAGCGAGCCGACAAAGAGCCCCCCTGTCTCGCAGCCCTCAGCACCGTGGCTCACAACGCGGTCGTTCAGCACATAGTAGAGGGCACTGTTGAGGTCAGGCACGCTGCAGCGGTAGGCCGTGCGCATGTCGGGCACCATCTTGCGTCGCATTATGTTGAGCCCATAGTCGACTTCAAACACTTTACGCACATCGGTGTACTTGAAACGCTCGTCCTTCAGCGACGGCAGCCCGCTCTTCTGCAATGCAGCCAACGCTGCAGTCCTATGCTCGTTCACCAAGGCATGGCTGCCCTGGTTGACGGCGTCCTTGTGTTGCAGATACAGGTCAATATATTGTTTTTCGCTGTTCACGACAATTGGTTTACTGTTTCAAAATCATTTCGGGCTGTGGGCCTGTCGCCCAGTATTATTCCTCGCCCAATTCTTCCTTAATCCAGTCGAAGCCCTGCTCCTCAATCTTGTAGGCAAGTTCAGGACCTGCGGTCTTGACAATGCGTCCGTTTATCATCACGTGCACAATGTCAGGCTTGAGGTAGTCCAGCATTCTCTGATAGTGGGTTATGCAAATGGCACTGGTCTGAGGCGTGCGCAGCTTGTTGAATCCGTCAGCCACAACCCTGAGCGCATCGACATCAAGTCCCGAGTCGGTTTCGTCGAGAATGGTCAACTTCGGCTCGAGCATAGCCATTTGGAAAATTTCATTGCGCTTCTTTTCGCCACCGCTGAAGCCCTCATTGACGCTGCGCCGCGTAAGGCTGGCATCAAGCCCCACCAAGGAGCGCTTTTCCTTCACCAGCTTCAAGAAGTCGGCACCCGAGATGGGAGCCAAACCTTGGTATTTGCGCTTGGCATTGATGGCAGCACGCATAAAGTTGTTCATGCTCACACCAGGAATCTCTACTGGAGCCTGGAAGGACATAAACAAGCCCTCGTGGCTGCGAGTCTCTGCCGGCATTGCCAGCAAGTCCTTACCGTTGAAAGTGATGCTGCCTGCGGTCACGGTATACTGCGGGTTCCCCACCAATACGTTGCTCAGTGTGCTCTTGCCCGAGCCGTTGGGACCCATCAGCACGTGCACCTCGCCGGCATTGACCGTGAGGTTGACTCCTCTAAGTATTTCTTTGCCCTCTACAGAGGCATGTAAGTCTTTTACTTCAAGCATTGTCTTCTAATTGTGTTCATGTCAACCAGTCAAATCTTGTTGACAGACCGAGAGAGTCTGCCAATTGACCAGTCCTTGTCAACCGACCGAGCCTTCGAGCGACACCGACAAAAGCTTCTGTGCCTCTACGGCAAACTCCATCGGCAACTTGCTCAACACTTCTTTGGCATAGCCGTTGACAATCAGCCCTACCGCCTCTTCCATCGGAATGCCGCGCTGGTTGCAGTAGAACAGCTGCTCTTCCGATATCTTTGAGGTGGTTGCCTCGTGTTCCACTATGCTCGTGTCGTTGTTTACGTCTATATATGGAAAGGTGTGGGCTCCGCACGTGTCGCTCAGCAGTAGCGAGTCGCAGCTCGAATAGTTGCGTGCGCCTTGCGCCTTGCTGCCGGTCTTCACCAGTCCGCGATAAGAGTTCTGGCTGTGGCCAGCCGAGATTCCCTTGCTCACTATGGTGCTTTTGGTGTTTTTGCCCACATGTATCATCTTCGTGCCGGTGTCGGCCTCTTGGTAGTTGTTGGTCACCGCCACCGAGTAGAATTCTGCCACCGAGTTGTCGCCTTGCAACACGCAGCTCGGATATTTCCAAGTGATGGCAGAGCCAGTCTCCACCTGAGTCCACGACAGTTTGCTGTTCTCGCCCCTGAGCTGTCCGCGCTTGGTCACGAGGTTATACACACCGCCCTTGCCGTCCTTGTCGCCAGGATACCAGTTCTGCACGGTCGAGTACTTCACTTCGGCATCCTTGTTGACCACAATCTCAACTATGGCGGCGTGGAGCTGGTTCTCGTCGCGCATCGGTGCTGTGCAACCCTCCAGATAGGAGACGTAGCCGCCGTCGTCGCAGACTATCAGCGTGCGCTCAAACTGCCCAGTGTTGATGGCGTTGATTCTGAAATAGGTCGAAAGCTCCATCGGGCATCTTACTCCCTTGGGAATGTAAACAAATGAGCCATCGCTGAACACAGCGCTGTTGAGGGCAGCGAAAAAGTTGTCGCGATAGGGCACCACGCTGCCCAAATATTGCTTTACCAGGTCAGGATGTGTCTTTACAGCCTCCGACATAGAGCAAAACACGATGCCCTTCTCTGCCAAGCGCTCCTTGAAGGTGGTCTTCACCGACACGGAGTCCATAACCGCATCGACGGCAACTCCGCTAAGCGCCAGACGCTCCTGAAGGGGTATGCCCAGCTTGTCGAACGTCTTTTCGAGTTCGGGGTCTATGGCTGTTGGCTTTTTCCCCTCTGCCGTGCCGCGTGGGTCGGCATAATAGGATATTGCCTGATAGTCAATCTGCGGCAAGTTTACGTGACCCCACGACGGTTGCTCAAGCGTAAGCCAGTATCTGAAAGCCTTGAGTCTGAAGTCGAGCAGCCATTGCGGCTCGCCCTTCTTCTCCGAAATGAGGCGCACCACATTCTCGTCAAGACCGCGCTCTATAATCTCGGTCTTGATGTCGGTAGTGAACCCATATTCGTAGTCCTTGCCCGCGACTTCTTTTATAAAACTATTTTCCGCGTCTCGCTCCATCCTTTTCCTCCTTGTGACTACGGTCGAACTTGATAATCACAGTCTTTTCTTTATTCTTGTCGCTCTCTTCCGCTATGTTACTTTTGCCCAAAGCCAAGTCGCCCAGCGCCGTGACGTAGGGATATAGCTTGGAGCTGTTTTTCTTCTGCTCCGACACGATGCCTACGTAGGACATTGCGCTGAACACAAAGCTGATCAGTATCAGGAACTTCACTGCACCGAGCAGCATTCCCAACAATGAGTTGAGCGGACCAAGAGCCACACTCTTCACTGCCTTGGTCAAGACGTTGGCTGCCATTCCGGCCAATAGGGGTACCAACACCCATATCGCCACAAATGCCAATACGCAGCCTCCATATGAGGCAAGACTGCCCGACCCGAGCAGGGGTGTGAAGTGCTCTCCAAGTGTCTTGTAGAATAACACGGCGAACAGCAGTCCCACGATGAGGCCGCAAGTTGAGATAGCCTCCTTTATTAAACCGGCTTTCCAACCTCTCCATGCGCCCCACAGCAGTATCAGCACTATTATCACATCCACCGTTACCATGGTCTTGTACTATAGTTTTTGTTTGATTTCTACTTCCTTGTAGGTCTCGATGATGTCGCCCTCGCGAAGATCGTTGCAGTTGGTCAGTGAGATTCCGCACTCGAAGTTGGTGCTGACCTCCTTGACATCGTCCTTGAAGCGCTTCAAGGCGTTGATTTCGCCGGCGAATACCACGATGCCCTCACGAACAACACGTGCCTTGTCTGTGCGCGACACTTTGCCGTCAAGCACATAGGCACCGGCCACAAGGCCGACCTTGCTGATGCGGTACACCTGGCGCACTTCCACTTGAGCCGTCTGCTCCTCCTTCACGATAGGCTTGAGCAAGCCCTCCATGGCCTCCTTGACTTCCTCGATGGCGTCATAGATTACAGAATACAGACGGATGTCCACACCCTGCTTGTCGGCTTCGAGACGCGCACCCTTGCTCGGACGCACTTGGAAACCTATGATGATAGCCTTCGAGGCAGCTGCCAGCACGATGTCGTTTTCCGAAATCTGTCCTACAGCCTTGTGTATCACGTTCACCTTAATCTTCTCGGTAGACAGCTTGATGAGCGAATCCGACAGAGCCTCCACCGAACCGTCCACGTCGCCCTTGACGATGATGTTGAGTTCCTCAATGCCACCCATGGCGATGCGTGCGCCGATTTCCTCCAGACCGATGCGGTGCTGTGTGCGGATGCCCTGTTCGCGCTGCAGTTGCAGACGCTTGTTGGCTATTTCGCGAGCTTCGGGCTCAGAGTCCATCACGTGGAATGTGTCGCCCGCCTGAGGAGCTCCGTTGAGTCCGAGCAGTGTAGCCGCTCTGGCAGGACCTACACTCTTAATCTTGCGACCGCGTTCGTCGGTGAGGTCTTTCACACGACCATAGCACGTGCCGGCGATCACATTGTCGCCGATGCTCAGCGTGCCGTTGCTCACCAATATTGTTGCCACATAGCCACGACCCTTGTCGAGCGACGACTCTATGATAGTACCCGTAGCCTTGCGGTTGGGGTTAGCCTTCAGCTCAAGCATGTCGGCTTCGAGCAATACCTTTTCAAGCAGCTCATTGACGCCTACGCCTTTCTTGGCCGATATCTCTTGACACTGATATTTTCCGCCCCAGTCCTCAACGAGGAGGTTCATGTTGGCCAGCGACTCCTTCACCTTGTCAGGATTGGCTCCCGGCTTGTCAATCTTGTTGATGGCAAACACCATGGGTACACCGGCTGCCTGAGCGTGGGCTATTGCCTCCTTGGTCTGAGGCATCACGTCGTCGTCAGCGGCGATGATGATGATGGCAATGTCGGTCACTTGCGCACCACGGGCACGCATGGCGGTAAAGGCCTCGTGGCCCGGAGTGTCGAGGAATGTTATTCTGCGCCCATTCTCCAACTTTACGTTGTAGGCACCAATGTGCTGTGTGATGCCACCGGCCTCGCCTGCTATGACATTACTCTTGCGCACCCAGTCGAGCAGCGAAGTCTTACCGTGGTCCACATGACCCATCACAGTCACAATCGGGTCGCGCGGCTCGAGGTCTTCAATCTGGTCTTCCTCCTCTTGTACAGCCTCCGATACTGAAGCGCTGACATATTCGGTCTTGAACCCAAACTCTTCGGCCACCATGTTGATAGTCTCAGCGTCCATGCGCTGGTTGATGCTTATCATCATGCCGATGCTCATACACGTGCCGATAACCTTGGTCACGGGCACTCCCATCATGCTCGCAAGCTCGTTGGCGGTAACAAACTCTGTGAGCTTGAGCGTCTTGCTCTCTGATGCTTCTTCGCTGAGCTGTTGCTCCATCTTGTCGCGTATCTGGTCACGCTTTTCGCGGCGATACTTCACGCCGCTGGCAAAAGCCTTCTTGTTTTGCAGGCGCGCCAAGGTCTTCTTTACCTCCTTTGCTACATCCTCGTCAGACACAGCCGGTTTGACCGCAGCGTGAGCTCCGCCGTTGTTGGCAAATTTCTGGTTTCTGCCTTTCTGCTTCTGGTTCTTGTTGTTGTTGCCATTGTTGTTGCCAGACTGCTGGTTGTTGGCAATGGCATTGCCCTCCGAGTTGATGTCAACCTTGTTGGGCTGTATGCGGTTGCGCTTCTTCTTGTTGGCCGGCACTGCAAACTGCTGGCGTATCTTCTCGTCACGCTCTTTCTTGCGTTCTTCTTTGCTCTTCTTCTTAGGGCGAGTCGTCTCGTTGATAGTCGACAAGTCAATGGTGCCGAGCACCTTGGGACCCTCCAGCGTCTGCGCCTTGCCTGGTCTGAAGACGCCGTCCGAAGATGGCGTAGCCGCTTTCTCTTCCTCTGCCGGCGTTGCTGCAGTTTCAGCCGGAGTAGCGGTAGCTACAGGTGCGGGAGTTGCCACAGGAGCTGGTTCGGGAGCTGGCTCTTTGACTGGCTCTGGAGTAGGCTCTGGAGCAGGCTCGGGAGTCGGTTCAGGTGCAACCGGAGCTTTAGCAACGGGTGCCGTCTTTACCGGTTCTTCCTTCTTGGGGGCTACAACCTCGGCTGGCTTAGGAGCTTCGGGCGTAGTGACGGTGTGTTTGGGTGACAGGTTGTCAAGATTCACCTTGCCTACCGTCTTGAATTGCGGTTGCTTGGGCAGTTCCGTCTTTATTTCCTTAACGGAAGCTTTGACCTGGGCCTTCTTCTCCTCAGCCCTCTTGGTGCTGATGTCCTCAGCCTCCTGCTTCTGGGTCTTGTCGCTGCCGAACTCCTTCTTCACAATGTCGTACTGCTCTTCGGTGATCTTCGCATTCATGTCAGCATCGACATTATACCCTTTCTTCTCCAGAAAGTCCACAACGGTCTGCAGTCCGATGTTGAACTCTTTTAAAACTCTATTTAATCTAACGCTCATTAATTGCTATATAAAATTATTTTATGCTAATTTACTAATCCGAGAAGACTTCTTGGTGCCTTGCCGTACCGAGACCGCTTACTCCTGGTCAAACTCCTCCTTGAGCACCTTGATTACGTCGTCAACAGTGTCGAGTTCCAGGTCAGCCTGGTCTGCCACTTCTTCGTGCGATGCAGCCAAAATCTGGCGTGCTGTCTGATAGCCGGCAGCCTTGAGCGAATCTATAATCCATGATTCAATCTCATCCTTGAATTCGTCAAGATAGATGTCGTCAATCTGAGGCTCGTCTTCGTTAGACTCCCTGAACACGTCGATGGTGTAGCCCGTTATCATGCTCGCCAGTTTTATGTTGAGACCATTGCGGCCAATCGCAAGCGACACCTCTTTGGGCTTGAGATACACCTGGGCGGTCTTGTTCTCTTCGTCAAGCGTAATGCTCGTCACCGTAGCTGGGCTCAAGGCACGCTGCATGAAGAGGGTTACGTTAGAAGTGTAGTTGAGCACATCGAGATTCTCGTTGTGGAGCTCACGCACAATGCCGTGAACTCTGCGGCCCTTCACGCCCACACAAGCACCCACTGGGTCAATTCGGTCGTCATAGCTCTCTACGGCAATCTTGGCGCGCTCGCCAGGAATACGTGCCACCTTCTTCACCGTGATGAGACCATCGTTGATTTCGGGCACTTCGGCCTCGAGCAGTCTCTGCAAGAACTCCGGAGCCGTGCGGCTGAGGTAAATCTTGGGGTTGTTATTGGTGTTCTCCACACGGTTCACTACAGCTCTCACTATGTCACCCTTGTGGAAGAAGTCGCCCGGTATCTGCTGGTTCTTGGGCAAGAGCAACTCGTTGCCCTCGTCGTCGATGAGCAACATCTCGTTTTTCCATATCTGATAGACCTCGCCGCTTATCACCTCGCCCACGCGGTCCTTATACTTGTTGTAGAGAGCATCGTGCTCCAACTCAAGAATCTTGCCCGCCAAGGTCTGGCGAAGGTTCAGTATAGCTCTGCGACCGAACTTGGTGAAGTCAATACGCTCGCTCACGTCTTCACCAATCTCATAGTCGTCAGCAATCTTGCGAGCCTCGCTGAGCGAAATCTCGCGGTTGGTGTCGGCCACTTCGTCGTCTGCCACCACCACGCGGTTGCGGTATATCTCGCAGTCACCCTTGGCAGGGTTGACGATGACATCATAGTTGTCGTCAGAGCCAAACATCTTGGCGATTACGCCGCGGAAGCTCTCCTCCAGCACACTCACCATCGTAGCTGCGTCAATACTCTTCGTTTCCTTAAACTCTGCAAAAGTGTCTATAAGACTAACTGTGTCTATGTTTTTCTTTGCCATTTTATGTATATATTTTTCTTTTCTTCCAGTTGGTCGAAGGGCAAACTCAGTCGCCCGGCCCACCATGACCAGGCACATCTCCGCTCCCCCTTAGTTTAGAAATTTATGACAGCCTTCGTCTCCTTGATGTCGCCAAACGACACAGTCGTGTCCACGTCGACCATCTTGGGGCGCTTGGCGCCTTCGGGCTTCATCTTGGTCTTCACGGTGACCACGATGCCGCTGTCGTCCACCGACTTGAGCACGCCCTTGAGCTTCTTGCCGTCGGTCAGCAACACCTCTACCTCTGCGCCGACATTGTTGTCATACTGCTGACGCACCTTGAAGGGCTGGCCAATGCCGGCACTGCCCACCTCGAGCTCATAGTCCTCAACATCGCGGTCGAGGTTAGACTCTATGAACTTGCTCAGTTCCACGCAGTCGTCAATCCAGACGCCCTCCTTGTGGTCAATCTCAACCACAATGCGGTCGTCGTCCGAAACAGTCAAATCGGCGAGAAAATAATCCTTGCCGTCAAGCCATTGATTCACTAGGCATCTAACCTTCTCTTTTTCAATCATTCTTCAGTCGCTAAAATTAAGTTTAATCCAAAAGCGCTAACGGGCTCTACGTTCCGGCTGGCTTCTTTATAACCGAAAGTGAGAAGTCCAGCTCCGTGGACCTCTCACTCACTCAGTGTACTGCAAAATTACAACATTATTTTTTTACGTCCAACAAATACCGCCTTTTTATTGACCACGCCCTAAACTTTTTGAAAAAGAGAATCTTGTAGCCCTCCTACTATGCGCAAACTGCACCCTGAGCTGACAGCCCCAATCGACCACATTGATTGTCTGTAGCCACACCCAACGATTGCCGGCAACCACATGGCGACCCATTTTCCGCCGAAACGCTTGTCAATTTCCGCCGAAACAGTCATCAATTTCCGCCGAAACGCACATCCGTTTCCGCCGAAATTCCCCCGTCGGCACAAAAAAAATGGCAGTTTGCCTCAATAATTTTCGCCGCCGAGTTGGGGCAAGCTTGAGGCGAAAGTGCCATTTTGAACTATAAGTTTTGTGATAGGTAAAGTTCTGTGATTATTCCGTCGCGTACTCCGATGTTGGGCGCAATGATTTCCGAGGCATTTATCTTGCGGGCTATGCGCAGGAAGATAGACGACGCAGGGGTCATGATGTCGGCGCGCTCAAGCGGCAGGGAGTATTTCTGGGCAATCTGCTTGGGGGTGAGCTGGCGGAAATTTTCGTAGAGGTCGTTCATGTCATCTACGTTTATGGAGCAGTGATTGTCGCTCCCATTGAGCATACTCCTTACTTTCTTGACGCAACCTCCAACGCCTACGTAGCGAATGGGATTGTGTTTTAGCGCAAGACCTTCCAAGGCTTTGTCGAGGGCTTCTTCTTCCTCCTTCGACTGAGTGTTGCACACATAGCGCATTGATCCAACCTTGAAAGAGTGGGCATAGATTGTCTCGCTTTCTCTCACAAGGCTTATTTCAGTGCTTCCTCCGCCTACGTCAACAAACAGAAATGTGTCGTTGGCCTGTTCTTTGCTGGGGTGGAAGCTGCAGCGCGTGAGCCGAGCCTCCTCGTCGCCGGTGATGACGTCAATGTCAAGCCCACTGATTTGCTTCACTCGCCTAACCACCGCTGAGGAGTTGGTCGCATCGCGATAGGCTGACGTGGCGCAGGCTCGGTATTTGCTGACGCCATACTCTTTCATCTTGACTGCAAACTGGCACATCGAGTAGGTGAGCAGAGCAACGGTCCTGGGCTGAATGGCACCATGGGTGAAGGTGTCGATGCCACTTTTCAACGGAACTCTTTGATAGTATTCGTCTTCATGGATAGTGTCGATGTTAGCCAAGAATTTCGAATGCTCGGTGTTTTTGATTAACAGTCTGATGGCGTTTGACCCTATGTCGATAGCTGCAATATACATTGATTTAAGGGATTTGGTTGTTGGGTGGGGGAGATAGTTTTCTGTGGCCTGCTAGTGGCTGGAGATGCTGATGCCGACATCTCTGATGCTTGGCAGTGGGTCGCACCTCATGATGTGGGTGAGGCGCACTTCACCGCGCTGGCCTCTGCTCAGGTGAAGCGAGTGAGGGGAGTCGGTTCCAGTGGTGTAAAGATATAGCCCCTGTCCCTCAAGGTTGCCTTGGTCGTCGGCTAGCTCCACCTCCATGGTGTCGCGCAACTGCAGTTGCGGTTTGTCGTAGTTCTGCTCCACAACGACCTTGATGCTTTGAAACGGTATGTTGCGCGTGGTGCGCACGTGCACTGCCAACGTGTAGTCGCCCGAACTCTCTATGCTGTCAATGGGGTAGGAGAGTGTGTCGTACGTGTCCCATCCGGTCGAGGGCAGCGACACATAGCTATCGATTATGGCCCGTCTGCTGTCGCAACTCCACACGGCACACAGCATCATGAGGACTGCGAGAAATGCCGCCTTACTCCTGGCCATCGTTGTTGCGATTGGGTCGTCGGCTTCTGAAGTTGCGCCTGCGGTTGTTGTGGTGGCGTGGCTCCTGGGTGCTCTGCCCTTCGGCAGATTGTTGGATGGACTCGTCGGGCCGCTCTGCTCTCTGCGGCTTGTCTCGGTGAGCAGGTTTGTTTCTGCCTTCGGCTTTGTGGGCATTGCTGTTGTCGGCATTCTTCGCTCTGTTCTCAGCATTCTTAGCCCTATTTTCAGCACTCCTCGCCTTGCTATCGGTGTTCTTGGCTTGGCTGTCAGCACTTTTTGCTTGGTCCTCGGCATCCTGCACCTTGTTGTCGGGGCGTTTGCCCTTCTTCTTCCTACGTTTGCTCTTGTCGAAACGCGTCAAGCTGTCTTGTTCGGCTAGATCTACGATTTCAGGTTTCTGCGATGCAGCTGTTTCGTCGAGAAGGGTGTCTGGCTTTTCGCCCTGTTGGTTGAGCTTTATTATTTCGCTGGCGCGCTGGCTCGTGATGGTCACAATGTTGGCAGCGAAATGCTTGTCGGTGGAGTAGCTTACAAGCCCTGCCAAGATGTCGGCCTTGAAGTAATAGTAAGTGGCATCTTTGGTCTCAAGGCTTATGTTGCGCTGCGGCAGTTTCTGCAGTGCTTCGCTGTAGACTGCTGTTTCATAGTTGAGGCAGCACTTGAGTTTGGCGCACTGCCCGGCGAGCTTCTGCGGATTGAGCGAAACGTCCTGACAGCGGGCAGCACCAGTGCTCACTGTACTGAAGTTCTTCATCCATGTCGCACAGCACATCTCCCTGCCGCACGGACCAAATCCGCCGATGAGTCCCGCTTCCTGGCGTGCGCCGATTTGCCTCATCTCGATGCGTATGCCAAACTCCTGCGCCAGCACCTTGATGAGCTGGCGGAAGTCTACGCGTTGGTCAGCTATGTAGTAGAAGATGGCTTTGCCGCCGTCACCCTGATATTCCACGTCGCCTATCTTCATGTCCAGACCAAGCTCCTTGGCTATGGCGCGCGACCTAATCATGGTGCTTTGCTCCAGAGCTTTGGCTTCGTAGAATTTCTCCATGTCGACCTCCTTGGCCAAACGATAGATGCGCCGGGTGCCAGCATCGGGCTTGAGGCGCTGCTTAGACATCTGTAGCGGCACGAGCGGTCCCGTAAGGCTCACTGTACCAATGTCGTGGCCGGGCGATGCCTCCACTGCCACTACGTCTCCCTTGTTAAGGGCCAGGTGGTTGGAGTTGAGAAAATAGTCCTTGTGGGTATTCTTGAATTGCACCTCCACAAGGTCTGTCATCTGTATGGCGCCTGGCACGTCAGCCAAGTAGTCGTAGGTGTTGAGCTGCTTGTCGGTGCGGCTGCAGCCTTTGGCACTCAGTCCGCGGCCAGCGCAGCATATCGTATTGTCGTTCATATGGTTGTCTTTGTCTGTCATGTTGGTATCGTTGTTTTAATTGGTTGCCACGCTGGGGGCGAGGCTCTGAGTCAAGTTGCTCTATATAGTCCTGATGAGTATGATGCTCCGCAGGGCAAGGTTGAACAAGACGGTCTTGGAGTTGACATTGTTGGAAATATCGTCTTGGGCGTGTTGAAACTCCTCGGCGAATCCAATGATGTTGCGCTCATTGATGAAGGGCGCAAACTTCTTGGCAAAGGCCAGTTCCTGCCGAGTCATGTAGTTCAGTTCAGGTCTGCCGAAATTGTACATGAAGTTCTCGCGCAGCATATTCTGCATGTAGGCCAGCAACTGTTTTTGCTCGTCCCTGCTTCGTTGCGACAACTTGTCGCTCCATCCTGCAAGACCTGCCACGTCGCGCTTGTAGGCCATCCTCATCAGGCTCATGAAATTCTCGAGCATGACTTGCGAAGTCTCGTCGTCGCATAGTTGGCGCAGTGCTGTCAGGTAGTTGCCTTTGGAAATGCGGGCTATGTCGGCTGCAGCCGTCTTGTCAATTCCGCGCAGGGTGGTCAGCGACTCGCATAAGTCCTCGGTCTTGATGGGCGGCACGTCGATACGCTGTGCGCGGCTCAACACGGTCGTCAGCATCTGCTCGGGGTGTTCGCTGCACAATATGAACAGCGTCTTGCCCGAAGGCTCCTCCAACGTCTTGAGCAACGTGTTGGCTGGCGATGCCCCCATCTTTTCTGGCAACCATATAATCATCACTTTCCAACCTCCCTCATATGGGGTCAGACTCAGCTTCTCTATGATGTTCTGGCTTTCAGCCTCAGGTATGATGGCCTGCTTCTTGTCGGCTCCCATGACGGTCAACCAGTCCTTCAGGTCAAAATATTTGTCGTTTGACAAGAATTCACGCCATTCCTTCGAGTAGGAGTCTGAGGTGGTGGATTCCGACTTCTTGATGACAGGGAACGAAAAGTGGAGGTCGGGATGTATGAACTTGTTGACCTTGACACATTTGGAGCAGACTCCGCAGCTGTCGCTCTCGGTGCTGTTGTCGCACAATACGAAATTGGCCAGAGCCAAAGCCAAGGCCATAGTGCCATAGCCCGTCTCACCAACGAGCAGAAGGGCGTGAGGCAAACGGCCCGCATTGGCCTGTTGTCTCAATGCTCTCTTTACTTCTTCTTGTCCTATGACATCTTCAAATTGCATCGTCTTGCGCTCTCCTGAAGTGCCATTGCCCTGGCACGTGGTCTAGATTTCGTTCTTATCCGTTTGCAAGCAACTCTTCAATCGTCTCAAGCATTTCTTCAGTAGTCTCAAACAATCCTTCTGTTGTCTCAAGTTATTCTTCCGCCGTCTTAAGCAACTCTACTGGCGTCTCTATAAACAATTGTCCCGCCGTCTGAAGTCTAATCTTAGCTGCCTGTTTTTGCGTCTCCGGCTGTTTGAAGAATTCTTTTACTGCTTTGGGAATTTGCTTTTTGCCCGCTGAAATTTTTCTTTAGCCGCTTGCAACACGTTTAGGTCTGTTTTGATATTTTTCTTTAGCCGTTTAGAATATGTTTTTGGCGACCTTGCGCAGACTGTCTACGTTGCCTGTCATGTAGAAGTGTATGCTCGGCACGCCAGCCTTTATCAACTCGCGACACTGGTGGGTGCACCACTCCACGCCGAGGGCTTTAATCTGCTCGTCGTCCTTGCACTTGTAGGCCTCTTCGGTGAGTTCCTCTGGCAGGTCGCAGTGAAAGAGCCGTGGCAACATAGTCAACTGGCTCTTCTTTGCCAGCGGCTTTATACCGGGTATGATAGGCACGCTCACCCCTTCTGCTTTCATGCGGTTTACAAAGTCAAAATACTTCTTGTTGTCGAAGAACATCTGTGTTACACCATAGTCAGCCCCAAGTTCCACCTTCTTCTTGAACCACGAGGCATCGGTCGTGAGGTTGGGAGCCTCTTCGTGCTTCTCGGGATAGCATGCCACTCCGTAGCTGAAGGCTGCCCCCGACTGCTTCATGGGTGTTCCGTCAACAAACAATCCCTTGTTGAAGTTGTTGACTTGCTCCTGCAGCTCTGTGGTGTGAGAATAACCGTTGGGGGTAGGGCGGAACGATGAATCCTCGCGAGCCTTGTCACCCCTGAGCAACAGTAGGTTCGATATGCCCAGATACTGCAGGTCTATGAGCACGTATTCGGTCTCCTCACGAGTGTAGCCCGAACACAAGATGTGAGGCACAATAGGGATGTTGAACTCCTGCTGCAAGGCGGCTGCCACTGCCACAGAGCCTGGGCGGCGGCGTAGCGTGGAGCGCTCCATCAGCCCATTGCCCAAATCCTTCATCACCACTTCGCTGCGGTGGGTCGTTATGTTTATATATTTCGGGTCATATTCCAGCAGACTGCGAATGTCGTCTTGCAGTTTCCTTATTCCTGCTCCCTTGAGCGGAGGCAGTACCTCAAACGAGAAATTCGTATGTTCTGTCTGACTTATCAGTTCGGTTACGGTCATTACGGTATCAGCAGTTTCTTGTTGTTGACAATATAGATGCCTGAAGGCAAGTTGATGCGGTTTGTGCCCGCTTTGAGATTGATTACGCGGAATATGCGGCCGTCTACGCAGTATACGGGCACGGCAGTGTCTTGCCCTGCAGCCACAGTGACTGACGAACCATTTTGTGCAACGGAAACCACAGCGTTGTTGATGCCCGTCAGCTGGTTGTGTACAAACGTGGCTGTGCGCGAGTCACTTCTCTCGTCTTCGCCAGCCGAGCTTACGAACATTATCTCCGACATATTGGCGCAGAGCATTTCAGTGCTTTCCTCGTGAGTGCCCCAGTCGAGCCGCAAGTAGATTGTAGAACTGCCTTGTGGTATCAAGTGCTTGGCAGAAGAGTATATCGACACGCGATAGCGGTCAACGCTCGTTGACTGTCCCTCCTCAGGGTCAATCGCCACGATGTTGATGTCGAAGTCAGGCATTGACTGCGTGATGTCTAGGTCTTCAATCGTCATGCCCGCCGGTATGTTTAGGTCAAACTGCATGCCGCAGTAGTTGCCGGCATCCACATTGACGGTCAGCGGGATTTCCACACCTTGCTGCCCTATGCTTAACGGGCTGGTGCTCAATGTTGCTTCGGCCTCAGGCAGTCCGTAGAAGCCATTCGACTTGTAGTTTCCAATCAAACTGCGTACACCTACGAGGTCGGCTATGGTGATAATGTCGTTGCTATCGATGTCGGCCTGTGGGAAATTAAACTCCTCGTTGGGTAGTCCCAATATGTTGTTGAACACGCAGACTACGTCGGCAGTCGTCACTCGTCCGTCGCCGTTCACGTCGCCCGGAATTGGGTCGAGGTGTGATGTGAGATACCCCTTGCTGCCGTAGTCCAGCGAGTCTGTCAGGTAGGTCAAGATGTAGTTCGCTCGGGTGCGAAGCCAGCTTTTGGCATTCTCCGTGATGGTTGCATAGGTGGTGGCGTCTCCGTGACTCCACTTGGTGTTGTCGTGAGTAAACGACTTGGCGGCATACTTGTAGTAGTCGTCGCAGAAGTCAACCAGTTCGTCCAACTTGCCTTCGGTCACAAACTCATGCCATAGGTTGTAGTATTTTTTGTCGAACTTTTCTCCGCAGTAGCGCTGTTGGTATACCCATGGATAACCGGCACCACTTGTGCGGTTCCAGTATTCCACGGTGGCGTGGGCTGTGAAGTAGTTCCTGTTGTTGACATAGCCATAGCCCCAGTCGAAGTCCCACACGGGGCCGAAGATAAATTTAGAGTCAGCGTTCATCACATTGGGGTTGTAGCAGAACGTGCTCTTAGGGTGCATCAACTCGAAGTTGACGGTATACTCGTCTACAAACAAGAAGCGTGCCAAATAGTCGAGGTCTACCATGTAGGATATATCTTCGCCGTTGTATAGTGCATCGGTTACGCGGTTCACGCTACTCTGGATGATGTCCATCGTCAATTCGGTCGTGCTGTCGTTTTCGAAATCAGGTTCCTTGATATTAACTGGCAAACTATAGTTTGTAGTTCTGAACTTATAGTCCCCGTCATAGTAGCTGTCGAGTTCAAGCATCGTGGCATAGGTCTCCGACGACAGGTCGACGCTGTTGTTGGCAAAGCCTATCTTCTCAGTGAAGTTATATGAGCCGCGGTAATCACCGTTGAGATACAGTTCCACGGGTATTTCGTGGTTGCAGGCTGCCGTTTCTACCAGTTGAGCCATCTTCATGGCGACAGCGTTGGTAGTCATGGAGTATTTCTGCGCATTGGCTATGAGATTCCAGTGCTTACCTTTGGTCAGACCCAATGGCTTGACACCCGAGGCGAACTTCATGTGATATGGGCTTTTGCCCGATGCGCCTGCCCACGAACTGTTGCCGCGTCCTCTAATCTCTATTTCGGTCTCTGCCATGTCGGGAAACACTCCACCGCCATCGATAGATATGGTAGCTTTTACATAGGTTGTCCTTGAACTAATTGCAGCTCCCGACTCTGTGTTGATTCTAATTGTCGGTACCGTGTATGTGCCCGTGGCGTGGTCGGTGGCAAAGTCTACTCTCACCGTCGTCTCGCTTCCGTAGGGACACATAGCGTAGGTGCTGTCTAGTCGCTGGCGCAGTATAGTGTAGCCGCGGTGGGCGACGGTGTAATGTATGTCGTGGTCAAATCGTGCGCTTGTCTTCTTGCTCATCTGCGGCTTGTCGCCAATCCAAGCCTGAGTGTTGTCGTCAAGCTTGAACGATGGGCGCAAGTTCTTGCCAATGCCGACGACATAGGCGGTTATGAGGCTATCGCCATAGAATATCCCTTGGCTGTCGTCAATGATGTGGTGGTTATACTTGTTGTTGAACTTGAAGGTGTTGAAGTGCGGCATGACAGGTGCATTCATCGATACCGAGTCCACTTCATAGGCGGCATAGCTGTAGGTCTGTCCGTTGACTGCAGTTATCTTCACCGAGTCGATGGTGACACTGCTCTCCACAATATAGTCTGTAGGGAAAGCCTCCAGCCTGCCGTCTGCTCTATACACGTGCATCACGGGGCAGTTGTAGGGTAGGAGACTTGTGCTGTCGACTGCTATAGGCTCAGGCTCAGGTTCAGGCTCAGGTTCGGGTTCCGGCTCTGTGCCCCATTCCTCTTGCACATAGGCATTGCCCTCGCTGTCGTAGAGCCCGAAGGTCTCGTTGCTGTATGCCGGAGTTTCGTCTGTACCGAGATTATAGGCACCGAGCACGAGCGACGAGGTACGCACATTGAAGTAGTATGTGGGTTTGTTTACGCTCTGGAAGTAGTAGACATCGTTATTGTTATACTTCGTAGCCTTGATGTACCACAGCGACGCATCATCGTCCTCCAAGGTGGTGGACAAATGTAGGTAGCGCAGAATCTGTGTGGAGTTCTCGTAGTTGTCGTCAATGCTTATGTACTGTGAGGTGCTGGCATTGCGAATGGCATATTTGCCGTCACCCTTATATTCAAAGTACCACAAGCAGTCGCCATCGCTCGTCAAGTTTACGTTGCGCTGCACACAAAGGGGCGAGTTGACACTGTGGTTGGCGCCCAACCCGACACCGCTGCCATAGTAGTATACCGATTCGATGCGATAGCTGGTTGTAGAGCTAAATTTCAGTATGCCTGCCTTGGTGGTTAGTGCTGCTACGAATGCCAGCAAAAGCAGAACTTTTATGCGTTTCATAACTTCTATATCAGTTAGATAAAATTTGTGTTGATTAGGTTGAATCCTTATTTCAGTGCATCAGTCAAGGCTCTGTGGTATGCCTTACTGGCAGGTTGTGTGCCATAGGTGATCACGTTGTATTCGGCAACGATATCGGCACTGTTTATCTTGCCATCGCCATCGATGTCGGCACACGCTTCAATGATGCCTGAACTTTCACCGCTCATGATGTAGTTGTAGATAGCAACCACGTCGCTTGAGTTGACGTTGCCATCAAGGTCAACGTCGCCCAGCAGTGCGAGTTGTGCCTCATAGCTTATGTCGTGGGCGGGCATAGTCTCATAGCTGTCGCCAATCCACTGGATGAACACGTGGCTTCCGTCGGGCGTGTAGTCATAGAGCTTCACCATGTCGCCATAGGCCACTTGCTCCGTGTGTATGGTGGTGCCGTTGACGATGTAGCTCACCGTGTAGGTCTGTTGCTTCCACTTGGCATAGATGTCAAGGTTGTGGGTCGGCATCACGGCAGTGCTGTCGCTCCAACCGTCGAAGACATAACCCTCAGCTGCCTCAGGTGTTTCTACTGTCGGAATCGGGTCACCTGCGCCTACGGTGATGGTCTTGAACAGGGTCTCGCCGTTCCAGTATTTGATGGTGAAAGTTAGCTGTTTCCACTTGGCATAGATGTCAAGGTTGTGGCTAGGCATTACGGTAGTGCTGTCGCTCCAGCCGTCGAAGGCATAACCGTCTTTAGCCTCGGGAGCG